>JAEEJW010000212.1 GCA_016282095.1 Ruminiclostridium sp. | reverse complement strand
GGAATTGCGCCGATAACAGTAACATCGTCGAAGGTTACCGGAAAGGTGATCAGAACCGCGACCTGCGCGGCAGAGGGCGAAAAGACATATACCGCGACCTTCGCGGATCCCGCGTTCACGACGCAGACAAAGACGGTTCCGATACCGAAACTCACTACACACAAGCCCGGAAAAACGGTTACCGAGGTTGCAACCGCGGCTGCCTGCACCGAAAGCGGTATCGAGTATGATACGGTTTACTGCAAGGTGTGCGATACGCTGATAAGCAGAACAATGAGATCGGTAGCACCGCTCGGACACAAACGCGGCGAACCCGTTGAAGAAAACGTGACAGCGGCGACCTGCACGACGGACGGCAGCTACGATGAAGTAGTTAGCTGCACGGTCTGCAAAGCGGAGATAAGCCGCAATACGATCGTTGTCAAAGCCTTCGGCCACGACTGGTGCGAGCCGACCTATACATGGGCGGCAGACAACAGCACAGTTACCGCAAAGCGTGTATGCGCACACGACAGCACGCATATCGAGACAGAGACGGTAAACACGAATGAGTCGGTGATCACCGAATCCACCGCGGAAAAGAACGGTCTGAAGCTCTATACTGCAACGTTTGAAAACACGGCGTTTACCGAACAGCAGAAGAAGGCTGATATCCCCGCCAAGGGCTATGATCAGCTGACATTTGAACTGGAATATGAAACTACGGTATATGACGGCACCGAAAAGCGTCCGAATGTCACGGTAAAGGACGAGAGCGGACAGAAGCTTGCAGCCTCCGAATACATTGTGACATACTCCGATAACATCAATGCCGGCACTGCGTCCGTGAAGATCGAAGATAACCACGGCGGAGATCACGTTTTTGAAACGGCTGCTGTGAACTTCACGATCACGAAGGCTGATGCCGTGATAACACCCGGAAAAGTGTCTTACAGCAAGACTTACGGTGACCCGGATTTCCTCATAGACGGCTGCTCGGCAAGCTTCAACGCGCCGGTAGTATTCACTCTTAAGAGCGGCGCAGATGTCATTTCGCTGAACGGCAGGACAGTATCGCTGCTGTGGACAGGAAATGCGGTAATAACGGCGTCTGTAGCGACGACGGACAACTACAGCGCAGCAAGCGCGGACATCAGCGTGACAGTGGCCAAGGCGGACTCTCCTGCGGGCAAGAGCGATATTACGCTGAACGTTGACAATTCCATCGCAAAGGTCGGGGATATCAATGCTCCCGCAGGCTGGACATGGTCTGAACCGGAAAAGGAACTCCCCGAAGGAGAAACGGTCACCACAACAGCTGAATACAGCGGAGCAGATGCGGTATGCTATGAGAACACGACAATAACAGCGAAGATAACCAGAGCAAACCACACTCATACGAAGGGTGCCGCGACGCGGAGGAACGTAGTTGAAGCGACCTGCACCGAGGGCGGATCTTACGATGAGGTGATACTCTGTGCAAGATGCGGTGCGGTGCTTTCGAGCGTACACACTGCGACAGACCCGCTCGGTCATCTCTGGGGTGAGGCTGTATACAGCTGGTCACCCGACAACAGTACCTGCACGGCTTCGATGATATGCGAAAGAAACCATTCCCATACCGAAACAGAGACCGTCGGAACGACCTGTGTGGTGCTGAGACAGCCTACGGAGACGGAAAACGGCTCGATGCTGTACACGGCGGTATTCGGGAACAGCGCGTTCAGTAAGCAGACGAAGACTGCCGATATACCTTCGTTCACCCATGTACATACGCCCGGAAAAAAGACGATCGAGAACAAAGTAGAAGCGACCTGCACGACAGGCGGCTCTTACGACGAGGTCGTAAGATGCACGGAATGCGGCGGGGTCATCAGCAGAACGACCTATACTACCGGGGCGCTCGGACACGAATATGTGAACGGTGTATGCACACGCTGCGGTGAGACGAAACGGGGTTACGGCAGACCGGTGTACACTGTACCGGAATATGTTCCGCCGGTAAGTACAGGCACCGGCAGCACCGGTACCGGTACTGTGATCCGCAGCGATCATCTGGACGTAATAGTCTCCGATAACATAACCAATAAGGAATATGTAGCGAAGATAGACATAACAGAAGACATAATCAATACGCTGGCAAAGCTTCCTGAGGACGGCGATGCGAAAAAGGCGCAGACCATAACCCTCGGACTCGGCAGGGAGAATGCCGGACTTTATGCAAATCTGTACCACCGCGATTCAAGGACCGGAAAGCTCAGGTTCGCCGGCAGCAGAGTCATCGGCGAGGACGGCAGCGCAAAGCTGAAATTCGCATATCCGCCGGAGTACACGATAATGATCGACGATCATTCGCACGGCATCACGGCGGAGCCGACAGCGACCGGAGTCCGTCTGGCGTGGGAGCCTGCGGAGAATGCGGAAAGCTACACAGTTTATGTCAGAAAGAACGGAAAGCTGAAAAAGCTCACTACGACATCAAAGACTTCCGTGAACATTACGGGACTGAAAAACGGTACGACCTATGAATTCACGGTAAGATACAAAGTTGCGGGAAAGCTGTCCGAGATAGCGGATTCGTACACGATCAGCTTCAATGCGGCTTACAAGCCCGTGGTGAGCGCGCAGAGCGGTAACGGCAGCATTACGCTGAAGTGGAAGGCTGTCGGAGGGGCTGAGAAGTACAAGGTTTGCAGATACGTTGACGGCAAGCTGAAGGCTCTTTCGGAAGTTACCGGCACGGCTGTGAAGATCACCGGAACAAAGCCCGGACAGACCTACACCTACGCAGTCAAGGCTCTCATCAACGGAAAGTGGACGAAAGTCTTCGCAAGCGATCTTGTAAGCGTGGAGGCGCAATGATTATGAACCAAAAACGCGGAGCCGCCGGCTCCGCGTTTTTTGTGTGAAGGTAAAACCGCAATTTTATATCATTTGCAAAAAATAAAAACAAGCCCGTTTGTATGGGCTTGTTTCTTTATCATCAGGTCCTGCGGACCTTTCCTGTCATTTTATAGTAACGTTCTTTATCTTCGTACATTTTCTGATCGGCGATCTTCTGGAGCGCATCCAAATCGCCGTTGAAGTGTTCGGCGAAGGCAAGACCGATCGAGGTACTTACTTTAACACTTGAAAGGTATTCCTTCACAAGCATTATATCACTTTCAAGCTCCTCCTCAGTAAAATCCTGCAGAACGACGAGAAACTCGTCGCCGCCGGTACGGAATACTCTCTCAACGCCGAATTCGTTTGCAAGTGCGTGTGCAGTTTCGATGATAAGGCGGTCTCCGGCTCCGTGACCCTCGTGATCGTTGGCATATTTAAGGCCGTTCACATCTGCAAGTATAAGTCCGACATGGCCGCCGTGCCCGAACATCGTGTTAAGCTTTCTCTCAAATGCATTTCGGTTCATAACGCCGGTGAGCTGGTCGCTGAAAGACATCTTTGTGAGATAGATAGTCTCCTCTTTCTCGCTGTAAGCACAGTTGTGGCGGGTATTGAAACCGTTATGTATCGCGATCATCATTTCACGGCAAGTCTCATATCCGCATGCAGAACAGTTGATATTCCTTGCGTTTTCATCGTCCTTGTGCATTGAGCGGTATATGACATCGGCTTCTTCTTCAGTAGGATACGATATCCTGCAGGTTGCGCTCCTGTCTTCAAACTCTGTCAGATAGTCGTTAAGATCGAGGTCGGCAAACTGCCTGTTCAGATTTGCAAGGCGCTGTTCGGGGGAAAGCTCCGGAGACCACGGTGAATCGGGAGAAGAACGCTTGCTCTTTGTTCTGATCAGGTTTATGGCGGAGATACCCTTGCTCTCCCTGTCTGCGTTTTCGGTTCTTGCTGTGCCCTCAAGACAGCCTTCGCGGCAATTCAGGGCATCATACAATACAAAAGGCAGCTTGCCCCTTATAATTTTTTTCCTTTTCAGCAGTAAACGTTCATACAAGTATGTTTTTCCCGAAATCACGCGAACAGGTGTATCATCACCCAGGAACCATTTCATATTATCGGCAAGCCCGCCTGGGGCGGGATAATATGAGCCGAGCCCTGCTTCAAGATCCTCAGACATCTCTTCGTTTCCAAGGCCGTGCTTGTTTACATATTCAAACAGCTTGGGGAATGTGATGTTATACTGCACAAGCTCGGGATATTTATCCATTTCCATTCGCTTTGCAATACACGGACCAATGAACGCGAATTTATCGGTGATGCCGAATTTGTCACGGTAATACCGTGCGGCGCACATCATCGGGCTTTTAACCGGCATTAGACTGGGTATAAGCTCCGGCATCCAGCGTTCGATAAAAGAAACTACAACGGGGCAGGGGGTGGAGATTCTGCCCGTGTATCCCTTTTCGTTTATCAGTTTCAGGTAACCCCAGGTGCATATATCCGCACCCAGCGCTACAGGCAGCATACGCTTCACACCGAGTGACTTCAGCGCACCAAGAATTTTTCTGTACACATCCGGATATTTGGCTTCAAACGACGGAGCGATAAGCAGAGATATCTGTTCTCCTTTTTTCAGATCAGCGAAGAAAACTTCGGTATCATCGTGATACTCTCTTGCGCTGTGTCCGCATACATCAATGCAGGCTCCGCAGTTGATACAACGTTCCGGATTAATGCGTATGGAACTGTGATCCGGACGGTTGTGGGATATGCTCGCACCGAAAGAACTGCAGATGCGAACGCATTTATTACATCCTATGCAGTTTTCATTAGTGAATATCAAACCGCTTTTCATTTTTTACATCTCCTGTGGAACAGTATCTTTCCACGGTTTATTTGTCATATATTGATTATATCACAATTTGAAAAAAATGCAATAAAAACATGAAAAAATTTCCGGATTTTCTATCCGGGCTGTTCCCGGCAGCAGCCTGACAGCGAGCCGGTATTTTAAACCGACAGTCCGCCGTCTATAACAAACGACTGCCCGGTTATATATCCAGCTCTGTCACTTATAAGAAAAGCGCACAGTTCCGCAACTTCTTCTGGCTTTCCGAAGCGCTTCATAGGTATTTTCGCAAGGCTCTCCTCACGGAATTTGTCGTTGAGTGATGCTGTCATTTCCGTTTCGATGAAGCCCGGGGCTACAGTATTTACGCGGATATTCTTTCCGGCAAGCTCTAAAGCGGCTGCTCTCGTCATTGCGTCAAGCGCACCTTTAGACGCGCAGTAACCCGACTGTCCGATGCCGCCTCTGATGCCGAACACCGAGCTTATGTTGACTATCGAGCCGCCTTTTCCGGAAACAAGCGGAACTATCGCGCTCTGCATTATCCTCATAGCCGAGAACAGGTTCGTTTCAATGATGTTTTCCCACTTGGTGGGAGAAGCCGCGAACAGCGGTTCCGGCGCGGTTATGCCGATGCAGTTGACAAGGGCATCGATGCCGCCGAACGCACGTATTTCCGCTTTGATTGTTTTCGTGATACTGTCACGGTCAGCGGTGTCAAGCGCGAACAGTTTCGCTCCGGGAATTCCGGTTCCCGGTTTCTTGGTCCTGTATGAACCGAGGACTTCCGCGCCTTCGGCAATGAACAGCCTTCCGCAGGCAAGCCCGATGCCGCCGGAAATGCCGGTGATAAGTACCTTTTTACTTTCGAGTATCCCCATAGCTTGCTTCCTTCCGGTCATTGCCGTTTTATAGAAGAAATGATTGATTTACGGACAATCCTTTATCGGATCGCTTTGTTTGCTGTCTCCGGCCTTTTTCTTCGGCGGACAGCGTTTGATATATTCCTCGAACGCGGGCTGCGCTGCGGCTGTGATCCGCTCCTCCCAGCCGTTTTCAAAGAAATAGCAGTTCTCCTCATCCGGAGCATAGTAATTGTCGCCCTGCAGAATTGCGGAATTGCGGCAGCCGCCGGCGCAGCGGTCTATGAATTTACAGTCGCGGCATTTTCCGCTCTTGTCACGCACTTCTGCCACTGTTGTGCGGCAGAGTCTGTTGAAGTCCGAATCGGGAGCGATTATGTCCTTGAGCGGTGTATCGAACAGATTCGGGAAATGTGACGCGTAGGTGCAGTCCGCCATTCCCATGCACGGACATACCATTCCGTCCGCTCCGATATAGAAGTTTTCAAGCAGTACTCCGCATGCCGGGCTTTTCTGCTCCTTGTCCGCGGGACAGTCGCGCCTGTAATAAATATCCCAACGATCATCGCCAGGTGAGTATATGAACGCGCCGGACATCATTATCGACAAGGGAGCGTTGTCCTCGAAATACTGCGGGATATACTTTTCGATCATCTCGAGGTTTTCTTCCATTGAAAGCTGCAGTTCAGCAACTTCAGCCCTTGCCCATTCCCCTATCTCCATCATCGAACCGAGTTTTATGCTGCTTACTCCGAGAGAGGCGAACCACTTGACCGATTCACGCACGGTGTGCAAATTCTTTCTGTGTACACACATCGAGATCGCTGTGGGAATGCTGCGCTTCTGCAGCAGTCGGAGTGCATTTATCGTTCTTTCCTCGCTGCCCTGGACTCCGCGGAGGAAATCGTGGGCCCCGAGGCCGTCGTAGCTCAGCTGGAACGAAGGCTTCTGACCGCGTTTTTCTATCTCGTCAAGCAGTTTCTCATCGAAAAGCCAGCCATTTGTGTATATAGTGGTGATATTAATCCCGCGCTCGGAAAGCGCCGATATTATATCGGGAAAATCGTCGCGTATCAGCGGTTCACCGCCCGTGAGCCCGACATTGAATATTCCGCACTCAGCAAGGCTGTCGGCGATCTTTATTATCTGCTCATGTGTCGGAGCGCCGTGTTTTGACTGAGGCGCGGACATAAAGCAGTGGCGGCATCTGAGGTTGCAGGCACCGGTTATCGACCATTGCACCGAATACTTGTACTCCGTAGGGTAGAGCTTATATTCCTGCTCTTCGGAGAGGAATTCAAGGAACCCTGCCTGATGTATGATACCGTCCCTCTCAAAATCCCTGCTGGTACTCATGCAGACTTTCCGCGTCGATATCGTGGGCACCGTCGCATTTCATCAGAAGCAGGAAATACGGCTTGTCGAGAAATCTGACTTTTTTGTCTTTTTATCTAAAATTCCGCCGAGTTTGTTTTTTCAGCCGCGGAGACGATAACGCCTGTCAATTACATAGGTCATATCCGATCACCTTTCTTTGCATATCAATTATTTATGAGTATTTTCCGGAGAGTTCCGAGGTTAAGTCCTGTTTTCCGGCAGCCGCTCGCTGTATCCCCGCATCATATCCGCCCGATCAGGTGCAGCCTGTTCTGTCTGCTATGAATGAACTGATTGCGCATCTTTACGGATATGCTTCACCGTCCCTTACTCACTTCCAGGATATCAACAAATCCGGTGAGGTTGAATACTTGATATACATCGTCAGAAGCATTGATCACCCGTATCGACTTGTTCTTTACCTGCCGTATCTTTAGCAGCATACGCAGACCGGCGCTTGATATATATGTGAGCTTTGAAGCGTCAAATATGATATTGTCTCCGTCGAATTTCTTTAATGCGTCAAATATCTCTTTTTCAAACTGTAATGAATTGTTGGCGTGTATCTTGCCTTCCAGAAATATAGTGAAAGTACCGTTTTCTGTCGATGTTTTCAATGTTCTGCCCTTCTTTCTCAGATTGAATTGTTATGCCGTGAGCTGAAGCATTCCTTCAAATCCGGCTTTGCATAAATATTTTATCCGTTCCGCCGTTGTCATGGCCCTGAAGCTGTCGGTATGCGACCAGTTCTCCAGATTTTCCGCAGTGATCTCCGCGAGAGCCGAGACCGCTTTGCGGACCTTCTCCGGCAGGTCTTTTGTGTAGAATATGAGCCGGCATCCGCTGCCTTCAATTATACCCATGAAGCGCAGGAACCATTCCGCTCTGTAAAAGCCGAATGTGTCATATATCCCGATAAAGTCTGCAATTATCTCGTCATGCAGGATATTGTTCGTTATCCCGTAGGTCTGCTTCGTGAAATAATGAGTACACTCATGATTCTGCCGCAGGAGCATGGACTTTTCAAGCCAGTCTGCCTCATCGTCAAGCCCGAGTTCTGAAGCCGGTACATTGCTGTAAGGCTTCGCGGAAAGAATTATGAATCGTGTGGACTTTCCGTGTATAAACGACGCGCCTGTTGCAGAGATATTATCGGGGCGTACTCCCTTGTAGGCGATGTTTGTCACCAGCTGCTCGAAATCCGCTGTGTCACGGACATATATTATCGGGATCCTTCCTGCATCTGACCCGGACATCTTTATTTTCACCCCATCGGGAGAATTGAAGCTTACCGGACGGCTCGAGCATATCTTGTCGTTTATTGCTTTGTCAGCTCCGTACATATCCGCGTAGAGTATTATTTTTTCCCAGAGACCGAGAAACGAAGTATCCGGATCTCCGATCTCCTCGGCTTCCGCAAAGCGGTTCATCGTGTATTCGCTGAAAATACCCTGCTCGTTGTCGTTCAGCCCATATTCCGATGCTATTTCCCGTAATGTCATGAAATACCTCGCCGTAAAAGTAAAACCACTATTTTGCAAGCCCCTTCATAAAAGCCCTGAAGTTATTTCCCTGAATAAAAATCAATGATTATGTTGTCCTGCTCTATAAGCACAGAGTTCTGATTCAAAGCCGCTATAACGTCATCTGCAGCCTTGTAAACGGTTTCTCTGTCCGCATTGTCAAAATAGCACACAAGGGTATATTCGTGGGATATATTGTTCTCTTCATCCGTCCACGCGCCTGTGGCTTCCTGAAGCGTATAACCGTCGGAGAAATATTTAAGGCACACATCGTCAACGATAGCGTGACATTCTTCTTTTGTATGTTCCCGCTGATATGTGTCCTTATCGTTTGTGCCGACGTACATGACGTATTGTATCCCGGAGCTGCCGTCGGATTTTCCGGCTCCGCTGCCCGCATTAAGGGCAAAGAACAAACATACTGCTGAACTGCACAGGCTGATTATTGAGATGATGATTGCGGCAATGCTTATTTTGTTGGACATATTGTCTCCCCCTTACTTATATCTGCACTGTTCCGGAACGGTAACCTTTGTATGCCGGTATGATCGATACTTAATTTATAAACTTAAGTATAACACAAATCAACAAATATTGCAATAGCAAAATGTGTTTTTTGGTGTTTCTGACGAAAGACTGGGGATATATGCGGCAAGATCTTCCGGAGTAGTATGCGGTGCGCTGCAATACATTTACAGGCCGAAAAGCTCATTTTCGGAAAGCCTGGTCTTGCGTGCCTGTTCAGTCCGGAATTCCTTTTCGACTTCGGTCAATTCCTCCGCTGTGACATCGTAACTGGCATCAGCGGCAGCTTTCACCAGCTGCGCAGGGTAGGTGATGCCCTGTACCTTTGATTTGAGTTCTTCATTTGTCTGAAGCTCTTCTATGAGCTTCTTTGCGTTTTCTTTCGACATTATCCGTCTCCCTGTCTGTTTAATGGGGGGTATTGTTTTATGGGTGGATATGCGCTTTTTGGGGTGTCATACAGCTGCAAAGTCTGTATCGGTTTCCGGGCTAATAATTCTGTTTATCTAATTATATCATAAAATGGAAAAAATCAATAACTTCTCAACAAAAAATCAAAATTTTTAGGCTATACCGTACAAAACAGACGTGGGTTTCTTTCCGGCATATTGTACATGCAAGCTGATAATCACGCGGATTCCTGTAAGATCTGATTAACAGACAAAAAAGATGACATTCGGGATTGCGGCAGGATCACGGACTCTGAAGGCTGACCGGGTAACGGGACATTAGCTTGTGCTCCTCTTCTGACCACTTATTGTAACCGCGGACGGTCAAACGGAATAAAAATTCCCGCCGTAATTGTGCAAAACAGAGAATTATGTCATTTCGGGGCTTTCAATATCGGGATATTGTTTCTCCGATGTTTACAAACAGTTTGATTTGTGGTAAAATTTGTTATTAGAAGTATTATTGCGCCCGTTTGCGGCGGGCATGACATACGGTTCCCGAAAGGACGGTAAGATATGAAGAAGGTAAGACCAATAATAAGCGTATTCCTGTCGGTATGCATAGTCATATCCTGCATGGTGGGGTTCAGCGTGACTGCGGGAGCGGAAGTCTCCTGGAGCGGTGACGTATCCTATACCACGAACACGACTATAAACGATGATATAAACGTTACAGGTGACACGAGGCTTACCATTGCGAGCGGCAAGACAGTAACAATTAATGGAATGATAACTATTAAAGAAACAACCCTGACCGTGACCGGCGGCGGTACGCTTACAGTGAAAGGTACCGTTTATGCCATTGCTTCTAATATTGATGGAACGCTGGTTGTTGACAACGCATCGGTCAATGCAATCGGCTCGGATAATCACACCATCAATAAATACGCAGGTTCCGGGATCGTTTGCAACCATGTTCAGATCAACTCAGGCTCTCTCACAGCAGTCGGCGGTGATGATTCATACGTCGTCGGCGGTACAGGCATTAGTATATATGATGACCTTATTGTAAACGGCGGTACGGTTACCGCGACCGGCGGCAATGGAAACGAATACGGTGGGCCGGGCATATTTTTGAGTAATGGTTCCATGACCGTAAACGGCGGTACAGTCAATGTTACGGGCGGCAATGGCGGGAACGGTATGGCTGGATATGGTATTCAAGGTAAAGCAATAACAATAAACGGCGGTAGTATTACCTCAGCCGCAGGCACTTTTGATTATTACATCAAGGCAACTGCTTTTAGAATTGATAAAATGTCCGCCGGTGAGGGCAAAACGCTTATCACAAAAGGAAGCGCCACAGCGATTTCCGACTGGTCAACGGTGACTGCATCGTACAGCAATCACCGATACGGTTATCTTACCGCGGTCGTGCCTTATGACGTGTCTTTTACTGCGGGTGCCAACTCGTCCATAACATCGGGCAACGGCACACAGAATGATGTGACCGGCGCAATAGCACCGATAATCTGTACAGCAGCGGCGGGCTATGCTTTCCCGTCGGTGACCAACGCGCCCGCGGGCTTTACCTATACCCTGAGCAATAACGACAAGACGCTTACGGTCACGGGTACACCGACCGCAGATGTGACGGCGACGCTTCCGGGAGCAGAGAAGAAATGCAGTTTCACACTGCTCCAGATGCTAATCAACAATACGGCAGACAAGGGCACGCTTACACTTGATGAAGACTTTACCGCGCTGGAGAGTGAATCTGCCCTGGACATAGCTGAGAACAAGA
Source organism: Ruminiclostridium sp. (assembly GCA_016282095.1). Taxonomy (GTDB): domain Bacteria; phylum Bacillota; class Clostridia; order Oscillospirales; family Ruminococcaceae; genus Ruminiclostridium_E. Next base: position 1,685 of record JAEEJW010000212.1, on the reverse strand, counting down.
CTATCACTATCGACCTTAATGGTCATACAATAGACCGCGGTCTCTATAACAGCAAGATGACCGACGAACAGGCCGCAGAGACGGCGAAAGACGACGGAAAGATTATCCGGAATGCCGGGACGCTTACCATAAAGGATTCAGGCACAGGCGGCAAGATCACCGGCGGAAATGAAGCCGGTAATGGCGGCGGTATATTCAATTCGGGTACGCTGACTCTGGAAAGCGGCAGTATCACCGCTAACAGAGCGCAGGAGGGCGGCGGTGTATATAACTCAAGCGGCGAGTTCATCATGACCGGCGGAAAAATATCCGGAAATACGGCAAGCGACAATAGTACAGGATGCGGCGGCGGTGAAATATCCGGCAACGAGGCAATTAACGGCGGCGGCGTGGATAACTACGAAGGCGAGTTCACTATGACCGGTGGTAAAATATCCGGCAACGAGGCAGACGTCGGCGGCGGTGTGTTTAATTCCGACAAGTTCACCATGTCCGGCGGCGAGATAAGCGGCAATACGGCAACCTGCAATATGTCGGGAGGCGGCGTGTTTAGCGCCGGCGAGTCTGTCGGTGCAGCATTCTCTGTCGCAAACGGCACAAAGATAGATATTTCCGGAAACACAGGTGACGGTAAGGCTGACAATGTTCTGCTGATAAACAGTGCCGCGATCACTGTTGAAAGTATTCCGGCCTCGGGCTCGAAGATAGGCATAAGCACCGATCAGGTGCTTGTTCAGGACACTACGGTGACATTTACCGGTGCCTATAACGGAACGGACGTGTCGTTCTTCTTCCCCGACAAAACGGATCAAATTATCGAAAAGGAATCCGGTAAAGGCGCCGTGCTTAAACTGCCCGCCCCCGCAGTGGTAACATTAAAGGTGCAGATATCGGGGGATAATCTTCCGGTTGGCCGACAGTACGCGTTCGAGCTTTACTGCGGGGCAAATGTATATCAGACTGTTTCAAGTGATGCTCAGACTCAGACCGCGACGTTTGCCCCCATAAGTTATTTCGTTGATGAAGCGGGAAGCAGCATTGAATACACGATAAAGCAGGTTATTCCGGAAGACGCGGAATCTCTCGGAGACGGTAAGTATAAGCACAACGGCATTATATATGACGGCTCCGCTAAAGTAATAACGGTAACTGTCAGCCGGAATACCGACGGAACTCTTTCGGCGGCGTGCGCTCCCTCGGACACAGTGGTATTCAACAACGGTGCGCATGTGCATGATTTCACCTGCTCCGCAAGCGGCGCGACTATAACGGCGGCCTGCTCCGGCGAAGGAACGTGTGATACAACAACAGGCCTTACAATGACGATCAGCGCCCCGGCAGGCCCTCTCGTTTACGACGGTACGCCGAAAGAAGCGACGCTGAATAACGACTACAACACTACGGCATTCCCCGGCAGCTATCCGATCTCGTACTACAAGGGAACAACTGCTCTCAACGGCGCTCCCTCCGAAGCGGGAACATACACCGCAAAGGTTACGGCAGGTGCGGCGACCGCAAGCGTGGAATTCACGATAGACAGGGCAGCCCCGACGATAACAGCGGCTCCGACAGCTTCCGCGATAAAATTCGGACAAACGCTTGCGGACAGCACGCTTTCCGGCGGTGAGGCGAATGTTAACGGTTCGTTCGCGTGGACAGCACCCGCGACAGCTCCCGTACTTGCG
>JAEEJW010000211.1 GCA_016282095.1 Ruminiclostridium sp. | reverse complement strand
ATTGTATCACTGAAAAAATCCTTACCATGGGAAAGGACAATAAGTTCCTTATCTACACCGGATGCACCGTACTCCACATAGCTGTTGTCCTCTGAATTAAGGTAGTAAACGCTCTGATAGTCATTAGCGAGTGCCAGTGCAAGCCGCGCAAAGGTAAGGTCTTCATTCTTTTCGATCTCTTCAAAACCGTTATGTGTATCGGATATGCTCATTTTCGATCCTCCTTTTCCACGGTATGGTTTATAATTATTCATTATAATTATAAACTATTTTATGTCATTTTTCAAGAGTTTTCGGTCATTTTTTCAAAAAAATCCGGAAGCCGCGTGACTTCCGGATCTATTGCTTATTTGAGGAACCCGTTTATTATCTGCTCTTCGGCCTCAGATTCAGTTAAACCGAGAGTCATGAGCTTAACGAGCTGCTCACCTGCTATCTTGCCTATGGCTGCTTCGTGAACGAGCTGAGCATCTACGTTATCAGCTTCAAGCGACGGTACAGCGAGTATGCGTCCGTTGTCCATGATAATCGAATCACATTCTGTATGTCCGCTGCAAGGAGCTTTTCCGACGATGCACATATCAAGCTTCTGATAAGATTCGTCACGCGCCACAGAACGCGATACAACATCGGCGCTGGAACCCTCACCGTTCAGATCTATCTTGTAAACGCTGTAAGCCTGTTGAACTCCATGAGTCATCAGACGTTCATGTACCACAAGCTTCGCGTCCTTTCCAAGCTCACCTATCGTAGTGCGGCGGGTAGAATCCACTCCCTTTATCTGGACCATTTCCATTTCCATTGAGCTGCCGTCTTCCATATGGACCTCTGTCACAGGGTCAAGTATACGTTTGCCTGTGCCTTCACCGGAACCGTAATGCTTTTCAACGTAACGGACGCGACTGTTCTTTCCGATGAAGAAGCGATGTATGCCGTCATGCTCGGAGTCCTGTTTTCCGCAGTTGTCGATGCCGCATCCCGCGACTATCAGTACATCACAGTCATCACCTACATAGAAGTCATTGTACACTGTCTCCTTCAGGCCGCTTTCACTGAGTACCACGGGAATATGGACGCTTTCGTTCTTTGTACCGGGCTTTATGCGGATATCTATGCCGCTGACATCGGATTTCGGTGTTATCTCGATATTCTCGGTGGATTGTCTGCCCACCGACTGACCGTTTGCCCTGAAGTTATACGCACCTTCCGGTACTTCATGAAGCTCTGCTATCTCTTTAAGAAGATTGAGCTGAATAGGATCCATTTTAAGCATATTATATAATCTGCACCAACAAAGGTGCTTCTCCTTTCATTTTGATGCGGATCTGCCATGCCAGATCCGACAGCCTTTGAAATAATACTGAACGGATTATTAATCATCATACTCCGCTTTCAGTGACCTTGTGGCATACATCGGTCGCATATTTCGTGCCTATGATCTCCGGCAGTATTTCGTCCTTGGCGCCCTGCTTTACTATTTTACCGTCAGCAAGGACTATTATTTCATCCGCAATATTCAGAATACGCTCCTGATGTGAGATAACGACTATTGTTCTGCCGCTCTCCGCAGCCCTCATATTTTCAAATATGCGTACAAGGTTACTGAAGCTCCAAAGATCGATACCGGCCTCGGGCTCATCGAACAATGCAAGCTTTACGTCACGCGCAAGTACCGTCGCTATTTCAATTCGTTTCAGTTCACCGCCGGACAATGAACCGTTAACCTCGCGATTGATATAATCCTTGGCGCAGAGGCCTACTTCGGACAGATATTCACAGGCCTCCGCTATTTTTATAGGCTTTCCTGCCGCTATACGCAGAAGGTCGAGCACTGTAAGGCCTTTGAACTTCACAGGCTGCTGGAACGCGAAACCGATACCAAGTTTTGCACGTTCGGTGATATTCTTGTCTGTAATATCTTCACCGTCGAGGATTATGCTTCCTTCGGTATTTTTCACTATACCCGCGATTATCTTTGCAAGCGTCGATTTTCCTCCGCCGTTGGGACCGGTTATCACTACAAATTTGTTGTCGGGGATAGTCAGCGTTATGCCGCGGACTATCTCCACCTTAGTGCCGTCATTATCGGCTCCGAATGATATATTTTTAAGCTCAAGCATTTTTTATCTCCTTTCTTTTTGCCATCCTGCCGGAAAGACATTAATATTATACCACAAAATAAAGATAATGTAAAGCAAAAAGCATAATTTTCCCGCATATTGTTTTTGTTGACTTAAAGCCTCATATATGCTATAATTGAAGTTAACGGAACTTAACACAGAAAGGAGTATCCCATGGCAATCAAGGCAGCATTTACGGTACCTCATCCCCCGCTTATCGTACCACAAGTCGGCAGAGGCGGTGAAAAGCAGATAGAAGCTACAACCCGAGCTTATGAACAGACTGCGGAGATGATAGCGGAGCTCAGACCCGACACTATAATCATTTCAAGCCCACACGCTCCCATGTACACGGATTATTTTCACATTTCCCTGGGCAGCAGAGCGTTCGGCTCGCTGTCTGATTTCCGTGCTCCCGATGTGCGGTTTGATGAGGAATACGATGAAGCACTCACACAGACAATTTGCAGGCTTGCAGAAGACAGGGGCTTCCCTGCCGGCACGCTGGGCGGAAAAGACGGTTCGCTTGACCACGGTACTATGGTCCCGCTTTATTTCATACGTCAGAAATATTCAGGCGGCAGGATAGTACGCATTGGGCTTTCCGGTCTGCCGCTGACCGAACATTACAGACTGGGACAGCTTATACAGGAGGCTGTTCGCGTTACAGACACGGATGCCGTATATGTCGCCAGCGGCGATCTTTCGCATAAACTGCAGGATTACGGTCCTTATGGCTTCGCGCCGGAAGGTCCGCAGTACGATGAGCGGATAATGAATGTGCTGTCGCGAGGTGCTTTCGGAGAACTTCTGGAATTCGACGAGAACTTTCTGGACAAAGCCGCAGAGTGCGGGCATCGTTCCTTTGTAATAATGGCCGGAGCTATGGACGGTATCGCAGTAAAGGCCGAGCAGCTGTCTCATGAGGGCATAACCGGCGTAGGCTACGGTATATGCACATTTTATCCTGATGGCACAGATGAAAACAGGCATTTCCTTGAGCCTTTCATCTCAAAACGCGACAGAGAACTTGCCGAAAAACGGGAACGTTCAGACGCTTATGTAAAACTTGCAATAAATTCACTGGAAAGCTATATCGTGCGCGGTGAAAAAATACCTGTGCCGGACGGACTGCCCGATGACATGATATACAAGCGTGCCGGAGCCTTTGTTTCGATACACAAGCAGGGACAGCTCCGCGGATGCATCGGTACCATAGCTCCCACAAAAGGAAGCATTGCCGAAGAGATAATACAGAATGCCATAAGCGCCTCGACACAGGATCCGCGTTTCGATTCCATTACTGCCGACGAACTGCCGCTTCTGGAAGTGAACGTAGATGTACTTGGTGAGCCGGAAGATATCGCTTCTCCAGATATGCTTGATGTAAAACGCTACGGTGTCATAGTCACCAGCGGCTATAAACGCGGTCTCCTGCTGCCGGACCTTGAAGGCGTGGACAGTGTGGAGGATCAGATAGATATAGCGATGCGCAAGGCCTGGATACGCCCGGGCGAGAAAATCAAGCTCCAGCGATTCGAGGTCGTACGGCATTATTGAGGTAATATAATGGCAAAATGTGATGTATGCTTCAGGCATTGCGAGATTAAGGAAGGGGCTATCGGATTTTGCGGAGCGCGTACCTGCAGCAGCGGCAGAGTAATCGCCTCCAATTACGGTCTCATCACTTCGGCAGCGCTCGATCCGATCGAAAAGAAACCGCTTCGGCATTTCCACCCCGGCAGTATGATATTATCGGTGGGAAGCTATGGCTGCAATCTCCGTTGTCCTTTCTGCCAGAACTACGGTATTTCATGGTCTGAGCAGGCAAAACACGCTGCGGACAGCGCACAGCATATCACCCCGGCAGATCTTGCCTATGCCGCTGAAAGATATAAGGACAAAGGCAATATAGGTGTGGCATTCACATACAACGAGCCTCTTATCGGATACGAATTTGTCCGTGATACTGCGAAGCTCGTACATGAACGAGGGCTGTATAATGTCATGGTCACCAACGGAACGGCGGAACTTCATGTACTGGATGAGCTCCTGCCTTACATTGACGCTATGAACATTGATCTCAAGGGTTTCACAGACAGCTTCTACTCCGGCATACTCAAAGGATGCCGTGAACAGACGATGCGTTTCATCGAGCGCGCAGCCGGAAACTGTCATGTAGAGGTTACTACTCTCATTATCCCAGGCGAAAATGACACCGAGAACGAGATGCGGGAAATAAGCGGCTGGATCGCAGGTCTTAGCGGCGGAAAGGACATACCGCTGCATATTTCCCGTTTCTTCCCGCGTTTCAATATGACAGACCGGGCAGCGACAGATGTGGGACTGATATATCGTCTGGCTGATATCGCCCGTGACAGACTAAATTACGTTTATACCGGTAATTGCTGATTATACAGTATATTGATATAATAATTATTTACCAGGAAAAGAGGCATTCGTAATTAATGAAAAAGAGTTTTCTGATTTTGGTCACACTGATCTTACTGATCTTTATCGGTGCCTGTGGAACAGGAAACGGTAATAAAAACAATACAGGAACCACAGCAGGTGCTGTAACCGAAACAGCAGTCATCGAAACACAGATTTCCGAAACATCGCCAAGCGATACCTCCATTCCGGAACAGACATCAGTTCAGATGCAGATACCGCCCGCTGAACCTTCTCATCTGATAAACAGAATGACAGAATTTGAACGTGCTTACGCCACCAAGCGTGATCTCACACTCATCGACGGTTCCTTAAATACTCCGGACGTAAGGCTCGAGAACGTGGTCGTAACAAAAGAGGCTATTGCTGTATTGAATCACAGAATGGTTGACCGCGGCTTCGAGACCGAAGAAGAATGTGAGGAAGCCATAGCTCAAGCCGTGGAATATTCTTACAGCGAAGCTATGATAAACGGAATTATATACAACGATTTTATACCGCCGAAAGACTACGACGGCGGGAAGCTCGATTACCTCTATTATGACGAACTGACGTTTGACAACAAGGAAGAATACTTTGACTGGCTGCTCGACTATTACCTTAAGGAGCAAAACCCCGTCAGAAGCGAAGCCGAGAGATATATCGAGACAACAAAAGCGGTGTTTGACGCTATAATAAACAGGACATACACCGAAATGCCGGACAGGTATGAGTCATTTGAACACGTTTCAATAATGGCAGATCCGCTGGCCGATCTCCGCTTTACATGGGAATATGACAAAGCTGCGCTGGAAAACATTAAGGACCGCATCGAAGAATACAGCGTATATGACGAACAGCTCGGCATGGAATTCATCGTTCATGTTACTCTGCCGCTGCATTATGACAGTACTGAAACATACCCTGTATTATTCCTGACAGACGCAGTATGGAGACTTAACGACCACGCGGCACTTTACAAGGCTATGGAACGCGGCGAGGCTGCCGATGTTATCCTTGTCAGCCTCGGCTGCAATTATAATATCAAGAATGCAGACAACTTCGTGCGTTTTGAGCTTCTTATCTCAAACAGAAAAGGACTGCTCGATTTTGTCACCGATGACCTGATGCCTTATCTCTGCGAAAACTATAACATCGACTGCGATAATTCTACGCTCTTCGGTCATTCGATGGCGGGGGTATTCTCGCACTATGCGCTTTATAATTCTGATAAGTACGAAAACCAACCCTTTGGCAGATACATCATCGGCAGTCCCGCTCTGTTCAATCTTTACGACTATTATACAGACCTCGGTGCGGAGGACGCTGTTAACGACTACGGTTATTTCGACAGGAATGCCTCACTTGACAAGAAAGTCTTTCTCTGCGGCGGAGAGCTCGAAGATCCGGATTACAAGGATCAATACCAAGGACATGACAGTACTCTGGAAGGTCTGAAAAAGATAAACGACCGGCTTGAAGCACATAACGCCGATGTCACTTATAAGCTGTATGAGTCGCATCATTATCAGTACGTTCCGGATATGCTTTTGGAGTATCTTCTAAAAGAATATCCGGCTCACTGATTATCAGATGCCATACACACTATAAGGGAATGAAGCGGTAACGCAAACGAGATAAACGGGATTCTCCAACTTCTTATTTACGGAAATTTTAAATAACTCAATCAATTATTATTAACGATCAGAGGCAATACTATGTGCATGCTTAACGAAAAATACACAGTGAGATACAATGACAAAATGATCGGCACCTATTACGTTTATGATAACGGTAAAGTAACCTACCGTACTGCATGGGGCAGCCCGTGGGATATCGGCGGGGAGCTCGCAGCTCTGAAACTTGGCAAGACCAAAGAACATTCACAGCCAATAAAAACTCTCAGCAAGCTTATAAATGACAATAACCGTGTCCCGGGGAAAAAGCGCCTGATATATAAGGACGGACCCGTATCACTGGAACGCACTCCTAAACCTACTGATGAGAGTTATTCGGTTTACAGGCGCGCAGCGAAAGAGAACGAGCCGGATTACTCCCCATTCCCCCATGACGCTCCACACTACGAAGGCCCCAATACTCCAAAGGATATGCGGGAATGGGCTTCGTGGTATATCTTCAACAAAATGGACGACGGCACCTATGAAGCTGAACTTGACGAAGCGTGGTGGTGGGGCGGCGGTCACAATGACGGCGGGACTATTCGCAACGAGATACCCGAAGAATGGTTCAGTCTTTCTTATGATAATTTTCTCTGCAATGTGGTAAGGCTCTCGGCAGCCGCGCACTATGGATTCACCCCGCAGATGCTGAAACAAAAAGAGGGATTGAAGGAATTTTTCGGATTTACGGACTGACATGAAGGGAGGACGGTATGATATCTTCGGAAATACTTGATAAATACTGCCCTTCCCTGTCAGAACTTGACCTGATATATAATTCGGAAAACGAGGACATGGAATTTCCCTGGCTCTCCGGGATACGCGAACGGCTCCGTAGCGAATTCGGCTCCCGTGTGCTTACTGTCGGACATCGGGCCCTGCGCGGTGATATGCACTGCTTCACACTGTATTGTTACAGCAAAGGCGACTCGGATAATATACCACATATCGGCAGATCCGGATTTATGCGCTCTCCTGCCGTCGAGGAAATGATAAGAACACACTGTCACGCCGGTGCGAAGATAATGTGCCTGATAAAAGAGCCGGATTTTCTGACTTTGTATCGAAACAGGCTCACAGAAATAATATCAAAGGAGCAGCGCAAGACGATAGAAAGTTTCTTCAGCGGGATACCGCTGGTGTATCTTCACATCGGCAATCCTGTAATCTGTGTTACGGAAACAAAAGAGGATGCCGCAAAACTGATAATAAGCGACGAACTCGGAACCATAAAGCGGCGTATCTACACGCTTCTGAAAATATATGATAAATACAATGCACTGCTGGAAGAGGACGCAGCGATCTTCACAGATCATAAGGAACACATGGACAAGATGCCTTTATATGGCAAATGGGTGGAAGATATGACCAAAAACGAATCATCAATCTACGAAAACAAACTTGCAGCCTATGGATTCGAGCGGAAATGCCGCGAAAAAGCAGCCCGCATGGTTGCAGAAATGACACAGGACGAAAAGCTCGGACTGCTGTCCACTCACCACAACGCAACAGAACGTCTTGGCATGGGCGAATTCTGGATAGGCACCGAAGTAGCCCGCGGCTTTGTCGGGCGTGAACCGGATAGATACTCCACGGTATTTCCACAGCCTGTGGGACTTGCCGCGACCTTTGACCGAGAGCTTATGCGTGAGCTTGGTATTATAGCAGGTACCGAAGCAAGAGCTTACTACAACCGCGAGAAAAAAGGCGGTATCATGTTATGGGGACCCACAGTGGATATGGAGCGCGACCCGCGCTGGGGACGCACAGAAGAAGCCTACGGTGAAGACGTATGTCTTGCGGGAGAACTTACATCCGCATATACTCTCGGAATGGCCGGGCTCTCCGATGACGGATATTATATGACCGTTCCGACGCTGAAACATTTCTGCGCCGACAACAACGAAGACATTCGCGTTAACTGTGACGCTTATATTCCTCTGCGGCTGAAATACGAATACTATTACGCCGCATTTGAATATCCCATCCGCAAAGGCGGAGCACGCAGCATAATGACAGCATATAACGAAATAAACGGTCTTCCGGCGATCATGAATCCGGAACTTGAAACCATGCTGAAAAATGAATGGGGTCTGTGGTTTGTCGTAAGTGACGGCGGTGACTTCACGCAGAATGTTACCGAGCATCATTACTGCACCGATATGTCGGAAGGATATGCACTTTCGCTGAAAGCCGGCTGTGATACAATGACAGACCATGAGAAACCTGTCAGAGCTGCCGCCGAAAAGGCACTTGAACGCGGACTCATAACATGGGAGGACATCGACCGCTCGATAATCAATACCGTAACCGCAAGACTTCTGACCGGAAATATCGGCGGCTGTGAATACGACAATATCGGAGATGAAGTTATCGACTGCCCTGCTCATCGTGAGACAAACCTGCGGGCAGCAAGAGAACAGCTCGTTCTGCTGAAGAATGAAGGTATTCTTCCGGTAAAGGAAACACCCGCAAAGATCGCAGCTGTCGGCGCTATGGCTGATGAGATGCTCCGGGACTGGTACACCGGATATTACCGCGACGGTGTTTCGATATTACAGGGGATCAGGAATGAATTTCCCGAAACAGAGATCGTACATGACAGCCTGTGGGACAGAATTGCTATAAAAGCACCAAACGACAAATATCTCTCCGCACATGAAGACGGAACAGTCAAAGCCGACGCAGACGAGATCGGCGAATCGGAAATATTCGAAATACAGGACTGGGGCGAGAACTGGACCAATCTGTTCTCCGTCAGATATCAGAAATATACCAGACTATCGGACGGAGACCTCAGACTGCATAACCGCAGTATTTATGACTGGTTCACACGAGAGACCTTCAATATCCGTGAAACAAAGGGCGGTGTTCTCATCGAGGAATACCAGTTCCACAAGCGGATGAGTGTAGATGTTGACGGTAATGTGAAATTCATCGCAAAACGAGCAGTCACACCGGAACAGGTGTTCATCACAGAGACCGTAAGTACCGGGACAGAGCGCGCGGCGCAGCTTGCCTCAGATTGCGGACTTGTTATATACTGTACAGGAAACTATCCCGTTCAGACTGCCAAGGAATGCTATGACCGCAAGACTCTCGCTCTTAATGTCCAGCCCGGAATGGCGGTAAAGCTGTGGGAAGCGAACAACAATACTGTTATGGTGCTCGTATCAAGCTACCCCTATGCGATCAACGACGAAAACTCTCTGCTTCCCGCAATAATATACACGACGCACGCGGGAGCACACCTCGGAACTGCTGTGGCGGAGACCTTATCCGGCAGGAACAATCCCTCCGGTCACCTTCCCCTCACATGGTACCGTTCGGAAAATGAATTGCCCGACATTCTCGACTATGACATCGAAACATCGGGCAGCACATATATGTATTTTGAGGGCAAGCCGCTGTATCCCTTCGGATACGGACTGTCTTACTCCGAATTCGAATACGGTAAGCCTTCTGTCACCGTTACGGACGATCATATCCTGCTGAAAGCAGATATCACCAATATTTCGGAAACTGACGGCACTGCGGTCATTCAGGTTTATTTCACCATGCCGGACTCGGCAGCAAAACGCGCATCTAAAAAACTCTGCGGCTTTGAGCGCGTATATATAAAGTCCGGTGAAACAGTAACAGCCGAAGTCACAATAGATTCAGATATCCTGCGGATCTATGACGTGCGCTCGGGAAGAATGATCGTCGAAAACGGAAAATATCTCTTCTCCGTGGGCGCGTCGTCCAGCGACATTCGTGGTCTCGCGGAAGCAGTAATAGAGACCGGTGAAAGTATCGGAAAGCGGCCCTCACACTTCGGTGCAGCATCTTTCGAAGAATGTGACAATATCAGAATACACAATTCCCGCGCTTATGCTGCCGATACCGTTCGTCCGAAAATGTGGAACGGAACCGTAACATACAGAGGTATTGACTTCACAGCCGGTCAGACAGTCACAGCAATGATATCCGCGATACTTGGAAACGACACTGTGACATTTACAGCCGGCGGACAGACGATTGAGACGAAAACAGTCGTTTCCGACTTTTATGATGATTTCAAAAAGGTCACCGTTTACTTTGACAACACCGCAGAACTTCGTTCCTCAGACGAACTCAGGATCAAGCTCGCTGAAGGCATGACACTTCTCGATGTTGAGATAACGCCGTAACTTATTCGTTCAATGTTCGTCTGACGGCGTTATGCCAGCCGTCAAGCAGAGATTTTCTTTCTTCGGGCTCCATGTGGGGCTCGAATGAGGCTGTTTCGCACGGGATAGAGTTTATCTCGTCGATACTTCCGAAATATCCGCAGCCAAGCCCCGCGAGGAAGCACGCGCCCAATGCCGTGGTCTCCACATTCGCGGGTCGAAGTACTGTCCGAGCTGAAATATCGGCCTGAAAGCGCATAAGGAAGTCATTGGAGCTTGCTCCGCCGTCTGCCTTTATCGTGCCGGGAACAGTACCGTCTTTTTCCATAGCGGCAAGCAGATCGCTTACCTGGTAAGCTATCGCTTCGAGAGCGGCACGTACAATATACCGCTTGCCGGAACCCCGGGTAAGTCCTGTTATAGTTCCTCGCGCCGCGCTGTCCCAGTACGGTGCGCCAAGACCAACGAACGCAGGCACAAGATATACTCCGCCGTTATCCGGGACACTTTCCGCTATACGCTCGGTCTCTGCCGCGGTATCAATCAGTTCAAGCTCATCGCGCAGCCATTTTACTACCGCGCCAGCAATGAATACAGAGCCTTCAAGAGCGTATGTCACTTTACCGTTTATCCCCCATGCTACCGTTGTAAGCAGCCCGGAGGACGAACGCGCGGGCCAGCTTCCGGTATTCATCAGCAGAAACGCGCCCGTACCGTAGGTGTTCTTCACATCACCCGCAGAGAAACAGCGCTGACCGAACAGTGCAGCCTGCTGATCGCCTGCACAGCCTGTTATCGGTACAGACGCTCCGAATATATCCGGCAGCGTGCTGCATATATAACCGGAGGAATTCACAGGCTCCGGAAGCATACACTCGGGGATATCAAGCAGTTTCAGTATATCCTTGTCCCATTTCAGCGTGTGAATATTGAACATCATAGTACGGGAAGCGTTTGAATAATCAGTAACGTGGGCTTTTCCGCCGGACAGCTTCCACATAAGCCAGCAGTCTATCGTTCCGAACAGCAGTTCTCCGCGCTCGGCTCTTTCACGGGCTCCATCCACATTGTCGAGTATCCATTTGAGCTTGCCTGCGCTGAAATAAGGATCTATCAGAAGCCCCGTCCTCTCCCGTATAAGATCAGAGTGTCCGTTTGCGATCAGTTCTTCACATAGCGGAGCGGTACGCCGGCACTGCCAGACTATAGCATTATATACAGGCTTTCCGGTAGCCTTATCCCATACTATAGTTGTTTCGCGCTGATTGGTAATTCCTATGGCAGCGATATCGGCAGCTGTAATACCTGCCTTTTCAATCGCCGTGCGGCATACTTCAAGCTGTGACTCCCATATTTCCTCAGGATCGTGCTCCACATATCCGTTGCCCGGATAAAACTGCCGGAATTCCTTATGCGCCACGGATACCACATTTGCGGACTTATCGAATATTATCGCTCTTGAAGATGTGGTACCCTGATCTATCGACATAATGTATTTCATATTTTTGTCCTCCCGTTCTGAGAAAAAAGTCTGTAGGTGTTGATCGTTACTGTCTCAGGCTTTGCCTCGGAATGAGGTCCAACTCTTGTTCCCGTGAAAACAAATCCGGCTTTCTCTATCACGCGGTTACTGCCGATATTTTCACGGACAGCCTCAATGGAGATCTCCTTATAACCGTCCTTGAAGAGCTCGTCAACAACAGCCTTCAGAGCTTCGGTCATATAGCCGTTATTCCACCATTTGCGCCCGGAGCAGTACCCTATCACCGGAACATTGCTTTCTATATATTCCACGACATCTATCATTCCGATAAGCTCGCCGGTCTCTTTCAGTTCGATGCCCCAGCGATAACAGCCGGACTGACCGTATTGTTCCAGCCAGCTTTTCAGCACTCGTTTCGTCGTATCAGCGCTTGTATGTACGTTCCACGTCATATAGCGCGGCACTTCCGGGTCGCTTGTCCAGTTGTCGAACATAGTCTGTCCGTCCCCGGCTCTGAGGTAACGCAGTTTAAGTCTTTGTGTTTCAAGCTCTCTCATTTTTTCACCTTTGAAAAAACAGTCCCGTTCTGCGAACGGGACCGCATTTTTCTGCAAAATATTATCAGATACTTATCATTGCTGTCATAGTACTGAATACTTATGCTCACGCCGAAATTCCGTATCATGAGCAGCGAACAGCAGCTTACTTTCCAAGTGCTCCCTTTACGGTAGCAACAATGTTCTCGGCCGACAGACCGAATTCCTTAAGCAGTGCAACAGCAGGTCCGGAGTGACCGAAAACGTCCTTGACACCGATCTTGATCACCGGTACAGGGCAGGTCTCGGTAACTACCGATGCAACGGCTGAACCAAGTCCTCCGATAACACTGTGTTCTTCTACCGTAACTATCTTTCCGGTCTCACGGGCAGCTTTCTCAATGATCTCACGGTCAATAGGCTTGATCGTGTGGATATTGATTACGCGTGCGTCTATTCCCTGCTCGGCGAGAGCCTTGCCGGCTTCGATAGCTTCGGCTACCATAAGTCCGGTCGCTATGATCGTGATGTCCTTGCCGTCTTTTATGGTTACACCTTTGCCTACTTCGAACTTGTAGGTCTCGGGATCATTGAACACCGGCACAGCAAGTCTGCCAAAACGCAGATATGTGGGTCCCTTGTAGTCAGCCATTGCGAGTACCGCTGCGGTAGCTTCAACATGATCTGCGGGATTGATGACTGTCATGTTCGGTATAACGGACATGAGGGCGATATCCTCACAGCACTGATGAGAAGCGCCGTCCTCACCTACCGAGATACCGGCATGAGTTGCGCCGATCTTTACGTTGAGGTTCGGATAACCGATGCTGTTTCTTACAATCTCAAACGCACGTCCGGAAGCGAACATAGCAAACGAGCTTGCAAATACAAGCTTGCCTGTGGTGGCGATACCTGCCGCCACGCCCATCATATTAGCTTCTGCTATACCACAGTCGAAATGTCTGTCGGGAGCGGCCTTTTTAAAGATGCCTGTCTTTGTTGCCGCAGCCAGGTCAGCATCGAGTACCACCAGGTCGGGGCGGATGTCCAGAAGCTTTATAAGAGCTTCTCCATAGCTTTCACGAGTTGCTTTCTTATCCATTCCTGTCCCCTCCTTACTTCTCAAGTTCAGCGAGATGAGCTCTGAGCTCATTCATCGCAATGTTGTACTGTTCTTCATTGGGTGCCGCGCCATGCCACGAAACATTGTTCTCCATGTAGGAAACGCCCTTGCCCTTTGTGGTCTTCTGTATTATCACAGTGGGCTGACCGGATATCTTCTCGGCTTCATCGAAAGCCTTTTCGATCTCATCGAAATCATGGCCGTTTATATTTATAACGTGCCAGCCGAAGGCTTCAAACTTTTTGTCGATCGGATACGGATTCATTACCTGTGTGATCGGGCCGTCGATCTGAAGGTTGTTGTTGTCTACGATGTAAACGAGATTGTCAAGCTGATAGTGAGCTGCGAACATTGCAGACTCCCACACCTGACCTTCTTCAATCTCACCGTCTCCGAGGATAGCATAGACCTTGTAGGACTCATTGGATATCTTTCCGGAGAGAGCCATGCCGCAGGCTGTGGAAACGCCCTGTCCGAGCGAGCCTGTACTCATATCGATACCGGGGCATTTTCCAAGGGAAGGATGTCCCTGAAGTCTCGAGCCCTGCTTGCGGAGAGTCTTGAGCTCTTCCACAGGGAAAAATCCTCTCTGTGCGAGAACCGAATACAGTGCCGGAGCTGTGTGTCCCTTTGACAGTACGAGCCTGTCCCTGTCCTCCATTCCGGGATTTGCGGGATCAACGTGCATTCTCACCATATACAGATATGTGAGTGTGTCAGCAATTGACAGTGATCCGCCGGGATGACCCGCCTTTGCGTTGTACACGCCCTCGATAACGCCCATTCTTACCTTGGTAGCCGTAATCTCGAGGTTCTTCTTGAGTGTTGCGTCCATAAGTTTTTTCCTTTCATTTATATTGATTTGCCAAAATTTATACTATTCCGAGACCAGAGCCGACAGAATGTACGACTGTACGCACATAGCTTTCGAATTCCGGGTTCTTGTCAAACGCCCTGATAAGATACATGAAGTTGCAGACGCAGAAACCTATCTTCGCTGCTTCCTCGTCGGTAACTTCGC
Organism: Ruminiclostridium sp.; assembly: GCA_016282095.1. GTDB lineage: Bacteria > Bacillota > Clostridia > Oscillospirales > Ruminococcaceae > Ruminiclostridium_E. The sequence goes on along the minus strand of JAEEJW010000211.1, from coordinate 14,653 downwards.
GGACTATTGAATCAAATTCCTCCGCAAATGGCGCTATTTTATCCATGCTTGTTCTGATTCTGACGCTGACGTTCTTTGCAAGTGCCAGGCTGAATGTACCGAAATTCAGCGTTACATTATAGTCAGACGGTTCGGAAAGTCTGCCCTGATACCGCTTACGCATTTCGAGAACATAATCCCTGCTTTTACCGGTGAGCTCCATTTCAAAGCGGACAGCTTCATCGAAGCGCTCCCTGAAGCTCTCGTTGACAAGCAGACCGAGATATATAACGGAGAATTTGTCAAGAAGATAATCCACGACCTCACCTCGTACAGTACGGTCTTCCTCTGAAAAACCGCCTTCACTGCCCAGCGCAGTATTCTCACGAATAGTCTTTTCATCCGTCGCCGCCGTGTTTCCGAAATATTCACCTATCAGAGCCGATATAAGATCAACAGTGTAAGCATTAGCCTGTGCACCGCTTTGTTCCATTCTTCCCAGCTCCTTTGTCCTATATTTCTGTAAGCTGTCATTCCGACAGGTTCCGCATACCCCTTATATGCTCAATTATTTCCCTCATCGGGGAACTGTTATTGTCACGGACTATGAGGTCTGCCGCTTCTTTAACACTGTCAAGCGCATTCGCTACGGCTACGCCAAGGTCGGCATCAGCGATCATTGCACGGTCGTTTCCGTAATCTCCCGCCGCAACAACAAATCTATCATGCAGTCCCATTATCTCTATCAGCTTCTTTACGCCTGCGGCTTTACTGATACCTTCCGGAAGCATCTCATAATACATGGGAGATGAATGTACCCAGTTCACTCCGCCGCAGCAGTGCTTATTCGTAAAGTCGATAACGCTCTGCATCTTTTCCGGCGGATAAGCGATCAGAACTTTGAATCTGCCCTCATCCGGAATTTCTTCAAGTGCCGCATAGGTCGGGATAAGTTGCTCAAACGCCATGTGTTCGACTACCGTCTGGTTGTTGTCGGTAACGTATACCTGCTTTTCGTGCAGTATCTCGACGCCTATATCCGGAAACTCCTTTTCGAGCATTCTTATATAATCATTGGATATTACAGGCATATCACTGTGCCAGAGAAACTTCTCCGCTCCGAAATCGTAGACTCCTGCCCCGTTAAATATGACGCACGGAAAATCTATACCGAGAAGTCCGATAACACGCTGTGCCATAGCCACTCCACGACCGGTCGCAGCCGCGAAAAGACCGCCTCCTGCCCGGAACTCCGCTATCGCCTGCAGATCATCCTCGGCGATGTTCTTCTCATCATCAAGCAGAGTACCGTCGAGATCTGTAACTATCAAAACTTTGCTAAAATCCATACTATTCTATACTTCTCAGAAACTTTTTAAAATAATCCGGCAATTCGCTTTCAAACTCCATATATTCTCCGGTCACCGGATGTACGAAACCGATGATCTTTGCATGAAGGCATTGTCCGTTCAGAGAGGCGGGTTTTCCGTTCCCATAAACGTCATCGCCTGCTACAGGATGTCCGATATAAGCCATATGGACACGTATCTGATGTGTCCTGCCCGTTACAAGCCGAAGCCGCAGATGCGTATAGGCGCTGTAATTACGGATAACACTGTAATGAGTGATCGCCTCACGGCTGTTCTCGGCTGTGACTGCCATTTTCTTGCGGTCAGACTTGCTTCTGCCAATCGGGGCGTTTACAGTGCCGCCTTCCTTAATATTTCCGCAGACCACAGCTTCATATTCTCTTCTGAAGCTGTGTACACTTATCTGCTCTGCAAGACCGCGGTGTGCAATGTCGTTTTTCGCAACTATCAGCAGGCCGCTGGTATTCATATCTATGCGGTGTACAATACCCGGACGGGCTTCACCGTTAATGCCGGAAAGACTCTCTCCGCAGTGATACATGAGTGCGTTCACAAGGGTGCCGGAATAGTGGCTGTGAGCCGGGTGTACTACCATACCTTTCGGCTTGTTAACTACAAGCAGATCATTGTCCTCATAGACTATGTCCAGCGGTATATCCTCCGGCTGTATTTCCGGATTCTGCGGCTCCGGTATCTCCATACATACGGCATCGCCTTTTTTCAGCTTGTAATTCTTCGGAACAACAACATCGTTGACCTTACAGCTGCCGTTCAGTATAAGTGATGCAGCATAAGACCGGGTGATCTCACCGTCCGATGCTGTTGTGACTGCTTTGTCTATGCGTTCGCCGTCAGTTTCCGCAATAAATTCAAGCGTTCTCATCGGACTCTTCACCGTTCTGTGGATCTACAGATTCGTCCGTTTTTTCAGACATTTCCACTTTTCGCTCTTCTGATTTTTTCTTCTTATCTTCCCGGAACTCGTCGATTATAAGGGTAAGGCAGAAGTATATCCCGCCGCATACGGCACAGATATCGGCAAAATTGAATATGGCGAAGTTTATTATGCGTACATCTATAAAATCGACAACATAACCCTGAAAAGCACGGTCTATGAGATTTCCGAAACCACCACCGGCAATGACCGACGCGGCAATTATATCATCGAGCCTTTTCGCCTTGCCTGAAAATATATACCATTCCAATACCGCAATGAGCAGAATTGGCATCAGTATAAGCAGTACGGTCTGACCCTCAAGCAGGCTGAAGGACATTCCCGTATTCTCACAATATGTGAAATTGAGCCATTCGGTGTCTCCGAATTTAAGCAGCGATATCGAATTGACCGGTTTTACATACTCAATAACGAGATACTTTGTCAGCTGATCTATACCTGCCAGTGCAAGACTTATGAACACCGAGATTATATAAATCACAAACGATTTTTTTTTCAAAACACTCTCCATTATACAGTGCAGAGCCATACATAACTTTCTATGCACGGCTCTGTATTTATTTTCTTAATCTATCGCCTTGCAGCAGCGCTCACAAAGGTTCGGATGTGCAGGATTTGTTCCTACATAAGTGGAATATGTCCAGCAGCGTTCGCACTTTTCGCCTTCTGCCTTCACAACTGTTATCGAAAGGCCCTCTACATTGCCCTTGAACTCGCCTTCGCCGTTCTTGTCAGTCTCGACCTGTGATACTATGAACGCTGTCGCAAGCTCGGGAAGTATATCACTGAGGTCATCGGAAGTATGGAGTATGACTTTCGCCTCAAGGGATTTGCCTATGAGCTTTTCGTTGCGCTTCTTTTCAAGAGCCGTCAGGACATCATCTCTGATAGCGTGTATCTTGTCCCACTTAGTGGTGTCTATAGATACACCTGTCTTTTCCGGCATCTGATTGAATACAACATTTCTTGCGTCGTCCTTGCTGCTCTTGGGAAGTTCCTTCCAGATCTCATCGGCAGTGAATGTGAGGATAGGAGCGACAAGTCTTGTAAGTCCGCTGAGTATTACATACATTGCTGTCTGTGCCGCTCTGCGGTCTATGCTGTCTTCTTTCTCACAGTAGAGTCTGTCTTTGATGATATCGAGATAGAAGTTCGACATATCAACTACGCAGAAACTGTTTATAGCATGATATGCATGGAAATAATCCATGTCGTCATAAGCAGTCTTTACCTTGCCGATAAGTTCGTCGTACTTGGTAAGAGCCCACTTGTCGATCTCTGTCAGCTTATCGAAAGATACGCAATCCTTATCAGGATCAAAGCCTTTGCCGTTGCAGAGGTTACCGAGGATAAATCTCGCGGTGTTCCTTATCTTGCGGTATGTCTCGGAGAGCTGCTTCAGGATATCCTGTGAAACTCTGATATCGCTGTGGAAATCCAGCGATGTTACCCACAGACGGAGCACATCAGCACCATACTGCTTTATTACTTCCTCAGGCACGATATAGTTGCCCTTGGACTTGGACATCTTTTCGCCCTTTCCGTCAACTATCCAGCCATGTGTGCACACAGATTTGTACGGTGCATGACCGGTAGTCGCCACGGAAGTGAGCAGCGAGCTCTGGAACCAGCCTCTGTACTGGTCACAGCCCTCAAGATACATATCCGCCGGAGAAGAAAGCTCATCTCTTTCATCCATTACGGCAGCCCATGTGCATCCGGAATCGAACCATACATCGAAAATATCCATTTCCTTGGTGAATTCACCGCAGCCGCAGTCGCACTTTACGCTTGCAGGAATGAATTCGGAAGGATCCTTTGCATACCATGCATCCGAACTCTCTTTGCGGAAAAGATCGGATATAGCTTTTATCGTTTCGTCATTTACGATCGGCTTGCCGCATTTCTTGCAGTACAATATCGGGATCGGAACACCCCAGCGTCTCTGACGGGAAATGCACCAGTCGCTTCTGTCGCGAACCATATTCGTGATACGCTCTGCACCCCAACCGGGTATCCAGTTGACTTCGTTTATTGCCTTTACCGCATCATCAGCAAACTTGTCAACTGAGCAGAACCACTGTTCGGTCGCACGGTAGATTATCGGCTTGTGGCAGCGCCAGCAGTGCGGATAAGGATGGACTATCTTCTCGATAGCGAGCAGAGAATTCGTCTCGTCGAGGTCCTTCGCGATCTCCTTATTAGCCTGATCGGTGGTAAGGCCCTTGAACTTTCCGGCTTCCTCGGTGAGTATGCCCTTGCTGTCTACAGGTACTACGATGTTGAACATTCCCTTGTAGCTGCTGCATACTTCAAAGTCCTCAAGACCGAAGCCCGGAGCGGTATGAACGCAGCCGGTACCGCTGTCAAGCGTTACATGATCGCCTACTATGAGCGGGGACTTTCTGCCCATGAACGGGTGCTGTGTCTCAATAAATTCAAGCTCCTTGCCGGTGAAGGAACCTATTGTCGAATACTTGCTTATCTTTACAGCGTCCATTACCGTAGAAACGAGCTCTGTTGCCATTAACAGATATTCGCCGTTGGAGCGGCTGTTCTCGTCCTCGATGTGAACGAATGTATATTCATAGTTAGGGCCGAGGCAGATCGCGAGGTTTCCGGGCAGTGTCCATGTAGTCGTTGTCCAGATAACTACCGATGCTTTTGAAAGATCTATGCCAAGGCCGTCAAACTTACCCTTTGTATCTGTGAGCGGGAATTTTACATAGATAGAATGGCAGTCATCATCCTGGTATTCGATCTCTGCTTCAGCGAGTGCGGTATTACAGTCAGCGCACCAGTAAACAGGTTTGAGGCCCTTATACATAAGTCCTTTAGCAGCCATTTTGCCGAATACCTCGACCTGCTTTGCCTCAAACTCGGGCTTTATTGTAAGATACGGATCGTCGAAATCACCCCATACACCGAGACGCTTGAACTGCTTTTTCTGATCATCGAGGCATGAAAGCGCGAAATCACGACAGCATTTGCGAAGCTCAACGGGATCGATACTTGAAGCACTGCTCTCCTTGCCTATCTGCTTGAGAGCCTTGAGTTCGATCGGAAGTCCGTGGCAGTCCCAGCCGGGAACATAAGGAGCCTGGTAACCCGTCATCGACTTGTACTTTACGATTATATCCTTTAATATCTTGTTGAGCGCCGTACCCATATGGATATCACCGTTTGCGTAAGGAGGGCCGTCGTGAAGAATGAACTTGGGAAGACCCTCATTCTTCTTCTGAAGCTCGTAATAAACTCTGTCCTTTTCCCACTGCTCAAGCCAACCCGGCTCTCTTGCCGGAAGATTACCGCGCATAGGGAACCCGGTCTGCGGAAGATTGAGCGTTTCGTTAAGATCCTGTGCCATTTCTTTTTGTCCTTTCATTATTTATTGTTTATCTTCTCTTTTTCTTATGATTGTTTCTGTTATTGTCATTATTATTGCTGCCGAATTCAAGCTTATCGTACTTCGAACCGCCGTTGGCTGTTCTTGTGGGACGCGTTGTGAGGAAATCCGGCAGTTCAAGACCGCCTTCATCATCGTCTTCGTCATCATCATCGGTGCCAAACGCATTCTCTACAGTGAAGCTTCCGTAACTGCCTTCGTCTTCCTGCTCGGGTTCTTCTTCAACTATAAGTTTCTGCTCCTGTTCCGGCTGGGCTGCAGGGATTTCAGCCGCCGTCTCATCGATCTCTTCAATCTCTACGGATTCATTTTCGCTTACTTCTATTCCGGAAATGGATTCAACGACCTTTACGTCAGAATCTCTGTCCTCTTCAACGACAGGCTGAACCGGTTCCTCTATCTCAGGCACTGCTATATTCTGAACTCCCTGCTGAGCAGCGATGAGTTCACGAAGATTATTGCTGTTATGTGTAGCGGCATTATTCACAACGAACTCATTGAAGCACTGCTCGGGTATCTTCTTGATAAATTCAATATGATTCTGATACTCTACAATGATGCGTGTTCTGAAATCTTCGGCTTCACGCTTTGTGCGGTCGAGAACTTCCTTGTCAAGTTCGGTCTGTATCTCCATTTGAGTATGGATATCGTCCTTGGCTTTCTTAGCTTCTTCTTCTATGCGCCTTTTTTCAGACATCGCTCTGGCAATGATCCTATCGGCTTCGGCATTCTTTTCCGCCACATAGTCGTCGATCTCCTGCTTTCTGTCGGCGGCTGTATCTTCCGCTTCTCTGATTATAGCGGCTGCTTTCTCATTAGCGTCGGAAATAATGGCTTTACCAGCCTTCTGTGCGCCGAGCAGTGCGTCTTTGAGTGCATCCTCGTCTTCGCGGTATTCCCTGATCTTGTCAGCGCAGACCTGAAGTTTCTTTTCAAGATCAGCGTTCTCCTTTTTAAGCTGTGAGAACTCCCGAGCGATATCGCCGAGTACTTCATCGACCTCTTCCTTTTTGTAGCCTCTCATGGCTTCTGTGAAGCTTCTGTCGATAATGCTGTTAATATCCATTGTTATCCTCCGTTCTTCCGCTCTTTTTTTATTTTTGCGGTCAGATATATTTTTTTATCGTTATCTTTATTCTTCCTTTTTTTGTCTCTGCGATATCATCGGAAATCACGAATTTCCCATGTCCTCTTATAGTTATGATATCACCGGCTTCTATCCTGTCACTTATGCCGAGACATTCGGAATAATTGAGCATAAAATTACCCGAGCGGATCAGTTCAGCCGACTTTTCCCGTGATAGACCGGTAATACCGCCGACGATACAATCCGCTCTGAGTGACGCTGTATTTATTGTAATATCCTTCATTTCCGCGGGCTTCACTGCGTTAAGTGCGTTATTATTCAGTCCGTCCGACACAGTTACCCCGATTCTGCCTACAGCTGTGATACAGTCGGTTATCATATCTCTCGCCGTCTTTGTGCAGAATACGGCAGCAGCACCTTCTCCGATGAATATATCACCTACTGTTTCACGCTCTATACCAAGTCCCATGAACGCGCCGAGAATGTCGCGGTGTCCGGGTTTGTCTGCTTTGCGGAACGTAAGTGTCAGGGTATATATCGGGAAATCACCGGGTTCAGGATCCATTCCTTCCGGTGCGACACCGATCATACGCCGCACACAGGCTTCATTCCCGCCCCACAGAACTATGCAGATATCGCGCCTTTTGCCGAGAAGCTGCTCCGCTTCATATTGCTCACGTTCATTGAGAAACGCTGAGAAGACAGGCCGTCCGCGCTTGTCTGCGAGGACACAGATATCCTCAAGCCGCGCAGAGAGAGCGGACTTTCCCGCAGAGTTTTTCATCAGATGAAATCGTTGTTGTTGCCGAGTTCTTCAATCATATCGCCCGATATATCAACATTAACGGGAACAATTATGTAAGTAGTGCTGGCAATTCGCTTGAGGTCTCCGTCAGCAGCATAAGCCACACCGCCGAGGAAATCAATGAGCCTGTTGGCTACGTCCTTGTTGGTGTTGTCAAGATTGAGCACAACGGTCTTCTTGTTCTTGAAGTGATCTGCTATCGCAGCTGCATCCGAATACTTTTCGGGCTTAACGACGATCACCTGAAGATGAGTGGTCGCGGGTATGCTCATCGTTCTGGTGCTCTTGATCGTAGGTCTCTGAGAATCGTAATCATTGAAGTCGATAGCTGACGGCACGTCATTGCCGTAATCATTTTCCTGATCATAATTCTCGTCATTTCCGTTCAGACCCGTGATCTTCTTGAATTGATCCATGAATCCCATGTTGAATCCTCCTCCTCCCGTGCTGATGACGGGATCGCTGAATATATATGAACTATCTGTAAATCCTCTGTCCGTAGAGTCCGCTGCCTATTCTTACAAGTGTTGAGCCATGTCTAATCGCAGCCTCATAGTCACCCGACATACCCATTGACAGCGTATCGATCATATACCTGCTGTCACCGCTTGTCCTGCTTTGCAGATCGGTGAACAGCCTGTACATCTTTTCAAAATACTTTTCCGAGCTTCCGTTCACATCGACCGGCGGTATTGCCATAAGACCGCGCAGGCGGACATTTCCGAATTCCGCAACTCTTGCTGTAAGCTCGTCCAGCATAGCAGGCATCACACCGCTTTTGCTTTCTTCCTCACCTATGTTGACTTCTATAAGTATATCCATTGTGATTCCGGCATTCGCAGCTCGCTTATCTATCTCTGCGATCAGCTTTTCGCTGTTCGCGGAATGTATCATCTTCACTTTGTCGATGATATATTTTACTTTGTTTGTCTGGAGCCCACCGATAAAATGTACTTCCGGCTGACCCTCATATTTGTCTCTCTTATCCAGAAATTCCTGAACACGATTTTCGCCGAGCAGTGTCACGCCGTTCCGAACCGAAAAGCTGACTATCTCAGGATCAACTGTCTTTGTGACCCCCATAAGTCTTACCGCGTCCGTTCTTCCGGCAGCGAGCTTCGCTTTTTCGATGTTCTCTTCTATGCGCTTTATATTCCCGGCTATAACGGAAAGTTTGCTATCCGATGATCTTTCCGTCATAAAGATCCCTTCCTTCAACAATTATATTGTCATATAACGCAAGATACCCGTCCTGGCCGGATGTATCACGCACCAGCGTGTAATCCTCTTCGGATAGTATCTGGCTGATCTTTCTGAATCTGACAACTATACCGTCCTGTATGTATACTCCGACGCTTCCGTCCTCCGGATTCATACGCAGAGCCGAATTCGGTATCATGATGCCGATATGGTCATCCAGCAGTAGCCTTGCCTGCGCGACACGGGAACCTATGAAATCCGCAAGGAACATATCGCATTTGAATATCGCGATGCTCCTGCCGTCAGTCTGCTTAGTAAGACTGATTATCTCTGCTTTTACATTCTGTCCCGAATTTCCTATGCGGAGTGTTACCTCTGCGCCCTGGAAAACTGTTCCGAGTCTTACTGTATCGAGAACAGCCGCCATGTACCATGTATAGTCACTTACGAGTTTTCCGATGACACCGGCGGGATTTTCCTGACGTTCCTCGGCAGCCACGATCTCTTCTATCTGTTCCGCCGTGAGATCATATACCGTGGTGGTATTAAGCTTGTTCTCATAACCGTCGGCCTTGCTGATGAAATATCCTGTTTCGGGTATCGTTATCTCATAAGGCTCGTAGGTTATCCGGGAACGCAACTCCGAAATACGGCTCTCTATGCTGCTTATCTTGTCATCAAACGACGTTTCAGTGCCCTTGACGATCTCACGCTTGCTCTGAAGATTGAGAAAATCGCTCTTCATCGAGGATGCAGCCTCATAATCGCCATCGTAGATATACTGCATAAGATCGGAGTGTTTTTCGCTGATCTGATTGGAAAAAGACTCAAGCTGCGAGGTATCGGCACCGACAAATGCCTGCGCATCCATGAGTACCGCTTTCTGCTCTTCGAGTTCTTCTATCTGACGGCGGAGAACTATGTCCGATCTGTTCTTATAAACTTTCGCTATTACAGAATTCTTTCCAACCTTTGAACCGTCGGAATGGGTATAGCTGATTATGCCGTTGACATTGTAAGAAACGAGCTTTTCGTCCCTGACATAAACGCCTTTGAATCCGATAGCTTCGGTCGCTGTATAGAGCGTTGCCGTTTCTGTCCGCACCGGGCTGCTGAAACTCACCACTATCTGGTAGCCCACCATCACGATCAGAAAGACACCTATTACGACCCATATTATCCTGGTGGTAAACGCCCGTCTCTTATCCGATTCTTCCATCGGCAATTATTCCTTATTCTCTCCGTCTTCCTTATCGAAAGCGTCCAGCAGAGAAATAGGTCTGAGCGGTGTTATTGTGGAAATAGCGTGCTTGTAGATGAGATTCTGTTTGCCGTCCGTATCAAGTATCACCGTATAGTTATCGAACCCTTTTACGATACCCTTGAACTGGAATCCGTTGGTGATATAGATAGTAACGGGTATTCTGTCTTTTCTTGCCTGATTGAGAAATACGTCCTGAAGATTGAGTTCCTTAGCCATGATGTTTCCTTCCTTAATAATCCTATCCCACAGTTCCGCAGCCTGTCCGTATTCAGAGCGTAATTATGTATTCCGGGCATACTGCGATACCATACTTAGTTATTATATCACACTTTACTGGAAAAATCTATATTTTTTTATTAAATTTTCTGCATTTTTTACAATTTCATCATAATTGACTGCAGAAGCGGTCGAAATATGTTCAATTCGACTATCCTTTTTGAACCATGTGAGCTGTCTTTTGGCATATCGGCGTGTTTCGCGTTTCAGAATGTCTGTACATTCCTCCAAAGAACGCTCACCGTCAAGATACGGTTTCAGCTCCTTGTACCCTATCGCCTGAGCCGCTGTCGGATAATCCGAATGAGTGAAGAATTCCCTTGCCTCATCTAGAAGCCCGGCCTCCAGCATTATATCCACGCGTCTGTCGATACGGGAATACAGTTCCTCCCGCGGATAGTCTATCATCATCATGCAGGGCTCATAAGGTGAGGGGTTGAGGCGGCTTGCAGCTTTCAGCTCCGTCATTGTTCTGCCGCTCATGCGATATACCTCAAGCGCGCGTATTATACGTTTCACATTGTTCTTGTGCAGCTGTGAGGCTGTTTCCGGGTCTATCTCTGAAAGTTTGTCCAGCAGAAAACCGGCGCCCTTTTCCTCCGCGAGCTTCCTCAGTTCTTCCCGATAGACCGGGTTGCCGGCTATATCGTCAAACTCTATATTGTCAACTACAGTGTTTATATATAGTCCTGTGCCGCCGCACATTATGGGCAGCCTGCCTCTGGAATGGATATCCGCGATACATTTCCGCGCCATTATTGCGTAATCAGCTACAGAAAAAGATTCCCGCGGATCAAGGAAATCCATAAGATGATGAGGGACACCGTGTTTTTCTTCTTCCGTAGGTTTTGCACTGGCTATATCCATGCCTTTATAGATCTGCATCGAATCCGCAGAGACCACTTCCCCGCCGAAACGCAGTGCAAGCTCAACTGCCAGCTTCGTTTTTCCCGAAGCCGTGGGTCCGCAGACCACAACAAGAAATATCTTATCCATTATTGTATCCTGCTGAAATATTTCTCTATCTCATATTCGGTCAGTTTGACCATTATCGGCCTACCGTGAGGACAGAACCTTATGTTTCCGTTCTCCCATACCTCATTAGCGAGAGCTTCCAGCTCCTCACGCGAGGTAACATCGTGCGCTTTTATTGCGGATTTGCAGGAACGGCTGTGGAGCAGGTCGCCGTATATAACGGCTTCTATGTTCGTATTTCCGCCCGCCAGAGCATCGGCGCAGTGTATAAGCATTTCCGCCGGATCGACTGCTTCCGCGCCGCCGGTGAACGCCGATGGAGCAGCGGTTATTTCACATTTTCCGTCATTCAGCACCACATCTATTCCTATATCGGCAAGAATATCAATATTCTCACCAATAGCTGCGTACTGCGCATCGCTCAATACCACTTCTTCCGCTTCCGCGAGAAGCTGCGAGGATGTCAGCAATTCGAGTTTTCGCTTTTCAAAGCGTATTCTTTCATGAGCAGCATGCTTGTCCATCATTATAAATTCTTCTCCGCAAGTGCAGAGGATATATGTTCCGAACGCCTCACCGATCACTTTCAGCGGCGGCTTCTCCGGTTCGGATGTTACTACCGGAACAGTTTTTTCGGCAGATTCTTGTTTTTCCTCAAACGAAGTACTGTTTATGTACCGGAATGATTTCTGTTCCTTTTCTTCCGTCTCTTCAGATTCCTCATCACACTCAATCACGATCTTCGGGACAGATACGAAGCGCTGCTGAACGAATTCCTCCTCGCTGCTCTTTACTGTGAACGGCGCGGCAGCGGGTCTTACGGGCTCCGGTCTGCTTATCGGGATAAATACTTCGGGCTCTTTCTCCGGAGCTGTCTCCTTTTTCACACTGATATCGGTATTCTCTATGGCTTCTACAGCCTTGTCGAACAGTATCTTATCCGCACTTCGCATATCCGGCTGTCCGGTCGGTATATCCTTCTTTTCGAGTTTTACTTCCCGGCGGCTGTCGGCGTTGAGTATAGCGTTACGCACTCCGAAATTTATCGCGTCGAAAACATTCTTGTCGAATGCAAAGCGCACTTCGGTCTTTGAGGGACTTACATTGACGTCACAAAGTTCGGGAGCCATAACTATATTCAGTACACAGGCCGGAAATTTTCCTACCATGATGCTGTTCCGGAAGCCCTCTTCAAGTGCTGTGGTGCAAACCACCGAACGGACATTGCGGCCGTTCACATAGAAATACTGCAAAGATCGGTTTCCGCGCGTGAACAGCGGAGATGAGATATATCCGGTCACCGATACTCCGTTCAGAGTGAAATCCACCGGGATTAGGCTCAGAGCGAACTGCTTGCCGAACACCGAATAAATGGCAGAGTAATAATCTCCTCCTCCGCCGGTATCGCGGACACATTTGTTATCACGGATGAGCCGGAACGCTATCTCCGGGTGCGCAAGAGCTAACTTATCTACGAGAGCCTGTATCTGATTACCCTCGGTTATGTCTTTTTTCAGGAATTTCTGCCGAGCCGGGACATTATAAAACAGGTCACGTATGATTATTGTCGTACCGTCCGGGCAGCCGGTATGTTCATGCTCAATGATCTCTCCTCCGCTTATGCGGAAGCTGCCGCCCATCTCTGCGCCGGGTTCCTTGGTGAGCACTTCAACACGGGCTACTGCGGCAACTGAAGCGAGAGCCTCACCACGGAAACCGAGCGTAAATATCCTGTCGAGATCCTTTGCTGTCCGTACCTTGCTTGTGGCGTGGCGCAGAAAAGCAGTCGGAATTTCTTCAAATGCCATTCCGCAGCCGTCGTCTGTTATGCGCATGAAAGTACTGCCGCCGTTCTTTATCTCAACCGTTATATGCTTAGCACCGGCATCCACAGAGTTTTCCACCAGTTCTTTTATCACCGACGCAGGGCGTTCTATCACCTCGCCCGCTGCTATAAGCTCAAATACACTCTTATCGAGCAGATTAATCTTGGCCAATTGTTTACCTTTCTATGTCCTGTAAGTTTATTTATCTCTTTCCGGTCTTTATAAACTCTATAAGTTCTTCAATATCATCAAAATCATCGTAATCACCGATAATACCCTCACGGTGATAGACTATGCCTGCTTCTTCATTGCGGGCGAGGCAGTCCAACAGTTCATCAAGCCCATATCTTCTCGCAAATTCAGCGAAAGCCCGGGACTTTATCTTACCGGCGTAAAGGCCTTTCCGGCAGTTCTGCGGCTCACATTCATAGCAACCCGCAAGTTTCTTCTCAATCACACATTTTCTGTTTTCACACCATTCGGCATCTTTGCACCATGAAAGTTCCAGAAAACCATCACGTCTGCAGCCTTTGCACTCCGTGTTCTCCGAGCACAGACAGCAGGCAAGCCCGCAGCGTGCTATCCCAAGCTCTCTTTTCATAAAAACTCCTGTTCTTCACAGTATTATTTCTTTTCATGCGGCTTTTTCAGAACATATATGCACATTATCAGAAATCCGAAGCCATAACCTGAAACTGCCACATACCACAGATTCTCATTGAAGAAGCTGTCCACAAAACCAATAAAACAGAGTACACTGCAAACTACCGAAATATTCTTCAGTGTCTTTTCCTTTATCCCGAGGAACATAATCAGGAAAGCCGCTCCCATAAAAAAGCCCCACGCAGTATAATCCAATGTCATTTCAAGGCTTGGGAATGTCCCGATCTTTAAATATTCCGGTATCGCTGCTCCCTGCGCCGCAAGCGGTCTGACAACTCCGATGCTTGTAAAATGAGCAACGGAGGTTACGATCATCGTTCCCGCCAGAGATACTGTCAACAGTCTGCGATGTATAGCTCCGGTACTGTATGCCTCTGAAAAAACGAGCATACCGACAAGCATAACGACCGCACCCGCAACCGTCATCAGTTCCCAGACTGTCAGCGCAATATCATGTTTTGTAAGAAGAAACACTGTAACCGAGAGAAAATACAGCAATTCACATATTATCCCAGCCGCAGCGGCTTTTTTCAGCTTATGTTTCAAAGTTTATATCTCCTACTTAAGCATTTCCTTGAACTCCGCCAAACGCGCGTAAGCATCACGGGGCGACATATCATCAAGGTCAAGGTTCTTTATCGCCTGTATAACTTCATTCTTTGCTATCTGCGAAAAATCATACTGAGCTTTGTTTTCCTCCTCCTCGTTCAGACGCTTTTCAAGGTCTATCTTCGAGCCGAGTTCAATATCACGCAGAGCTTCTTTCGCAGCGGCTATAACTTTTGGCGGAAGTCCGGCCAGTTTTGCCACCTCGATGCCGTAACTGTTATCGGTACCGCCGTCAACT
>JAEEJW010000210.1 GCA_016282095.1 Ruminiclostridium sp. | reverse complement strand
GGCAAATATGATCTCCTGTTTATCGTCCGCCTTGTAGATGAAAAATCCACCGGGCATCAGGTCGGCGATCTGCTCGATTATCGGCAGAGTCTGCTGTGTAAGCTGCATATCGGATGAAAGGATGGTTTTGTCGCTCATGGTGGCTTCTCCTTATCGTGTTGATCGAACGGTCGTATCATATCTCTTTCAAGATCTCGGGAATGAGCTCATAATCAAATCCGAGTGCGGCATTCATCAACTTATTGACGCGCTCTTTTTCTCCGTCGGGTATCGCATAACCGTCCAGAGATCTTATAACGTAGACCATACTGTCATAATCGAGTGACTCCGAAAATTCAAGGATCGCCGCATAAGCCTCTCTCAAAGTCTCCATGCTCATCTGCGGCTTATCATCATCGGTCACCGGTCCTCTGACAGGTGAGAGCTCGTCCGCAAGCGATCTGTAATCGGCGAGCAGCTTTCCGATACCGCCGCGAAGTGTGGCTTCATCGCCTTCATTGCCCGCTTTTTCAAGAGCTTCCGCAAGTGTCCCGAGTTCCTTGGCTCCGATGACACGCGAGGTGCTTTTCAGTGCGTGTACCTTTACGGTCAGGCTGTGCATATCGCCGCCGTTCAGATAACCTTCCATTTCGTCCGCGTTGTCATAAGCGGTATCGAGGAATGTCCTTACCGTCGCCATATACACATCGGGAGTTCCGCAATGCCTCATTCCCGAAGCAACATCTATCGCATCTATACGGTACATTATCTCCGGGATCGTACTGACATCTTCATCGCTTTCGCTGATATCGGGCAGCTGTATCATATTCTCCGGCAGGTATTTTATGAGCAGGTTTTCGAGCTGCTCGGGATCGATGGGCTTTGTGAGATGATCGTTGAATCCGGCAGAGATATACACCTCTCTCATGCCGGTAAGCGCGTTCGCGGTAAGGCAGATCACAGGGGTGTCCGCATTCGGCGAGGAAAGGGACTCCTTCATCTCTTTGAGCGTTTCCATGCCGTCCTTTATCGGCATCATATGATCGAGGAATATCATATCATACTTCTTTTTGCTCGCAAGAGCCAAGCACTCATCGCCGCTTTCGGCGGTGTCGATGTTCATTTTTGTACGTTTGAGAAGGCTCTTGAATACAGTAAGATTTACGGGGGTATCATCGACCACAAGTACGCGGGCATCCGGCGCGGTAAACTTTTCGCGGTATGTCTTTCGTTCGGCCACAGAGCGTCTGAACGCCATTTCATAGTCGCCCACCGCTTCACGGCGCACTACCCCCTGCTTTACCGAAAAGCTGAACCGTGAGCCCTTCCCGTATTCGCTCTTTACCCGAAGCTCGCTCCCCATAAGGCCGAGCAGTCTCTGTGTTATCGTGATGCCAAGCCCCGTACCTTCGATATTTCTGTTGTTCGCCTCGTCTATACGCTCAAACGCTGCGAAAAGCTTTGCGATGTCTTCTTCCTTGATACCGATACCCGTGTCCTCAACGCTTACATTCAGCATAATACAGTCGGGCTCGTCCGTAAGATCCTCATATCCCACAGTAAAGGTCACGGAGCCTTTTTTTGTGTACTTGACCGCATTTGTGAGGATATTCGTGACTGCCTGTTTTATTCGTATTTCGTCTCCGCAAAGATAATTCGGAAGGCTGCTGTCGATATTAAGGATAAATTCAAGCCCTTTTTCATCGGCTTTTGTCTTAACGGTGTTCACCAAGTCATTGAGAACCGACGCGACCTCGTACTCCTCGGAAATGACTTCGAGCTTTCCGGCTTCTATCCTCGAAAAGTCAAGTATGTCATTTATAAGCCCGAGAAGTGTGCTGCCGGAAGCGCGGATATGTTCGGAATAGGTGATAATATCATCATCATCGCTTTCGCGCAGTATCATCTCGTTCATACTGAGTATCGAATTCATGGGCGTGCGTATATCATGCGACATTGATGAAAGAAAGTAGGTCTTCGCAAGATTTGCTCTTTCCGCTTCACGCGCCGTGATCCCGAGCTTTTCGTTCGACTCTATCAGAGCGGCTCTGCTCTCTGCGAGCTCTTTGTTCTTCGCCTCAAGCGTGATGCGCGCGTTTTCCTTCGCCTGCATTTCTTTCCGGTTTCTCGCGGATTCACGGGTCAGGAACAGTATGATAAGCGCCGCCACTGCGATCACTATTATCGCGAACAGCCAGGAATAATCCCCGAGCATATCGGCGAATGTGTACTCATAAAGACCGGTCGTGTACTTGTACGCAGTGTTCATCACATAGTCGGAACCCACAACATTCACGCCGCGGTTCAGCAGCTTCAGAAGTCCCTCGTTTCCTATCATTACGCCGAAGCACCGGGCATCGCTGCTGCTGAGCTGCTTCATCGAAAGATCGCGGTAACGACTGTTTTTCAGTATATCGTTAGCTCGTACACCGTTGAGTGTGGTACAGCCCGCCTTTCCCGACAGAACGGCATCAAGGCATTGTTCGATGGAAGGATACAGCGTTACTTCAGAGTCCGGAAAATTCGTCATCACATAGTAATACTGCATACGATTGTTTTCGTTCACCGCGAAATGCACTACAGTACCGGAGCTGTATTCGCCCCTGTAAATAAGCTCGGTGGGGGACGACAGCACAGGGTTTGACTGACAAATACCGCTTATCTCGGAATAATAAAGTCCGCCGCCCACGGGGAATGCCGCGTCGATCCTGCCGTCCGACATGGCGGCGATCATATCGTCGTATCTCACGTATCCGGTGTAGGTCACACCAAGCCCTTCGATGCCGAGACTGCTTATCATCTCCGGCATCAGGTCTTTTATCAGTCCGGTTACATTACCGTCCTTGTCGGTGTCGCTGTACGGCAGGTAATTGTTCAGATAGCCGATCCTCATTGTGCTGTGTTCATTCAGCCATTCTTTTTCTGCGGTCGAGAAAGCCCTGCCTGACACACTCACGGAGTAATACTTTATTTTCAGGAGGTTTATGTAATTCGGCTCGGACGATGCAAGCTCCGCCTGTGCGGAATCAAGCTCTGAAAGCAGATCCGCGCGCCTCGGGTTTACACACAGGTAATAGTCGGACTTGCCGAAGGCGCACACCACCTCGGCGTTTTCGCGTCCGTAGGCTCCGTCGCCCTCGGCGGCAAGAACATCGACATTACCGCTGTCGAACGCAGCAAACAGGTCGCTGTAGGCACTGAACGGCACGATCAGGGCTGTGATGCCATGAGAATCGAGATAATTTTCCAGCACACCGACTATCGCACTGTCGAGGACACCTATCCGTTTTCCCGCGAGCGTTGACGGCATAGCGGTGATATCGGGATCGGTATCGTGTTTCACAAGACTGTATGTTTCATTTCCCATCGGGGCTTCCGGATAGCCGATGATGTCCTTTCGTTCCTCCGTGTACGCGAGTCCCGCGAGAAGGTCTATCTCTCCGTTCACAAGCATTTCGTAAAGCTCGCCGAAATCTCCGTAAACATACTCGTATCTCCAGCCCGTGTATTCGGCCAGCTTTTGATAATACTCATAGGCATAGCCCGTTCTGACCTGTCCCTCGCCGGCACCCTCCTGAAAGACTTCGTTCTCGAAGTAGCCGACTTTTACAGTATCAACGGGCTGCTGCGCATAGGCCCGGCAGATCAGGGCCTGTGCCAAAACTATAATTATACACACGGCGGTCATTATGACTGCGGCTGTTTCCGGTAATTTGTTTTTTAATAACGACATATCGTTTTCCTTTAAGGCAAAGAGCCGTGATCCGGCTCCTGCAGATTCACATGATCCCACATATTAATAATACCACAATCGTCGTGCTTTGTCAATTACGCAGCCGGATCCGTGGTTCAGAATCGTAAAAATGCCGCAAAAGCCTGTTGACAGGGAGTTTGCGGGTGGCAGGCTGCCCGTGCTGCCGGACTGCCGCGCGCATCGAGGCTCGCTGTCAACAGGATCGTGGAATAAATTATCGCCCATAGAATCATTACGATTTTTGAAGTAGAACCGCCCGATCCATTTTACTCTTGACCTGCGCGGGTTTATGATGTATAATATATTTGAAGGAACGCACGGAATACTCCGGTGCAGGAGGTAATATACTTGAATAAAGATGACAAAACGGAACTGGAAATCAACGAAATACCCGAACGGGGAACCGATGCTGCCCCGCTCGTGCTTATCATAGATGATGATGAGACGATAAGAGACACCTGCAGTGCAGTACTCGGAAAGATGTTCCGCACCGAGACCGCCGGAAGCTGTACTGAGGCTCTGATAAAGCTCGTGACGATACGCCCCGCGCTGATACTGCTCGACATAGTTATGCCGGAGACCGACGGTTTCGGGACACTGATGCAGATAAGACGCTTGCACGCGTATTCGTCTGTACCCGTATTATTTCTTACCGGAAGCGAGGACAGAGACACAGAGATACACTGTCTGAAAGCCGGAGCCGCAGATTTTGTAAGAAAGCCCATCGTGTCGGAAGTTCTTACCGAACGCGTGAAAAGAATAATTGAGCTTGACAGGCTGCAGCATTTCCTCCATAAAGAGGTCGTGAAACAGACTGGACGCGCCGAGAGACTGACTCAGCAGATAATGCTCGCGCTTTCGGAGACGGTCGATGCAAAGGATCACTACACTCACGGTCATTCGAAAAGAGTCGCGGCATACGCCGCCGAAATTGCCCGCAGAATGGGCAGATCGGAGCAGGTGCAGTCCGACATCTACGCAATGGGGCTACTGCACGATGTAGGAAAGATAGGCGTGAGCGAGGCTATCATAAACAAGACATCGAGACTCACCGACGAGGAATACGCACAGATAAAGACTCATACAACCACAGGCTATGATATTCTCGGGAAGATCACCGAGATACCGGGACTCGCGACCGGCGCAAGGTGGCATCATGAGCGCTATGACGGCAAGGGCTACCCCGACGGGCTGGCAGGTACTGATATACCCGAGGAAGCGCGCATTATCTGCGTTGCGGACTGCTACGACGCTATGACCTCGAACCGCTCATACTCGAATGTACGCGAGCAGGCAGCCGTCAGAGCCGAGATACTGCGCTGCAAGGGCTCACAGTTCGACCCGGATATCGCGGATATTATGGTCGCTATGATAGACGATGACCCGGAATACAAAATGAGCGAGCAGAACGGCCGTCCCGCGGAAACACCTCACTTTCCGCACGATATTGCCGCCGCGCAGTTTGTGGACGACGCCCCTGCGGCGACGACAGCGGCCGACCCAATCACAAGAGCGGCGTTCATTCCCGGTATCAGTGAGCTCGACCTCGAAGCGGCACGAAAGAACATACCCGACGAAGATATACTTGCTCAGACGCTGAAACGCTTCTGTGAGCTTATGCCCTCAAAGCTTGATAAGCT
>JAEEJW010000209.1 GCA_016282095.1 Ruminiclostridium sp. | reverse complement strand
CCCAGCTCCTTCAGGATTTCGAGAATGTTTTTCATGGTTTTATTTCCTTTCTGCGTGATGTTTTAACAGCTCCGCCCGCTGTTGAAAGTCAGCCTCATAAACCCGAGGCGCGGTGATTTTGGGTATAAAAACAGCGCCGAAGCTATTGCCGCGACGCTGAGATTATTGAATTTTTGCAGGCGCGTGCAAAAGCCTGACTTCTCCTTTTGGGCATAAAAACAGCACATACCCGAAGGTGTGTGCTGAAATTATATTTGTTAATATCAATCATACCTGTGCTTGCTTGATTCTTCAACTTTTTTCTTGAATTCCTCAAAAATCTTTTTCTGTTCCTCGGTAACATCGCCAACAAGATATACGGTGTTGTTTCCAAAATCAACATTATTCAGTATCTCTTTAGGAGGAATAATAAGCATATCACACGCCCCATTTCTTCTTTATCAATCGTTTAACCTCATCAACTAACAGATTACCGTTTGTGCTTGAGTAACATTCAGCCACAAACTCAGCGGCATTTTCTTTTGCATATCTACCTACGAATCGTCCGACATTAACATCAGTCTCGTCAAGGTTACAATTGCGAAATGCTAAAGATTTTATTGCGGCTGCCTCTTCAAAGTTATCAAGTGATTTTTGAATAGCTTGATAATCTGAGCTATATTTTTTGAACGTAGCTTTGAACTCTGCCAAATGTGCCGATTCATGCTTAAAGATACCGTAAAGCCCGTCTTTAGGTGAAAAGATATTCGCTTCTACGGCATCGTTTATAGTGCTTTCAATCTGTGAAACCGACATTCCGACGAAACAGTCTCTTGAAAGTTTAAGGCGTATAACAGGTCCGTCGTCTTTCCAAAGGATAGAAGATTTTGCAATATCGTTCATGTCAGCTAAAACAACTTCATCTATAAAGCCCGACAAACTCGGATTTTCCTTGTACATACGATGTAAGCAATTCCCGACAGCACTGATGTTATCAATAGGCATATCTTTTAATCCGCTTATTGATACGGATAAATGTTTCTTGGCATAATCAGTAGCTTCATCGAAAGACTTAAGCTTAATAGATCTTTCCGTTTCCATTATACCACTTTTCTCCGTTTTGTCAACAGTTTTTACAATATCTTTCGGTTTCTGTTTCAAATTCGGGTCAGAATATCCGTACACCTTTGTCCTGTCCTGCCGGACGGCAAGCCCGTTCTCGGCGCAATACTCGTTCAGACGCTTGTTGCCCTGCCGGACTTTCAGATCATACTCCCGGGCGCCTTCCTCGTCGCCTGCGGCGCGGAGAGCGTCACGCTTCATCTTGTTCTTGCGTATCTCGCGCTCCATGCGGCGCTGCTTCTGGACTTTCTCATACTCCTCGGAGTTCTCCTTCTCGGAGTAAGTCTCCTCGTTGTTCACGAACAAACCGTCCTCGACGCCCCGGAACGTATGCCCGCAGTTGATGCCGAACAGACCCGCGGGCTCGCCGTAGGATGTGCTCGACAGCGGCTCGTAGGTATATTCCTTACCGTATGCGTCTGTGATCGTACCCGCCTTGCCGGACAGGCTGTAAAACTTGCCCTGGTACGGAGCACACAGCGGACGCGCAGCGGCATGTGAAGAAACGAGGATAACGTCCTGTCCGAGCTCCTTTGTTGCTTCAAACTCGGACATAAGCGCGGCGTTCTTCGCCGTGTTGCGTATATCCATGCTCACATACGCCTCGGGCGACCATTCACGGCCGGAAGCATCCACAAATGCGGGAATGCCTCTGTCGGCCATCTCCCGGATCGTGTCCCGGACAGCTTCGGTTCTCGTTTTCTCGCCGAGCGTGACTTCCAGTGCGTTCTTGTTCAGAATGTCGAGGTGCTCCTGCTTGTTCGCGATCTGGCCTTTTTCAAATCTGTCTGCTACGCCGTTCACGCCGTCTACATACGCCTTGCGAGCCTTATACTGCATCACGGTGTTGACCTGGTTATACTTATCCTTGACAGCCTGGTGATCAAACATTTCAAGCGCCTTGGAAAGGTTCTCGATGACCTTGTCGTTGCCGGCGAGGCCGTGTTCATCAAGAACAGCCGTAACCACTTCGTTAATGATCGCTTCAACATCCCCGGGAACATCCTTCGTCTGCTGCGCGATATAACGTGCGGTCTCCTTGCTGACCTTTCCCATGCGGGCAAGCATCTGAATGCGCCACTCGGACGTGTGATTAATGAGCTTATCGGGGTTCTTGGAGAGCTGCCGCGCGATCGCGACTATGATATCATACTCGAGCTTGCCGAAGATATCGGCCACCGGTGCGGCGATATTAAGCTGCTGCAAAGCGTCCATTCAATCAACTCCCGAACATATCAACATCTTCCACGTTCTGAGCCTTCTTTATCTTTTCGTAGATCTCCTGTGCGGTCTTTTCATCGACCTTGTTCGCACGCATGATCGCGGTTATCGGGTCGAGCAGTCCGGCCGTGTAGAGCTTAATCGTGTTGTCTATGAGCGTATTATCATCGGTAATGACGTTATCCTGCCACGCCACGTTTACCGCGTACTGAGTCCTGGGAAGATAACCGAGATATATGCCGACGGCAATAAGCGCATGCACAAGGCTCTCAAATGCCTCAGTGAGCAGATTCTTGTCACCCTTGATAGTCCGCTGCGTGCGGCTTTCCTCAGACATTACCTCGGTTGCTGTTTTCAATCCCTCGACTTTATCGAACGATAAGGATCCGGGAGACAGACCAACCTGTAAGCACAGCATATTGAGGTGAGCATTGAGAGCATCGACGTGTTCCTGGATACGAAGCTCAGCTGTATTATCTTCGATCTTCGCGTTTTCCCTGTCTTCGCCGTTGAACACGACATAAACTTCATCATCGGTATCAAACGCCGTTATCCACTTACCAGCTTTCGAGTCGTAATAGGACGTGAGGGTCTCCGCGGGAACAATGATACGTTTCTTTCCGAGTATGACTTCACGGCAGAAACTGTCGTATGTAAGGTCTATTCCGTAAAGCGTATCTATCGCGTTCGCGTACACCGACATTCCGAGCGGCACGTCGTATTCCGCGTTGTTAGATACATCGGGCTTGAAATACACGAACATCGGCACCTGCTCGCCGTAATCGACTGCATCGGGAAGCTCGGGGTACAGTTCTGAGACCGGCACTTCATCACCGATCGTATCACTGTTCTTACTCTTATAGAGCTTATATGTAACGTGTCCGGGCTCATGCCGCTCGAAAAACGTATAATAAATACCGTTTTTCTGAGATTTCGATTCAATCACTGCTCCGACGACACTCTTTCCATTCCACATCACAGGGAGGAACCTATCAGCGTGAACGTACTCGATACACGGAACGCCATTATCAGCATAGACCTTGAGCACACCGCCGCCCAGAGCACACGCGCCGGAAATAAAGCTTGGTATGTTCTTCCAGAAGCCGTTTGCGTTCAGCATCTCTGCAATATATTTATCACAGCTTTCATTTCCGCAGGTAATATCTACCTGCTCGGAGAACGTAAGAGAAGCGAACAGATCGGCAAGAACCTTAGCGACATTGAGCCGGTTCATCTGTCTTTTGCCGCTTTTGTAGATACCTGTTTTCTGTACCTCACTCCACTCAGGGTGGTTCTCATATATCTGTTTCCAATGTGCTATATATTCTGAGTAATAGTTCCCGACATTCGGTATCGAAATGTCAGGGAACGCTTTTGCAACATCATCAGTTATCATTATCTCACCTTCATCATCGCTGTCATGTGCTTCTCGGCGCTATACTCGAGCGCGTCAAGGCTGTCTATATTCGTGGTCCCGTTATCAAGGCGCACGTCCTCAAACTTCTTGCTGTCCCACACAGCCGCCTGTAGCGCGTCAATAAGGTGCGTACAGCTGCGCATGACATAAAACCTGCGCTGGGCCATAAGCGAGCAGAAAAAGCGTATTCTGTCGATTATCTCACCCTTACGGGCGTTATGTATGTTTATCTCGAGCCGTTCTTTGGCAACAGCCTGCTTGATATCCTGAATAAGCACCTGCTCGGCACTGTCGCAGTACATATCATGGGCTTTTGGAAAACGTGCCTGGCAACGTTTTATAAAATCTATCGTATCTGCTTCCAGCTTTGCAGAGGAAATGACTTCTTTGCGGTAATACTCATCCACAACGACAATCTGGCGGAGCTTCCGGCTGTACCCTGTGCATATTATCGCATGAGCGGAGTCATGCCCGCCGAAGTCCATTCCGAACGTGCAGAAATCTATATCGTCCGGGAGTTCGTCAAGAATGAACTCGTCAGGATCTGCCGCGAACAAAGTATATATCGCGCCCTCGGCGGCTACCCACAGACCAAGGATAAAGCGCTTATAAAAAACGCCCGAATACATCGAGCGGTAACGTTGTTTGATTTTCTCCGACAAAGACAGATTATCGCTCATATCGAAATGCAGATAGAGCAGGCTCTTTTCCTTCGCCTTGTCTATCCAGTTTTTCTTGAACCAGTGCGCGGGATTGTCCGGGTTACAGTTGAACCAGAACTTTGATCCGTCCACGGAGCAGCGGCCGGTACCCTGATTGACAAAACTCTCCGGCATCAGAGCGACCTCGTCAAAGAAGATCCCTGCAAGCGTAATGCCTTGTATAAGATCCTGCGAAGCCTCATCCTTACCGCCGAATATATAAAACTCGTTCCGAACCTTCCCGCGGGTAACAGTAACGATATTGTCGCCGCGCTTATCCTCGACATTGTATCCGCGGCTCTTGAGCATTCGCTTCAGAAGTGAGAGAACATTTCGCCGGAACGATGATATCGTCTTCCCACACATTGCGAAATTCATTCCGTTGAACGTTTTCATCGCCCACATAACGAACGACAGCGACACGGACAGCGTTTTTCCGGAACGGATAGCGCCGTCGGCAATGATTCCGTCGCAGTCCTTCACCGGTGAGCTGTCACACCACCAGTTGAGAACCTGCCGCTGTTTTTTTGAGAACGGCTGAAAAGTGAAATACTTACTCATCGCCGTCACTCCAATCGTCTGCCGCGGATCCGTTCAGCGCATCGAGAAAGCCGTCATCCTCAATCATCTCTTCGTCGGCACGATCCTTCGTGCCAAACATC
This sequence comes from Ruminiclostridium sp., assembly GCA_016282095.1. Lineage (GTDB taxonomy): Bacteria > Bacillota > Clostridia > Oscillospirales > Ruminococcaceae > Ruminiclostridium_E. The sequence continues at coordinate 19,212 of JAEEJW010000209.1, read as the reverse complement.
CCAATATGTTTACCGATAAGCTCCAATGCCCGAAGTTTATCATAGGACTTGACCTCAATACCGTTTTTGCCTTCAATGATACTTGCAATTGAACGGCGTTCGCTTTCAGATAGCTTATCGGTAGGAGTAAAAAATACATGCTGCTTGTCGTTTACCTGTGAGAAGTGTGATCTATCCGAAAATGCGATAGCCGCGAGCTCCTCAAGAACGCGATCGGCTGTGATTTCGGTACGCCTCTGTTGGCGTTTCTGGAGCTCGGATATATATTTTGAAACGTGACTTTTCGTGACCAGTTTTCGGCCTACATCAGAGTTCTTGTAACCAGCACGAATAGCCGCTTGAGTAGCATTAAAATCTATCAAATATTCTTCGCAAAAACGTTTTTGCTTTTCGGTCAATTTCTTTTCATTTGCCATATCACCACCCACCATCGAATTTTGTTCGTAAAACACAAGCACCGCCATATAGGCGGTGCTTGCGCAATAATCAAAGGAGTTCCCAATGGTTCCAACTTGTCATACTTCTATGTGTATAGAATAACATAAAAATAACCGTTATGAACCGTTAATATTAATTATTTCATCGACCGCACGAAGCGCCTTTCTGTGCAGATAACAAGTCACATGATCTTCGGAATAATGCATAGTATAAGCGATCCTGCGCCAGCTGAAGCCGTTGATATACCGATATTCAAGAACTGTTCGGATATCAATGTCCTCTATCATCGATATCGTCTCCTCAATCTCCTTGCGCATCTCTACAAGCTCATCCACTTCCCTGTCGATCTCCCGCTCAAGGTCCACGATCTTCGCGGCAGTGTGGCCGACTTTATCCGAGACATTCCCGTTCCGGTCAAACATAGCCGTCGGAGAAATCCTTGTCGAGAGTTCCCGAAGCTGCGCGACTTCTTCCAGCTTGCAGTCTATGTACGCGTTCAGGGTGCGGTAGCGTTTCAGGTATTCTTTAGCTGTCATTGCTGTTCTCCTTTCGTTTGACCAACATTATCCAACATTTTTCTTGACCCTCTCAATTCTCGCTTTCAGGCTGTTTATAAGCATATCCTGAACCGCTCCCTTATCCTGCAGCGCAGCGACCACATCTTCGTCGCGTCCTTCCTGGACGATAAGGTGATGAATGATGACCTTCTGCTGCTGTCCCTGTCGGTGCAGTCGCTTGTTTGCCTGTTGATACAGTTCCAGGGACCAATTCAGCCCGAACCATATCACATGGTTTCCACCGTCCTGTAGGTTCAGCCCGTAAGCGCAGGACGCGGGGTGCGCTAAAAGGATATCTATCTGCCGATTATTCCAGTCGGTCTCATCCTGCGGCCCGTTCAGCCGCCGGACGCGAAGTCCGCTCTTTGCAAGCGCCGCCTCGATGCGTGTCAAATCATGCTTGAAGTTGTAGAACACAAGCGCCGGCTGACCGTTCAGCTGCTCGATAAGCTCCAGGAACGCTTCGATCTTGCAGGAATGTATCTCAACTACATTCTGATCGGAATCATATACCGCCCCGTTACAAAGCTGTAACAGCTTATTTGAAAGCGTGGCCGCGGATCCTGCATCTATTGTTTCCTCATCGACCTGCAGCAGCATTTCACGCTCAAGCTGGTCATACTGCCTCTTTGCCTTGCTGTCAAGCTCGACGGGAATGTTATCATATACCACATCGGGAAGCTGTAAGTAATCCTCGGCTTTCATACTCACGCATATATCCCCTATCAGGGTACGGATAGCATTATCGGCTTCGGGCTTCGGCTTGTAGCTGAAGATCTGCTGTGCGTTCCTCTTGTCGGGGTCGAAGTAACGTTCCCGGAAACCGCCTATCGTTTTTCCGAGACGTGCGCCGCCGTCCAGCAGGTATATCTGCGCCCACAGATCAATCAGGCCGTTAGGCGCGGGAGTACCTGTAAGCTCGACAACTCTCCGGACTCTCGGCATTACCCGTTTCAGTGACTTCCAGCGCTTGGCGTTATGGTTCTTGAAGCTTGTGGACTCATCAACGATGACCATATCGAATGGCCACTCGTTCGCGTAGTAGTCACAAAGCCACTGCACGTTATCGCGGTTTATCACCCATATATCCGCGGGAGTATTCAGCGCCCGGATCCTCTTCTGGGTACTTCCCAGAACGAGGGAGAACCGCAGGTCTTTCAGGTGCTCCCACTTTCGCGCCTCTTTGCACCACGTCGATTCCGCGACCTTCTTCGGCGCGATCACAAGGACCTTTCCGACACAAAACCTGTTATACATCAGGTCACGTACCGCCGACAGACATATCACTGTCTTTCCGAGACCCATATCAAGCATCAGCATCAAGGCGCTGTCGGATATTACCCTGTTAATGCAGTACGCCTGATACGGATGCGGTGTGAATATCATGCCGGGATCACCTCCGCTATAAACTTCTCTGCCTCTTCCATACCCTGTATCACGTGCACCTCACAGCCCCGGGACGCAAGCCTTTGTATTTGAACGTGCTGTGTCATTCTGAGCCTCCCGGTCTCTGATTTCAGTTCTATGAATACCACCCTGCCGCCGGGAAGAACTGCTATCCTGTCCGGCACACCATCATTTCCCGGGCTTACGAATTTGTAATACAAACCTCCGCCCGCCTTGACAGCCTTGCCGATTTTTTTCTCAATTGTCTTTTCAAGCATACCTGCCTCCGAAAAATATATTATAATAAGGACGTACGCGCGTACGCGCGTAACATTTACGCGTTTATGGGCGCTATGGCATTATTTATGTCATAGCAATCATAATTAAAATATCTCTATTAGAGAGAAAGTTTAAAGGTTTAAAATGCTTGTAAGCCGTTTATATTGCGGTTTTCCTTTAAACTTTGTCTTAAACTTTCAAAGTTTAGAAGTTTAATTTCTTTAAACCTATTTTTTGATAAACTTCACATATAGTTTAAAAGTTTAATTCTAAACGCGCCTTTAAAACCTTTAATTGTCGAAAACTCATTATTTTAAGGTTTAAAAGTTTAATGTATTTTGCAATAACCTTTTTGAACTCCGCAATATCCGAAAGAGCCTGTCGATTTAAACTCTTTCCAGTCCTTAGCCGCCCTCAACACGTCGTTTATCTCTCTGGCGTCCTGGCGTTTCATGTTCCCGGGAGCAAAGCCGAACAATTCACACCATATTTCGGCCGCGCAAATTCGGTCTCTCGGAACCGTTTCAACGTCCTTGCACATCCCGTTCCAGAACATACGACGTTTATCAAGACTCCATTTCAGCCAGTCCTTGGGGACTTCCCTCTCGATAAATTCAAGGATCATGCCCTCTTTCGGATTATGCTCACGATGAAGCTCCTGGATCTCTTTTGCCTGCGCTTCAAGCTGCACATCGAGCTTTAAGGGCTCGCCGAGCTTCCACAGGCACACAGCCTCCGCCCACAGCTGATCTATCTCATCATCGAGGTCTTTGAATACGCTCTTTGTAGGTTTCTGTACTCCTACGTCTATCGGCCAGAAGCGGCGCCCGCCTGTCGGATCACGGAGATAGTCGCTGCCGTTGCTTGTTCCGAAGAACACACAGCATCTCGGACAATCCTGTACATGCCTTCCGTAAGCCGCTCGGAAACGGTCTATCCGCTGACTGAGAAACTGCTTTACCTGGTTCTCCTCGGCCTTGTTCATCGCCGAAAGCTCGCCTATCTCGGCTATCCAGATACCCTGTATGATCTCTGCGGCCTCTTTGCCCTCGAAGGTCTTTATGCCGTCCGTGAACCACTTCTTTCCCATTTTCCCGAGCAGCGTGGACTTTCCTATTCCCTGTGCTCCCGTGAGTATGGGCATTGTGTCATACTTGCAGCCGGGTGTAAGAGCTCGCGCCACCGCCGCAACGAACGATTTTCGGGTTACAGCTCGTACATACCCGTTATCCTCGGCTCCGAGGTAGTCTATAAACAGGCGTTCAAGCCTCGCTGTTCCGTCCCATTCGAGCCCGTTCAGATAGTCCCTGACCTCGTTGAAAGCGTGCGAGTTTGCGCATATACCGAGCGCATCGTTTATCTTCTCCTTGCCCGTGATACTGTATATCTTTTCGAGATACCAGCGGGCTCCGCTGTCGTCGTTATCCGTCCACGGTCTCGCGCCGGGGTGCTGCTGATCCCAGGGGAGCGTATCGCCTACAGCTCCTCGCTTCGCAAATTCATCATACAATATTCTGTCCTTGAGAAGCGGATCGTTTTCGAGAATGATGAGAACATTATCGGTCGTCTTCTGTATCTGTCCTGTTGTCGGAGATACAGAGAGCTGTGAGATCCAGTTCAGAGTGTCCTCGTCGGTGCCCGATGCACCTTGAAAGGCTTCGACCGCTCTGTCATGTCTCTCTTTATTTGCAAGTGCCGCAACGTAGGTATCCTTGACCGCAAACTCGCACATGGCCTTGTATGACGGTAATTTTGTCAAAGGCGTGTCGGGCTTTGCTTCCTCGTCAAGCATACCGTACTTGTGCAGGCGCACAAGGTCGAATGAGTTCACCAGCTTCCCGCTGCACGGGTCTGTAGCATGGTGAGAATAAAGGAAATTGCCGTTGTCGTATATCACCGCGCCGCCGGTAGTCGAGCCGCCCGCATAAGTGAACCTGTCCGGGCTCTCTGTGGGGAGATACTCACCGGAAATGAATTCGTCCATAGCGCGGTAAATATTGTATGTACGGCAGAAAGCTCCGATCACGCCTGTTTTTGTCGTCGGGTCTTCCTGCTTTTTGAGCATTCTCCGGAAGTCTTCCTGCACTCCCGGTACCTGCGGCCAGGATGTCATATCGTGCCAGTCCGCATAGAGAGCGAGCACTCCGTCAGCCGAAAGAAACGGTTTATCACCGAAAGTATAAACGTAAATGCTGTCGGAGCACACAGACGGCCAGTACATCAGGCGGGATGCCTCGAAAGTCGTTTTGTCGCACATCTCGATACCGATGTACTCTGCCATTTTCCGCGCGATAGGCGCGTATTCGTCCGCCGTGACCGTTCTGTCGAGCGGGAGCAGGATGCGAAGTCTCGGAGCTTCCTCACGGTGTTTCCTCGTTGAATATACCGCATACCCGCAGCCGAGACCTTCAATGCGTCTCAGCACTTCCTGAGTGCCGCCTATCGGGATATTGTCGAGGTCGAGAGTAACGACATCTCTGCCGGCTACGCTGTCGGCTTTTCTTCTGGAGCCTATAAATGTTCCCGCGACAAATCCGCCGACATCCTTCAGGTCGTCCTGCTGCCCCTTCTTCATGTTCAGATACTCGGTAAGCGTTTCCGGACTTCTTACAGGTGTACGGAGCTTTTCAACCAGCTCCGACCACATAAGTGTAGAAGCCGGCCAGCTTTGTGATCTGCGGGAACCCGCAGTAGATATAGTAATCAAGCGATCATTGATAAGCATCTTTTTTTACCTTAGTCCTTCTTGTAGAATTCCGATCTGAACCCGTCGGCTCTGAGCAGGAGCCCCGGAGCCCACGATATCGGCTGTCCCATGATCGCGCAGGCATCTTCGAGCGCTGCGCCCTTTGGAGCGTCTATGATACATTCATCGTGTACGTGGAATACGATCTTATACCCGGAGCTTTCGAGTCTTGTCATCGTGACCGCGAGACAATCGCGGGCGATAGCCTGTATGATATTCTCGGTGAGCTTCCCGCCGTAAGTTTCGAGCGTGGTGAACTTCTTTGTCTTCTGGTTCATGCCCTGATAAGCTATGCTGTCATTTCCCCATTTGTTGGTAGTGAGCGTAGGGCGGGTATAGAACAGCTTGCGCTGCGAGGGGAGCTGAACGGTAAGGAAATCCTGATCGGTACCGCGGTCATACTCCCGCCGGAAAGTGATCATGTTCCGAACGTGCTGCGGCTTACCTGTTCTTATGCACTCGATAGCCGCGTTCTCGACCGAGTACCAGAGATCGACGATGCGCTTATTGGAATTACGCCACCGCTGAACGATCTCCGGGAGCTCATCTTCTGAAAGTCCCATAGCAAGCGCGCCCATCTGGATAAGAGCACCGCTCCCGCCCTGATAGCCGAGAGCCAGTTCTGCGACCTTGCCTTTACTGCGGAGCGCGTATTCGGGATTTCCCTTCTTGATCTTCTCGATAGGCACGCCGAACATCTGTGAAGCGGAAGCCTCGTATATCTTCCCGTGTGTCGCAAATACTTCCTGTCTCCATGTCTCACCTGCGAGCCAGGAGATAACACGCGCCTCGATAGCGGAGAAGTCGGCCACAAGGAATACATTTCCCTCGGAAGGAATAAACGCCGTTCTGATGAGCTGTGAGAGCGTGTCCGGGACAGATCCGTAAACGAGCTTTATCATATCCGCATCGCGGCTTTTCACAAGCTCGCGGGCGTAGGAGAGCGTTTCTATGTAGTTCCGGGGAAGGTTCTGCACCTGCACCAGACGACCCGCCCAGCGACCGGTTCTGTTGGCTCCGTAGAACTGTAAGAGCCCTCTTATCCTTCCGTCGGCGCAGACGCTTTTTGTCATAGCCTCGTATTTCTTCACGCTTGTTTTCCCGAGCTCCTGCCTGATCTTAAGAACACGTTTCACGATGTCCTTGCTGCTGTCGTCGCCGAGCAGGTCCTTCACGGTATCTTTCCGAAGGTTTTCGAGAGTTTCTCCGGTCTCTTCTTCATACCACGTTATAAGCTGTGAAACGCTGTTGGGATTATCCAGTCCGGTAAGCTCGGAAGCCTCTGAACGCAGGTTATCTGTAACATTCTTATGAACATCAAGCGCGCCTTGAACGAGCTCCGTGTCAATGCGAACGCCGCGGGCGTTTATGATCTGGTCGAGCTCCCACAGCTTTTGTTCACTGTCGGGAACGGGAAATGCGGACAGCTTGTTTTCTATCGTCATTTCGGTGACTACATCTCTTATGCAGTATTCCTTGAACAGCTCCCATTTCTGCGGCTCCATATCCGGATATATCCGCGTGCGGTTTCCGTTTGAGCGCGTAGGCTTGCAGGGAACGCAGAATGTGCGGATAAGGCTTGTGCCTATCCCCATTTTCTTCTTATCCTGCGGAAGTCCGAGAGCTTCTCCCATTGCCGCGAGACCTTTGGTATATCCGCAGTAAAGCCCGTGAAGCATCGTGCAGTGCCATTGCGGGAGCCAGTCCTCCGGATCCTTGAACTTGAAGTATTGTGAAAGGCAGAACCATTCAAAAGATGCGTTATATGCATGCTTAACGGTATTACTGTCAAGCAATGCGATCCTCAGACGATCGGGAAGTTCTTCCCCGCGTGCGAGGTCAACGATCTCGACAGGCATTCCGTCAAAAGACCATGCTATGAGCAGCACTTCAAAGCTCTCATCTGTTGCGTACTTATATAAGCCGCCTTTGTCAAGCGGGACTATACTGAATGTCTCAATATCTATTGATAGATGATGCATAGTAACTCCTTTCGGGTCATTTCAAGCGCTTGATTGGGGTAGGGGCTTTAAACGGAGCCCCTCCAAGAACGTATAATTATCAAGCGAACGGATAATCGTCAACGCCAAATCCCGAAGCCGGCGGAGGTGTCTGCTGGGGTGCCTGCTGCGGGTAGTTTGTGTATTGCGTGGACTGAGGATAAAACTGATTACCCGGAGCCTGCTGAGGTGCTGCCTGATACTGCTGCTGAGGCTGTGCGGGATATCCGGCGGGAGCTTGCTGAGGTGCTGCCTGATACTGCTGAGGCTGTGCGGGATACGAGGCGCTGTCAGATCCGCCGCCGAATGCTTCAGCTGCCGACATTCTTCCGCCGAGCGGCTCGCCGTCCCTGGTCTTCTGAACGGGACCGAGACCGCAGCCGATACCTTTCTTTCCGGCCGCGTTGTAGGCGAAAAAGTTTATGACTACTCTCGCGTACATACCGGAATACACCTGCGTGCTGTCGAAAATCGGATTCATCTGCATATCGACGATCTCCTGCTGCTGCTTGCTGTTCGCGGTCATTACCCAATGACCTTTGCACTCTTCGCCGAACATCTCTCCGTTCGGTCTGAGGCCGTCTCCGTCATAGACCGGAACAGGCGGCTGAGGCGGTCTTGCTCCGTTCCACTTTCCCGCGACACCCTCGGCAATAGCCGCCTGGATAGCGGCATCAATGCGCTGCTTTGTTCCTATGTCCGACTTCGGGATAAGGAGCGTGGCGCTGAACTTCGGCTCCGCTCCCTGCTGCTGTGCATACGGTTTAAGCAGATGCTCATAGCTGATGCGGACTTCTCCTGTTGTTACCTGTGTAGGCTTGTTCATACTGTTACTTCCTTTCTTATGCGCCGAATGCTTCGGCGGCTGTTGTCTTGTTTGTTATGGCTGTACGCTTGTCGGATTCCGGTGCAAGCGTAGGTTTTCCGGGCGGCTTGATGATAAACTCGGAAAGCTGGGTTTCAAAGTCCTTTTTCCCAAGGAGCTTTTCGACCGCTGTGAGCGTGATCGGCTTGCGTTCATAAAGAACAGCTTCATCATATCCGTTATCGATAAGGTATTTAAACGCCGCATCGGTATCGGTGAACTGCCTGTTACTGCGCCCTTCGACCGCCTTCCAGCCGGGTACGTCATTACCTGCGAGGAGCTCCGAGAGCGACCATTCTTCGAGATCGGCTATCCACTTCTTGATAGCGTCGGCGCGTTTCAGTATTTCGCCTATCTCTTCACGGGAGAGGAGCTCGGGAGACACACCGCCGGACTTTTCATAGGGTTCCTCGGAGAATGCTGCACGGGCTCGACAAAGGCTTTTTGCCCGACAGAATCTGCACCACCCATTTCCGTCAGGACTTGGATTGAACTCTCCTTCACCCTTATAAGCCTTTTCCGCGATAGGCTTGATGCCGTTCGCCCATACATCGAGAAACTCCCGCGTTACGGTATATGTATCAACGTTATCGATACGCGGCTGGAAGATGTGCATTGTTACCGTGTGAATGTCGTAGAGCATAGAGAACGCATTCAGCGCACCAACTGCATAAAGCAGCATCTGCGGATTCATTTTCGCTTCGACTTTTACGCCCTGACCGTATTTGAAGTCGATCACCATGAGCACCCCGCCGCCTATCATGATACAGTCACCCGTACCAAAGCCCTCGGGAACTATATTCGAGAAATCGAGCCGCTGTTCGGGAACGATAAAAGGCTTAGTATCGTACTCCGCCGCCTTATCCTTGATGAATTCAAGATAGCTGTCGGTGTGCGTGTCCATTTCGGGAGTGTATTTCTCGTTCTCGGCGATCTTCTTGAACTCGGCGCGGTACTTCTGAGCAGATATTGTTCCGATGTATTTTCTGACCTTCAGCTCGGCGAGACTGTGCGCGAGAGTTCCTTCGGCGGCAAAATCGCTGCCCTTATCCGGGAACTGTGTTTCGAGCCTTGCCGAGGGCGTACAGCTTAACCACCTGTGCGCCCCGGAAGCCGATAAAAGTGCGTGCTGTTCCGGCATTATATCTGCGCCCCCATTCCTCTCAAAGCCAAAGCCATTTCTCCGTAACGCTCCTTCGGGAGTTCGTTTATTGACTGCACGCCGAAGGACTGAAGCAGATTATAGAGTTCCTGACGCTTACCCGCTGCCGCCAAGGGAGCCGCGGCGCGTCCGAGCATCTCAACATCGTACTGAGGGGGCGGAGCTGTGGGAGCTGCTGTAGGTGCGGGCTGATAGTTCTGTACAGGAGCCGGTGCTGTCGGTACCGCTCCGAACGCCGCGGGTGCCGAAGGTGCAGCGCCAAAAGCGGCGGGAGCCGTAGGCGGTGCGGGCATCTGATAGGGCGCGGGACTCTGCATCGGCACGGGAGCAGGTGCGGGCATCTGTGCGGGAGCCGCGGGGGCGATATTACGCGCGGGAGACGGAATATCTATATCCGGCTGTTCTCCGCTTTCGTTGACCACCTCGATGAGCCTTAACGCCAGTTTCGGGGTAAGTCCTGTAAATCTGAGTTCTACATTCATAGGTTGTTCCTCGCTTTCATAATCGTCGGTTATTTTGTTTCGGCACCATCTACAGGTGATGCCGTCGTTTTCGATGCTGCCACAATAAGGGCACATAATAGGATCCTTAATCTCTTCAAACATAATCCTCCTACATACTTTCCGCCGCAGACTTGATGTCTCCGGCTATCTTAATCAGAGCTGTCTTGTACTTTTCCCGCTCGTTCGCGTCAAAGCGTTCAAGCACTTCGACAGCTCCGATATAAGCTGTTTTCAATGCCTCAAAATGATATTTGAGGAGTTCCTTATTTCCTGTCGGAGCAGGTGCGGGAGCGGGAGCCGCCGCTTTGACCGTCTCAAGCTGTCCCTCAAGTTTTTTTTATCTGCTTTTCGTGAGCTTCAGCATCTGCTTGATATTCCTTGATAGCCTTCTCATAGGTCTTCGCGTCCTTTTCCTTCATACTCTTCCAGCGCTCGACCTCCTTGTCAGCCTCGGCGCGGGCGGTTTTTTCTGCTTCACGCCGGATCTCTTCCTTTTCCTCATCGGTCATAGAAGCGACGATCGGACGCTGCGCTTCTTCAAGCTGCTTTTTGAGATCTGCGATCTCGGCATCCTTATCGGCGATCTCTGCGTCCTGCTTCTTCACGTTGTCGGTAATATCGTCGAACTGGAAGCGGAGTTGGTCGTTCTCGCCTTTGAGCTTCTTTATCTCATCACTGAGCTTGCGGGTGGAGAGTTCTTCCGCCTTGCCGCTTTCGAGCATCTCCGTCCGGTCTTCATCATTGAGCTGAGCCAGAGCGACAAGTTTGGTGATACCGAGCTGTCCGTACTGCTGTAAACCCTGCTCTCCGTAAGTCTCGTATGCGGTTATGTAGTTGTAGGCGGCTCTTTCTTTGAGCCCTACAGCCGATTCCGCGTATTCTGCAAGCCCGGAGAAACCGAGATATTCGTACAGCTTGCGATCGTTTATCTCCTTCAGACAGCGCCCGATCTCTATGATACCGCCGATAACGGTCTGAGCGTTATGCTTGAGCTCCGCATCGAGACGGTAAGCGTCCTGCTGTTCTGCCGATAATATCATGCTGTTTTCCGACATAATTTCTTCATCTCCTTCTTGTGTTCCTTTGCCCATTTAAGACGGCGTTTATAGTGTTTGAGAAACTCCCCGACAACGGGATTATAGTTTTTGCACATACTATCCCTTTGGATTCCCGTGCTTTGATTTTTATATCCGTAGCACTGCTTGAACTTGAGTGTCTTCGGATCCACTTCAAGGGTGAACCAGCTTGAATTGCTTCCGGTGTGCCGGATAAAGATGATATTAGTGTTTCCGGCGGTGTGCCTGTCGGCATATCCACCAACGCAATGCCTGAGGATCTTTCCCTCTGCAATTATTTCAGACGGGGTATCGGGTATGATAGCGATAATACCGCGCCATTCGTATTCATAACCGGCTTCAATAAGCTTGTTATGCCGATTGTGGCATTTTGCGACCGCTGCGGGATCAACCTTGTATTCGCGTTTCCTGATTGCTTCATCGTGAGCATCTGTGAGATTTTCCGGAAAAGCTGTCCTGCGTTCGTTCAAGGGAGCACCGGCAGCATCAGCCGCCTCAAGATAATCGAGGTAGTATTGAGGGTTCCATTTGCTCTTGGCAATATATTCGATTATTCTCGCCTCCGGAAAGTACGGAAGAGCCTTATATATCTTCGACATTGCGCGGAATTCACCTTTGCCGATTATTTTTGCCATATCTTCAGGCTTCGCGCTCTTGCTTACTCTGAACAGTTCCGCAGCACCTTCGAGATCATCCATGGAAACACGGGCGGGAGCTTCTATCAGCCGCATCATTCGCTTCATTCTCTCCTCAGCGTGATTCTGGGACAGTCCCCTGAACATCTTCTTCGGAGATCTCACATCGAACATGATGTGACGTGTATTCCTTGAGGTGTTTCGTTTGTCGTGATAAACGCGTTCCTGCACGATCGTGTAAAAACCTGCCTTGAATAACAGCTCTGTGATAGGTTCCTCGTTCATACGGAATATATAATCCGCCATATTGTCCAGCTCTATATAATTTCTCGCACCTGCGAGCCTTGCGGCAAGCTGCTTGACTTCACTATTATCGAAGTCCTCTATGGCTTCAAGCAATGGTCGAAGAAAACTGTCGCGGAGAGCATCGATATTATAATAGCAGACTCTGTTGCTCATTTGGCTTTGACCACAGGTTATTGAAAATCCAGCCTTCTCATAATCGCTTGCAGTATGTGAGTTTTTGAACTGTTTGCCGCTCCAGCGTGTAGTGACCGTCTTACCGGGTGTGAGTTCTGTGCTCCGGAGATCGTATTTATATATGCTCTTCGGGCCGTCGTATTCTTCCCATTGAGACCAATCATCACAACAAACGATAGCTTCGTGAAGAATGACCTTATCAAAAGAAACTACTTCCCACGCTTGGAGATAGAAGCGATCTTTAAGGCTTTTCTTGCCGTACCAGCCCTTTTTGATCTCGACTTCTGCGTCACAGTACGGGCATTCCATTATGCCAATGCTTGTTTTGAAATCATCATATCTTGCACAGGAGCCGTAATAGATACGTTGCTTTTCGTCTTCGGAAGGCGGAGGATCGTCAAGCTCTATTCTACTCTTACAAGCAGTACAGATGCCATAATAACCTTGTGGGCTCCGCTCATATCCGCCTGTCAGCGCCTCTTCATAAAATAGGTGGTGTCTGTGATCCTTGTACGCGAACATAAACTTTTTCCCGTACTTCTCGGCAGCTTCATACATTAATTTTTCCGGCAACGCCATATTCCCGCCCCCTCAATCATCAAACAGACTGTCGATATCGACAGAGAACGGGGAAGATTTTGCAGGCGCCTGCAATTTTTCTTCGGTTTTTGCATGCGCATGCACTTCTACAGCCATGCTCTTGGTGAACCCGTCGGGAACGAAGCCGAGAGTATCTTCCTTCGTGATAACGCCGTCGATGTGGAGCTCCTTGCATACGATCCAGAACACATCATAGCTTGCGAGCGCCGCCGAGCTGCCGGACTTCTGCTTCTGAGCGTGAGATATTACCGTCTGGCATATATTCTTCATATCGAAGATTCCCTTTATGATCTCATCGGCAGTCGTGTCGGCGAGAGTCTCATCGGGCAGAGCCGCCAGCTGCCATATAACATAATCTTCTATGGTCTTCCGGAAGTCGTCCCGCTTCTTGTCTTTCGCGAAGAACGCCGAAAGAGCGTCTTTATTTTTCTGTGTCATAGCTTGTCCTTTCCAAGCCCTTGACAAATCCGCAGTTTTCTGTTATTATGTTCTTGTAAATATTTTTGTATTTGTCCTGCGGAGTTGACCGTGGGGCTTCTTTTTTATTCTCCAGAGACATCTGTCAGACCTCCCTTAAATACCGCCGTAGTTATTATTGCCAGCATTACCGCTCCGAGGGCTGCTCCTACGAGCGGCACGGCTTCCGTTATCGGCGGAACTATGTACAGCAGTATGAACAGCCCTGCCGCTGCGACAGCCGATGCTATGTACTGCTTTCGTGTCATACCGGTATCTCCTTTTCTTTAATGATCCTGTCGAGCATTTCCTGACCGCCTGGCTTCTGCTTAAAATCAAGCACACACTGATACAGTGTCTTGAAGAAGTGTCCCTGCTCGTAAGGTTCGAGCTGCTGGAACTCTTCCGGTGTCATTCCTTTTTCTGACATAATTTCACATCCTTTCATTATTCCGGAGAGCCGTTTGCGGCTCTCCATTTTTTCATCTGTTCTTTACCCACCCGGCGGAGTTCAGAACATAGCTGTCCATCTCTCCCGACGTTGTGAATGCCAGCGAGCCTTCCGCGACGGGATCGGTGATGCTCGCGAGAGGTCCGTTCCCTGGGGAGGTGGTCGTCGGCAGATATACGAGCTCGCCTTCGTTGTCGACGCTGAACTCAGCGTATCTTGTGTCATAGTTGTAGTTATTTAATGCGGCCATGTTAGTTAACCTCCTTCTCACGGTTCCTCGGTAGTAGCTTCGGGGAGATAGAATCCCGCCTGCGCAAGGGGTACGATGTTAAGCGCCATCTTAAAAATCAGGCACACTGCTCCACCCGTTGAAGGCGGCGAGATAAGAAGCTGTCCCGGATTGTTCGGGTCAGGCTTGACGTATCTTTCAAGACCGAATACAGTCTCGACATCTTCCGTCGCCGGTTCGTTTTCGTCAAGAGGCGCGTAGAATAGCCCGATCTCTTCGTACTGCGTCGGTATTGTCGGCAGTTCCGCGATAGCATTATAATCAGTAAATGAATCTACCGGAACATCGGAGAGCGTGTATGTCTCGTTGTCGTATGCCTCGTAGATCGCGAGGTAGTGTGCGGGGCCTCCCAGCTCAACGTGACAAGCTGTGTCCGATACTCTGACGTTTTCAAACAGCGTCGTCTCGAGCGGGAACCCCGCAAGTGTTCTCTCCTCCGCGCTTAACGCCTCATTGGCGAGCGCTGATGTTGTCATACTCTTAGCGCGATTTATCGCCGCTTCCAGAAATTTTAAATCCATATGCTGTTTATCCTCCATATTCTGCAATATCCTATTCCCGTAACTCCTTCGGGAATCGAAATCACTAAATTGTTAGCCGCATCACGCATCATGCGGCGGGTCTGTTCGATGATCTCCGACATGGGCGTATTTCGTTTCTTAACATGGATATCGATTCTCTCCGGCATTTCCTCCGGCTTGACATAGACGGATTTCCCGAAGATCACCTGCGCCTGATGCCCCGCGGGATTATAGAACAGGTCAATCTCACGGGCTGTCAGCTGATTATTGCCAAAAGGCCGGCCGGTTTCGGGTTTTTCGGCCATAGGATACAGGTTGAATGCCGCAATGTATGTACTTCCCGGCTTTATCGGATGCAGATAAATGCTGTTCGCGTCTATCTCATACTCCGCTTCGAGCTGGTACCCGAGCGCTACCTTTGCTCTCTTCTCAATCAGCTCTTTTTTGGCTCCCGAGAGGAGATACGACATTAAAAGAATGTTATTCACTCTGCAATTCACCTCCTACATAGTAATTGATTCCGCAGTCCCTGAGCTCCGGCACGATATCGCGCATCCCCTCATGCTTCCCGATGAGTGTGGCGAACTTCTGATAGTCGTATTCCTCGGTTTTTTCAAGGAAGTACGTTTTTCCGTTATTTCCCACCGCTCCGAAGATCCTCAGTATCGAAGCACTGGCGAAGGCCTCAAGGTCAGTCTTGCTTGGAGGACCACCGGCGGGGTGATTGTGGATTAAGGCCCACAGATTGGGGATGTTACTATAGCTGACCTGCGGCGATGCGGTAATGTCGAGCTGGCGGAGCCTGCACAGTACGCGCATCTCCCTTGACATTAAAAACACTCGTTCAGTCGAGATCGCATCCGCCATTGTCATACGCAGGAGCTCCTTGCAGCGGCGTGTAAGCAGCTCGTTCTGAGCGTCGGTCAGAGACCGTATATGCTGTGCCTTTACAGCCTCGATGCGTGCATCTGTGATTTTATAGCACAGCCCTACGCCGACGCGGACAGTGTCCTCTGCTGTGTCCCACAGGCTCTTCTCACGGTACTGGTTGAGATTGAGTACCGCGGTGTCGGTATCGACAGCGTCCAGCTCAAAGCTCTCGATTCCGTCGATCATGCGGCTGATCTGGTCGAAGCTGTCCTCCGCAACGGTAAGAGCGTTAAACAGCGATTCGGTTTTCTGCTCGTCGATCTGGGCTTCGAAGAAACTTCCCGGCCTTACGCTAGGCGGCACCTGCATCCGTATCCTGCTGTTGCATATATATCCCAGTGCCCTGTTCAGTGTTTCGAAGGACTGTGCTGCCGCTTTCAGGTTTTCTTTCAGCGTCGTAAGTTCCTTGCTGTTGATAGTTATTTTCATGTCTTCTCCTTTGCTTCAGACAAAACGGCATACCTCCCATTCCCGTACAAGAGTCTCAACTCTAAAGTATCAGCTATTTTCTCTGCTACTCGGCGGCTGTCTGTGACTCCGCACATAAACTGGCGGATAGTGCTTAAATCGAATCCCGTTGCGTCTGCGATTTGCTGATAAGTAAGCCCTTTAGCTTTGGCGGTTCTTTTTGCAATTTGCCTAAATTCATCAAACAAAATTGTTCACCTCCTACAAATATAATAAAAGATCATTGACAAAAGTGGGAAAAAACGCTATGATATAATTATAAAGTTCATAAAACACCAACCCATTATGTTTTACAGTTCTTTATCAGATTGCGATTTTTACCACCATTTACATTATAGTTGGAATTTATCCAATTGTCAATATGAATGTTGGAATTTTTGCAACTTTGTTGATTATTAACAAGGAATAAGGTGGCAAAATGGATATATTGAACAGAATAATTCAACTATTAAAAGAACATAACTACTCCCAAAAGGACTTAACTGATTATTTGAATATCGAAAAAAGCGCGTTCAGCGCTTGGAAAAGTGGGAAAAGCAAATCCTACTTGAAGCATATTACTGATATTGCTGAATATTTGGATACTACGGTCGCTTACTTATTCGGCGATACTAATGATCCCGTTGACTATGAAAAAACTGACGAGTATCAAAACGCTTCCATCGACTTACTTTCTAAATTCGATGCTAAAACGATTTATGAGATTCAACGCGCGACCGATGAGGACGTAATGATTGAACGCTATATACGCGATTCGTTAACATATCCAGAAATCGAGCACATAAAAAAATACCGCACTCTTGACAAATACGGTAAAAAAGCTATCGACGATTTATTATGCAACGAATATAAGCGTTGTATTTCTTCCTCTGACAAGAAGGATCCAATTTCAATTATACGAATAAAACACAGTGTTTACAAAGCCTCCGCCGGCTTCGGCTTCGATCTCGAAGATCGAGACGAGTGGGATGAAATTGATATACCTGATACCCCCGAAGCGAAAGAGGCGGATTTTGCAGTCACGATCTATGGTAACAGCATGGAGCCGATTTACCATGACAACGATATCGTGTTGGTAAAGATACAAGACCGCGTAAATATCGGCGAGACCGGCATATTTGTAGTCAACGGTCAAGGATATATCAAGCAATACGGCGGTGATCGTCTGATTTCCGTAAACAGTGACTATAAAGATATAGTTTTCACTGAAGGCGATTTCATTAAGTGTGCGGGAAAAGTGATCGGCATAGCCGGATAAAAAAAATCCCCTCACCGACTGCAATCAGTGAAGGGATTCGCTCGGAGTATTGCTACCCGAACCTCGACAGGTAAAGTATAGCATATCTCCGGGAAAATGTCAACTTTTAGACCGATTTTTGCAAAATTTCTGCAAAAATCGCAGATAAGGAGGTATTCTATGCCCCGAAAACGTTCTTCCCTACCCTCCGGCAGCATCGGCGTGATCTATGGCCGATACAGCAGCCATAATCAGAAAGACATATCTATCGAGCAGCAGGTTGCTCTTTGCCGCGAGCTTGCCGCCGAGCGTGGTATCGAGATTAAGGAAGTCTATGCAGACCGTGCGATCTCCGGCAAAACCGACAAGCGGCCGGCTTTTCAGAAGATGCTCCGGGACAGCACAAGCGGCACTTTCCATTATGTGATCGCGTGGAAGTCCTCTCGTATCGGCAGAAATATGCTTGAAGCTATGGTGAACGAGTGCCGTCTTGCCGATAACGGTGTCCGCATTCTTTATGTCGAGGAAGATTTCGACGATACCGCCGCCGGGCGCTTTGCGAAACGTTCGATGATGAATGTGAACCAGTTCTACATAGAAAATATGGCGGAAGATGTCAAGCGCGGCATGAACAGCAACGCTGAACGATGTCTGGTGAACGGTCCTGCTCCGTTCGGCTACAAGACTGAGGATCATCATTATGTCATAGATGAACCCGCTGCGGCTATCGTCCGGGAGATATACGAGAGAGCCGCCCGAGGTGAGCCGTTCGTTGACATCTACACCGACCTGAACCGGCGCGGACTCCGTACCCGTAAAGGCGGAGAATGGGGCAGGTCGAGCTTTCAGGCAATTCTCCACAATGAAAAATACCGGGGCGTGTACATCTTCGACGAAACTCGCATCGAAAACGGTATGCCCCGGATAGTATCTGACAGTATGTATTTTAAGGTGCAGGAGGTGCTCAGAATGAAAAAGAACCCGCAAGGTAGACACCGCATCAATGGCGATTATCTGCTTACAGGTAAGCTGTACTGTGGTCACTGCAAGAAGCCTATGGTAGGAATATCCGGAACCGGCAAAGGCGGCGATATGCACTATTACTACACCTGCAACGGGAAACGGCAGCATAGCGGGTGTGATAAGAAAAACGTCCGTCGCGATTTCATCGAGCAGGAAGTAGCCCGCGGTATCGTAGAATATGTGTTGCAGGACGATATGATAAACTGGATCGCGGAAGCAACAGTGAACTATCACAAGACGCATCGTGACGAGACAGATTTCGACAAGCTCAACGATCAGATGTCTGACATAGACAAGTCTCTTGGGAACCTGATGAAAGCGGTCGAGGAAGGGCTGAACTCCGAATCCGTGAAAGAACGCATCAAAGAGCTCGAAAAAGAGAAGAAGCACGTCAAAAGCAAACTCTTCGACATTACAGCCAACTATCCGGAAGTCACGAAACAAGAAGTCGTCGCATGGCTCACAGGACTGAAATCCGGAGACATTGAGGACAAGAAGTTCCAGTCCGAGCTTTTCAACACCTTCATCAGTGCTGTATATCTCTATGATGATAAGCGCATAAAGATCGTTTTCGGAATGCCCGGAGGCGGTAAGTCAACAGAAAACAATTTACCAGATGATTTTGATGACCTGGAGGAGAATGTTTGTATAGATTCCGCTTCGGGTCACCATCACCTAATCCCGCGAATGCGCACTACGAGCGTGTTTGCGGGTTTTGCTTTTTTCGGATTTTGGTTGTTACCACTTATCTGCCACTTATTTCAGAAAAATAAGTGGCAGATGTTGATTTTTCAGAAAATTTTTCGTAAATTCCGTCAGATTTTATGATGCTTTCTTCTCGTTCTCGTCCATGTCGTCACCCTTCTTGCCGAACGACAAAGCCACCGTGATCGCGTCGCAGTTCCGAGCCTTTGCCTCCTGAAACATATGACTGTAGCAGGTTCAAAGTCGTTGAAATCGCGCTATGCCCTAAATCCGCTGAAACAGAGACTACATCAATGCCCGCGTTGATTAAGAGCGAACAATGCAGATGACGCAGACTGTGAATATCGCAGAACCGGAATACTTTCTTTTTCTGCATTTCAATTTCCTCCTGTTTGTTCGTGTTTT
>JAEEJW010000208.1 GCA_016282095.1 Ruminiclostridium sp. | reverse complement strand
TCGTCCGCCGGTACCGCGACCGGCAACCTGCTCACCAACGGAAACGCTTCCAACGGACTCGCCGGCTGGACGGCTCCGGACGGGAAGTGGGCGACAGCAAACTCGTATGACGGAGTGACCGCGCTTGACGGTAATTTCTTTTACACAAAGGGATTTACAGGAACAAACGGTACGCGTCTCTATCAGGATGTGAATATAAGCGGATATACGGGAAAGAAAGTGACACTATCCGCGCAGAACCGCGCTTACCGAAGCAATCACGAAGATGAGAGTATGCTGAAGATCGAATTTCTCGACGCAAGCGGCAGTGTAATAGATTCCGCTTTATCGGCAAAGGATCACGGCAACGCGACATGGCACTCAATGAGCGTAAGCGCCGTAGTTCCGAGCGGTGCGGTAACCGTGAGAGCTTCGCTGTATTCCTTCTATAAATACGGCTCCGAGTCGGATTCGTATTACGACAATGTGTCGCTTACAGTAAGCGGCTGATCTTTACTATGTAAACGGAAACAAAAAGAATCAAGAGGCTCCGGACCGCATTGAAAGCGGTTCAGAGCCTCTTGTGATTATTGAATACTGCACGGGGCGGCGGTCATACTCTGTCTGTCCCGGGCAAATTACGCCCGATTCTGTCCCCTGCTCTCTTATGCGCTTCTTCGATGTGCGTAAGAGCTATACTCATGATTTGCCCCGCCTATACACGATTCATCGGTTGCAAATACCTTTTTGAGATTTTCGCGTTCTGCGCCATCCGGAATGCGCGGAAAATGCAAAAAATGGTTTATAAACAAACTAAGGTCTCCGGATTGTCCGGAGACCCATAACTGTCATTTACGCTTGTTCATCCATGATGTGAAGTATTCTTCCGTTCGTCCGTCAAGCACCGTCATCAGCCGGATTATGTTTTCCTCTGTGGTCCTGTATTCATCACGGACCAATTTCTGTATAACGGAGATCATTCCCTGAGCGCGATAATAGATCATATATCCGATCTCCTCGGTCTGCATGGCATCTTCGTTGACCTCAAGATAGAGCTGCAGCAGCAGTCCTTCGAGTATATTCTCCAGTCTGAAACGCATCTTATTGGTACTGTTCGGGCTGAATATCATTGACCTGTCCGGCAGTATTCAGGCTATATGCTTTTTCAGCTGTTCAGGAATGGTCTTCCATAATGGAAAGGCGGATACAGATCAATCGCTGTTCTGCCGAATCCCATTCAAGGAGAATCCCCGATATATCGGTTACTCTACGTTTTTCAGCGCCAGCACCTTCGGTATGCGCCTTATGCGTATGAAGTCTATCACAGTTATTATCATATACGCCGCGAAAACAAGCACAAATTCCTTTACAAATCCGCTGAACGGGATAACGAATGCGAAGTACCCGCCGAGTTTCATCAGCAGAACGCCCCAGATCGCGTTCATGGCTTCGTAGCCTATGAATATCGCGGCAAACTCGGTCACGAATACGACGAGCGCAGTTGTCACCAGATACAGCGACGCTATCTCTCCGCTGCTGTAGCCGAGTATCTTCACCATGGAGATCGAACGCTCATTCTTCTCAATGATTATCTTTGTGAGCAGGTACAGTATTATTGCCGCTGCGATCACGCACACATACTGGAAATATACCATATATGAACCCATTGAGTGGTCGAGCTGTGCGGCGATCTTCAGCATATCCTCATCCGTTATGGTCTTGGCGATGTACTTCTCATCAATATCGGAGATATGCGCGTCCGACATATATCCGCTGAACGCCCCCGCTTTGCGGCCGAACTCGGTATTGAACATATCGTTTGGCATGAACACAGCCAATGACGCGGAATAATCGTAAATGTCAAAGACCTTCCACTTGTACTCCTTGTTTTCGTACTTCGCGGAAAGAGTAATGGTGTCACCCTTCGCGACCTTGTACTTGTTGGCGAATGCGTCGGAGATATATACTCCGTCGGCACTCTTGTCGAGCTTTATATATTCACTGCCGTCTGTGATTCCGTATATCGTGATCTCCTCGTCGAGAGTATCTGACTTTCTTATCAGAGATTCCATAGAAAACCGTTCGGCACCTTCGGTCGATGTTTCTACCGTATTTCCGTCCTCGTCATCTGTTGTAAGAAGTATGACCTGTTCTTCCGCAAACATCATATCCGTCATGCTGCCCTGATAGTATTTCAGTGTCTCGGGCATTCCCACAGCCATTGAGAGCAGAAGCATCACGAAGCATACCCCGACAAACACCATGATATAATTCGGAATATTCTGTAAGAACACACGCATACGGAAGCGAGCAAAAAATTTCCATTTCGGCAGTCTTACCGCTTTTTTGCGCTTTGCCTTTTTAAGATCATGACGCAGGAATTTAAGCGGAGACAGTCTTAACATTCTGATTATCACAATGAAATTTATAACGAGCATCAGGATCAGCGGGACGACTGTTGTTCTGATAAACGCTTCGGGCGTCCACAGTGTTTCGTAGGTCGGCAGACTGTAGCTGTTATAATACATAGCGGTGACAACGTTTTTGAATACCGTGTAGCCGAGGATATTTCCGACTATCGATGCGAAGATCACCACAAGCAGCGGACCGCTCATATAGTAGCGCACCAACTCGCCTTTGGTGTAGCCCGAGGCACGGAGCGTACCGATGACGGACGATTCCTTTTCGAGCTTTGCCGAAGCTGTCACTGCGAAGATGAACGCCAGCACAGCGACAAGTATATACAGCAGCACGCCGCCCATAGCCTCGTCGCTTCCCATATCATTGACTGCAAAAGTCATCGCGTGGTTCGCATAGGCGGGGACATAATCTTTTATCTCCGTTTCATTCTCCGTTACCGCCGTCTGCGTTATCAGCACTTTCAGGAAATTATCCGAAAGAACTTTTTCTTCAATGACATCGGCAGGCTTGTTCACATACTCAAACGCGTAGCCTGCGTGAAGGGGCGCTGAAAGCCTGTCAAATCCCGCGGGAGTTACCATTGCGACATCAAAGGTCAGCGCGTCGAACATAGTGTCGGTGTTCTTTTCATAAAGTGTCGAATAATCGACGAATGCCGCGAGTCCGGTTATCGTGAACTCGGTGTTTCCGGCTTTTATCCTGTCTCCGACCTTCAGTTTCACATTGTCAGCGTGCATACGGTCAATGATGATCTCGTTCTCGTTTTCGGGCGCTCTGCCTTCGAGAATGTCATACATATCGATTTCCGTGCGCTCATTGAAAATGCGTATCTTTCCGCTGTATGAAGCGTCTGTGGGTATCAGCTCTGTCTGCTCTTTGTAAAACAGTTCGTGTATCTTCACAGGCACCGGCGCGAAATCCTTGTTCAGCTCATAGCGTTCGGCAAGATCGTCATACTTTTCGTTTATCTCCTTGTCGATCTCGTCCTTTGCTTCCTTCATTGCATCGGAAAGCGCGGTCTTGTAATCATCCGACTCATACGCCGTTTTGAGCGCTTCTTCGACAGCCTTGTCATAGTTTTCGGCCATTGCAGTATCAAGTGCATCTTCTGTTGCACTCTGCCGCTGTTCGTCAGACACCTCCATACCCACAGCGGCATATCCCGCGAGCTGTTCATCGACAGCGGCGGTGACATTCTCCGTTATTGCGTTTCTTACCTGCTCGCGCACTTTTTCTTCGACCGCTTCGTTTACCGCTTCAACGACCTTTTCTTCTGCTTCATTGTAGGCTCGTTCGCGGAATATGCTTACAACATCGGCTTTCTCGCCGCTTTCGAGAGCCGCGATAAGAGCGCTGTCAGCCTTTTTTGAAAGCTCGAAATGCCCGTCCTCCTGATGCAGCTTTCCGACATTTTCCGCGATCGCTGTCATCATACTGTTATTGGCAACATACATTCCCGACACGAAGCCAATTGTGACTACAAGCATCAGGAATATCATCAGATAGCGTTTCCAATCGCTTACAAGGTCTTTCCAAACCCGCCTGTTCAGCGGGTTTCCGGGTCTTTTCCCGAAATGTACGGTTTCGTTCTGCATATCACAGCCTCCTTACCATTCAAGCTCGTCGGCTGTTATTTTTGTGGTATTTATATCGTCATGGCGTATCTTTCCGTCACGCAGCTTTATGACGTGATCTGCCATAAGTTTTATCGCCTCATTGTGAGTAACCATGATTATCGTATTGCCGTACTTCGCGTTTACTTCCTCGATAAGGCGGAGTATCTCTTTCGATGTCGTGTAATCAAGCGCGCCGGTAGGCTCGTCGCAGAGCAGTATGTCCGGGTTCTTGACGATAGCTCTGCCTATGGAAACTCTCTGCTGCTGACCGCCTGAAAGCTGATTGGGCAGCTTATGACGGTGCTCATAAAGACCAAGTATTTTCAGAAGTTCGTCAATATCAAGCGGCTTGTCGGAAAGGTATGCACCGGTCTCGATGTTTTCCTTTACATTGAGATTAGGTATCAGGTTGTAGGATTGGAACACATAACCGAGGTGCTTTCTCCTGTACTGTGTCAGTCCCTTCTCGTCCATTCTGCTGAGCCTGTCGCCGTTGATATATATTTCTCCGGCATCTGCATTGTCGATACCGCCAAGGATATTCAGCAGCGTTGACTTGCCGGACCCGGACGGTCCCAGCAGGACGCAGAACTCGCCCTTTGCTACCGTAAAATCGAGTCCGCGCAGGACATCCTGCTTTGTATCTCCGCTGCCGAAGCTCTTTTTAAGATCTTTCACTTCGAGGAATTTTCTTTCTTCTTCGCTCATTTCCGTTCTCCTTTATCTGTTGTCGCACAAGTTAGCTCACACTAACCTTATATCATATTTTATCACACTCACAGCGAAATTTCAATCGTCAATTTGTAACAAAATATTTGCTGTGAAACGAGCCATATAAGTAAATATTTCGGGAATTTCAACTGTGCGGAGCCGGGCCTATTGACATTCTGGAGGCCGACAACCATTATCGTAATTCTGTATGCACTTTACAGGAACAGTTTTACGCAATCCATACCGGGAGACATTTCCGCTGTTGCAGATAACTCGGTGCTGCACTTATAACAGATACAAATTCTGCACAATCTACCCAGGTACAGCCTATGGAATGGATAGAACAGTACTTGCGGCAGATAGCAGGCATTGTGCCTTCTTCCCTGGCAGCAGTTATGTATTTACTGTCAGTATAAATATATTTTTGTAAAAGCTCAAAAGTTTTTCTGTATTTTGACGATATAATAGTTGTATAGTTATATTCTCCAACGACAAATTGTCTCACCCCAATACAAAACAGGAGGAAACTACTATGTCAATGAAAGACGCAGCAACAAACGAAGAACTTGTAAAACTCGATAAATTTGTAAGTACTGCGGGACAACAGCCAGAAAACCTATCTCAAGATTTTAGATAAAAAAAGACAACAGCTGCATATTCATAAAATTCCGCCAACCGCGCCGGATATTGCGGATAAGTATGCTGTTCTTAAAATTACTCATTTTTTATATTTTTGCTATGCAGAATGCTTCATCTGCATAAAAACCGGGCACAGCCTTCCGGAGTTCTACGCAATGAGGCAAGACGCAGCGGACAGGTGAAGACTCTCCCAATAAAAATACAGCTTGCTGTCTTCCGGGCAGCAAGCTGTTTTTGCAGTTAATTCTGACGCGGTCTCCGCAGATCTCCATTCCCGCCACGGGCACGATCTTTAAACGGAGTTTTCGGATTCATCGGGGTCAATGCCCTTGTCGTCCGGCGACCAGGATTGCTGAACATCTTCAAAGATAAGATCTTCTCCGGCTTTTACGGCGACCTGATACTCGTCCTCATAAACGATCTCGCCCGGATAGTTCGTATAAACGACATAAAAAGGGTGATGATACTTGTCCAGCAGCCACATTGCGGGTTTTATCATTTTCATCATAGCGTCCGTGTTCTCCGTCTTGAAAAAGCAGACTACATTCTCCTGCCGCTTGCACTGCGGCGGGAACGGGAGCTCCTCCGCAAACCATGAGTCTATCTCCCTGAAAAGATCGGCGTCCTCTTCTTCCATGACATCGTTCTGTATAAGCTGCCAGCACATACTGAATATGCCCTTTGCATACTTTGTGTTCCGGGCAAGCTCCCTGCCCTGTATTCTTACATATCTGAATTTCATTCTATTATCCTTTTCAAAAATGATCCGCATTACCGTAAAACAGTATATATTTCCGGTATTTTTCATCGGGTCT
This sequence comes from Ruminiclostridium sp., assembly GCA_016282095.1. Taxonomy (GTDB): domain Bacteria; phylum Bacillota; class Clostridia; order Oscillospirales; family Ruminococcaceae; genus Ruminiclostridium_E. The sequence goes on along the minus strand of JAEEJW010000208.1, from coordinate 12,222 downwards.
GCCGGAATATTCCGGCACTGTGTCATTGGTTTTTCCGGGATATATACCGGGAGGTAATTTGTATCCTGTCTGTGAAACAGGATATGTTATATTTTTATTCTACCACATATAACTCAAAAAAGCAAGTGATAATTAAAAAAGATCGCCCTTCTCCCACATTAAGCACAAAAGAGTATGCGGACAGGCCTGCTTACGGATATCCGGCCTTCGGATCAGCAGCATGATATCTGCTTTCATTTCCTGTATCCCGCAGCTCTTTCATCATTCCCGGATGTTTCATCACGGTAACGCTGAGTTTTTCAAAAAATGTTGCATCCGGCCGGATTTTGTGGTATAATGTTATAGATTTAATCCACAGATTAGCAGGAACGATCGTTTTATGTGCTGCCGGCAGCCAACTGATGTCTCCGTTCTGGTTTGCAGGTCGGAGCGCACGGAACAGAGTTGTATCTGTGATACAACATACAAAAGCTTTTGGACTACCTGCCCGGACGGCACTCAGCACGACCGGCTGGTTCTGAATACGAGGGATCATGCGCGGCCCTTCACAGAATACAAATGTATAAAATGCGGCTGTGTGAAAAAGGAAAAAGGATCACCCCCATTGTAATATGCCATTGATGATATGTTTATCTGTGATAACGTCACGATGTATGCCTGATGAGAAGTGCTTAACGGAATGCTGCTCAGATATGACAGGTCAATTCTGATCATTACAAAAAGAAGGAAGTGCTGTAAGGCACTGGGAAACAATGCTTGACAAATTATTCAGACTGAAGCAGAACAAGACAGATGTAAAGACCGAGATCACAGCGGGAATCACCACATTCATGACCATGGCGTACATTCTCGCCGTAAACCCGGGCATACTTTCCTCCGCAGGAATGGATCCGACTGCGGTAATGCTTGCGACCTGCATAGCCTCGTTCATCGGCTGCGTCTGTATGGGACTTATGTCAAATCTCCCGTTTGCTTTGTCTGCCGGTAGCGATACCGTCATTTGCGACGGCTCCCGCTCTGATATTTGTCGGATTCCTGATGTTCACGACTATCACGAAGCTGAAGAGCACCGAAGACAACTTCACGGAAACTGTCCCCGCATATCTCTGCATAATCGGCATACCGCTGTTCTACAGCATCTCCGAGGGTATCCCGCTGGGAATAATCTCCTATGTCGTTATCAACCTGATATGTGGTAAAGCAAAGAAGATCAACCCGATAATGTATGTACTTGCTGTCCTGTTCATCCTCAAGTACATTTTCCTCTGAAAACGGAAGCGTGTATTTTATGAAAACTCTACTGAAAAACGGCTCGGTTGTCAATGTATTCACAGGCGAGATAATGCATGAGAATGTACTTATCGGCGACGGTATCATTCTCGGGACCGGAGACTATACGGAAGCGGACGAGGTTAAGGATATCTCCGGCTGTACGGTCTGCCCGGGGCTCATTGACGGACATATCCACATTGAGAGCACTATGCTCGCACCCGCGGAATTCGCGCGTGCCGTGCTTCCGCACGGGACTACGGCGGTAGTGGCCGACCCGCATGAAATAGCGAATGTATGCGGTACAAAGGCGATAGACTTCATGCTCGCGATGAGTGAGGGTCTTCCCGTGACCATATATATAAACATACCGTCGTGTGTGCCTGCGATGCCTCTCGACGAATCCGGAGCCGTGATACTTGCCGCGGATATGATCCCGTATTTCAGCTATCCGCGCGTACTCGGGCTTGCCGAGATGATGAATTACCCCGGAGTGCTTGCGGACGATCCCGGGGTGCTTGATAAGATAAAAGCCGCTAAAGCAGCCGGAAAGATCATAGACGGTCATGCTCCGCTGCTGACGGGTCACGATATCGACAAGTATATCGCGGCAGGTATCAGCACCGATCACGAGTGTACATCTACCGGCGAAGCTGCCGAACGCATACGCAAGGGACAGTGGCTCATGATACGCGAGGGGACAGCCGCCCGGAATCTTGAAGCGCTGCTTCCTATGTTTGACGAGCCGTTCTGCCGCAGGAGCCTGCTTGTAACAGATGACCGTCATCCGGCAGATATACTGCGTGACGGTCATATCGACAACATCATAAGGCGTGCGGTGAAAGCCGGAAAGAGCGCCGTGACCGCAGTACAGACCGCTACGATCAATGCCGCTCAGTGTTTCGGCCTCAAAGGTGTCGGAGCCGTGGCTCCCGGATACCGCGCAGATCTGCTGATACTAAACGACCTTGACAGTGTGGCTGTACGCGATGTTTACTGCGGCGGAAAGCCCGCTGTGATAAACGGGATCTGTCAGCCGTTTGACGCGCCTTCATACCGCACTCCGGAATGGAGCTCCGTACTTGATTCGTTCAACCTGAAGCCGTTGTCGGCTGACGATCTTTATATCGAGCCAGAAGGACACACTTGCCGCGTGATAGGGGTGATCCCCGGTGAACTGCTGACCGAGGAGCTGCTGATGGACCTCGATCTCCGGACAAACAACGGCATAGATACTGACAGAGATGTTTTAAAGCTCGCGGTCATTGAGCGGCATAAAAATACCGGACACCGAGGCATCGGGTATATAAAGGGCATAGGTCTGAAACGCGGAGCTATCGCGGCTTCGGTCTCTCACGATTCCCACAATCTGATAGTGATAGGCACGAACGACGAGGATATGGCTTTTGCCGCGAACCGTGTACGCGAGCTGAAAGGCGGAAGCGTCGCAGTCGACAGCGGAAAAGTTATTGCGGAGCTCCCGCTTCCGATAGCGGGGCTTATGAGCGACAAGGATACGAAGACGACTGCGGAACTGAACCATGCACTCAATGAAGCTGTACGGCATCTGGGCGTTCCGGAGAACATCTCGCCGTTTATGAATATGGCGTTTGTTTCGCTTACCGTTATCCCGCACATCAAGATGACTACGCACGGTCTTGTTGACGTGCGGACTCAGAAGATCCTTTCGTTATTTGCAAAATAATCGGGCTTTTAACAGACACGCGAAAAGACCGTATGAATATTGCGGTCACTTACCATGGGAGAGACTGATGCTTTTTCCTGAAGAGACAATTTTTAGCAGAGTCTGACACCCGGTGATCAATGATAAAATAAAAGATCCGCAAACCCGGATCTGCAAAGGAGAAATGGAAATGGGAAAAAATGCAGCGCCTGTCACTTCAGAACAGAATCGTGATAAGGTAATTATCCGGACCAGTATCATCGGAATCCTGACAAACGTAATGCTGGCAGCTTTCAAGGCGGCAATCGGCATTATATCCAATTCGATCGCCGTCATTCTGGATGCCGTTAATAATCTTTCGGATGCCCTGTCCTCTGTCATTACGATCGCAGGAACGAAACTTGCCGGGAAGCTTCCCGACAGGAAGCATCCGTTCGGATATGGCAGGATCGAATACCTCAGCGCGATGATCGTTTCAGGCATTGTTCTCTATGCAGGTATTACTTCTGCCGTGGAATCCCTGAAGAAGATAATTGAGCCCGAAAAGCCGGATTACAGCGTAATTTCCCTCATTATCATCGCAGTAGCCGTCATCGTCAAGATCATTCTCGGAAGATATGTAAAAGCAAAAGGCGAGCAGGTCAATTCAGGGTCCCTTGCCGCATCCGGTTCCGACGCAATGTTTGATGCGATTCTTTCGGGTTCTGTACTGGTTTCCGCAGTCATCTTCATGGTGAGCGGCCTGTCTCTCGAGGCTTGTGTCGGCATAATCATAGCAGGCTTCATCGTCAAGGCAGGAATCGAAATGATGATGGAAACGCTGAATGAAATTCTGGGAACCAGAGCGGATAAAGAAAAAACGGACAAGATTAAGAAACTGCTTTCTGATGAGCCGGAGGTCAGGGGCGCCTATGATCTTATTCTGTACAATTACGGCCCCGATAAAGATTTCGCGTCGGTTCATCTTGAAGTCCCCGACACGATGACGGCAAGAGAATTCGATAAACTGACAAGAAAGCTGGAAAGAAAAATCTTCAGGGAAACCGGTGTTGTCCTCGCAGGTGTCGGCCTGTATTCCTATAACACCGCAAATGATGAGGCTTCCGACATCCGGAAAGATGTTTGCGAACGCGTCATGTCGCATGAATGGGCGGTTCAGTTTCACGGATTCTATATAGATACAGAAACGAAAGAAATGACTTTTGATGTGGTAATGAGTTTCGACATCAAGGCGAGTGAAGGCCTTCAGATCATATACGATGAGATCAGGGAGGCTTATCCGGAGTACAATATCCAGATCGCACCGGATGTGGATGTTTCGGACTGAACGACAAAATAAGGAGAACGCTGTAATTATTGAGTTTTGAGCACAAGAAAACCGCTCAACTCGTGAGCGGTTTAATAATATCCTTTTTCGCGTTCTTTAGCATAATACTCTTTGAGATCCTTGATGACACGCTGTTTTATATCTTCAGGAGTGCCAGGACGAAAATAAACGAAATAATCTTTATCAAAAAAGTTTACCGAGCCGTCCCCCAGTCTTTTTTCGTCATAGAACCCTGCTGGGAACACCCAAAAACAATCGCCTGCATAAGGACATATTCTGGTAGTGTTATATTCCATTTATTTCAGTCCTTTCTTGAAATACTTGACGATTTTTTTGCCTACCACGGACTTCGCATTCCCGTAATAATAATTACCAAAACTCTGTGCAATAAGTTCGCGAGCATTGCCTCTTGTCATTTCTCCGAGCTGTCCAGCGCATATATCTTGAATCTCGGTAAAACTCTCATCCTTAAATGCTGCCTCATATATTTCATGTTGTATTTTTACGTATTCTTTATCAAACAACTCTTGCTCAATGGGGCCTAGCGGCTTTCCGTATTCGAGCCCGACACGTTTCAAGGCTAATGCGACGTGAGCGTTATGCCCCATTTCATGTGCAACAAGGCTTTCAATGTAATCTGTATCATAACTTTCGCCTGATTTGTAGTCTTCTTTCAAACGTTGCAAAAGCATTTCAGGATTTGCAAAACCATTCTTCAGCAACGTGATAGTGTCTTTTCCTGTTGACGGAATATAGCGATTTATGCCTAACGCATTACCTTCGACATCTCCGAAAGTAATGCCTTCCGACATTTTTTCAAGAATTTTAAAATCACTTGTGATCTTTTTAGTAGCGTTCTCAACTCTTGAAACAACTTCCTGCAGAATCTCAGCTTTAGGAAAGGCAGTAACACTTTTGCCTTTATATGCGTCTATTATAGCACTTTCTTCGGATTTGTCAAGAGGAGGATTATCTAACTCGTTGTTAAATATTCCTTTTACTTCTTTTTCCTCCACTGACTTCAACGTTGAATCGCTCTCCGGAAGAGCTTCCTTCTCCTCGATCATCGTGTCAAGCCGCTGTTCAAGTTCCTCGATACTCATATCACCGAGCATACGGTCAATATCAGCCTGTATGTCTTCAAGCATCTCCTGCGGTGTGGTGACCTTGCACCGGCATAACGGGTGCATCGGCGGGCAGTTTACGCCGACGACCGCATCGGCTATCCTGAACCGCTGACCGGTCAGGCAATCGGCGGCATTCATGAATACCGGCGTGTGCGGTTATCCCGAAGATTTTTAGGGATAATTTTTTATATGTATTGACGAATAAACTCATTTCTGTTACAATAATATGGGAGTTTTTTTACATCCGCCTTACGATCGTTACGGAAAGGAGTGTACGGTACGCGTTACCGTATGAAAATGCTCATGGAGAAAAAACGTTACAGACTGACAGCCCGGATACCGATAGTTATTATTGCGGCGGTAACAGTTATCGTGGCCATAATGTGTATCCTGTTCTTTGCCATGTCCCGCGACATTGTTTCAGTACTTGTCAACGATCAGGTCAACAATATCGCCACCCAGAACACCCAGACGGTAAATGCGTATATTACAAGTATGCAGGTATATTCCGAGGCACTGCGCGACGATGTCCTGCGCTACCGTACTCTCGGCAAGGATGCGGCAGCCCCCATGCTTGAAAGCGCATTGCGTGATGTCGTTAAGTCAGGGCGTGTTTTCTCCGCTTATTTTGCCTTTGAGCCCGACCAGTTCTTCCCCGAAACACCGGACGGACTTTCTTATTACGCCTATACGGACGGAAACAATATAGCCATGGATATACTGAATGACTACGCAGACTATGGCGGCGGTGATTACTATGCAACGACCAGATCCATTATGAAGACTCACATAACCGAGCCTTACAGCTATGATCTCACCAACGGCCAGACGGTATGGCTCATTACGCTGAGCAATCCTATAGTTGAGAACGGAAAATTCCTCGGCGTTGCGAACTGCGATATCATAGTCGATTCGATAGGCTCGCTCAATTTCACCAACGGCCCCTACAGCAACGGCTACAGCGCCATTCTTTCCTCTGACGGCACTTACATAGCAAACACAAAGGACAGTTCACTCATAGGCTCATCCGTAAAGTCCGGAGATTTCAAGGAGGCTGCTTCCGGGAACGCATCTGTTGTCCGGAACGCTTATGACAGCCTTATCTCTTCAAACGCCATAACCTGTTATGAAGCGATCCGGCTTGACGGGAGCGATCTCTCGTGGATAAGCTCATTTGTTATATCCTCCGGCGACGCGTTCGCTAAGATAAACCTCGTGACAATTGCCGTAGTTATCATCGGCGTTATAGGTATTGTACTTCTTGCTGTTATCTGCGTGATAATCCTGCGCAAGTCTCTTTATCCGATAAACCCCCTTCTCGCAATAGCCGAAAAGACGAACAGATTCGATTTCAGCGACGACGGCGAAATGTACAGCTTCCCGCCCAACGAATTCGGAAGCCTCGCAAAAGGCTTTATGGATATGTCTGATCATCTTCGGAACATTGTCCGCGATGAAAGCATGGTTCTCGGAGCAATGGCGAACGGTGATTTCACTGTGACATCCGGCTGCGAGAACGAATATGTAGGCGGACTTGCGGATATTCTTTATTCAATAAGAAACATCTCCGATGCACTGAATTCCACTATCACACAGATAGACAACTCGTCACAGAGGGTTTCGACAGGTGCCGGACAGCTTTCCGACGGCGCTCATTCACTGTCAATGGGCGCGGCTCAGCAGGCTGCGGCTGTCGAGGAGCTTTCAGCTACGATAGCCGAGCTCTCGGAGCAGGTTAAGAGAAATGCCGAGGAAGCGCATAACGTCAACGAAAAGGTAAGCATCGCGGCCGTAAACGTGGAGCAGAGCAACGAACGGATGCAGCAGCTCATAAACTCGATGAACGATATACGCCAGAGCTCTATGGAAATAGATAAAGTCATAAAGACGATAGAAGATATTGCGTTCCAGACGAATATCCTTGCACTGAACGCTGCCGTTGAAGCGGCCCGTGCAGGCGACGCGGGAAAGGGCTTCGCCGTTGTTGCTGACGAAGTAAGAAATCTTGCTAACAAATCACAGCAGGCAGCAAAGAGTACAGCAGGTCTTATAACGACAGCCGTGAATGCGGTACAGCTCGGAAGCAGGATAGCGGACGAGACTGCGGAAAGCCTCCTTTCTACGGTAGAGGATATCAAGGGTATCACAAACGGCGTCAACGATATTTCCGATGCAAGCGAAAGACAGGCAGAGTCTATCTCGCAGGTAAGCATTGGTATAACACAGATAGCAGATGTCGTGCAGAACAACTCCGCCACCAGCGAAGAGACCGCCGCTTCGAGCGCGGAACTTTCGTCCCAGGCACAGCTTCTTGGCGAGCTTGTTGAGAAATTCCGTCTGAAATGATAAGAACCGTGAAGAAGCAGAAACATACAAATCTTTATGGCTCGCCGAGCCGCTTTCATAGCGGCTTCGCGGGTCATGTTCCTTGCAGCGCATACTGGGCCGTTCTTTGTCTGGTATAACAGACAGAACAGCTGTCCTAATGTCCAATCACGAAAGAAAGGCAATATCATTATGGAATACGACAGAATTAAAAAAGCGGTCGATCACGCGACAGACTCGCATTCAGAGACCGGAGCTTCCGTTGTTGTAACAAAGGACGGAGAAAAGATATTTTCATACAGTGCGGGGCTGCGTGATGCTGAAAAAGGCACCGGCTTCTACGAAGATACGATATGCCGCGCCTATTCCTGCTCGAAGATAGTGACTTCTGTGTGCGTAATGCAGCTTATGGAGCGCGGCATCATCGACACTTTCGACGAGCTTGCGTGGTATATCCCCGAGTTCTCCGGTGCATATTATCTGGAGAACGGCGAAAAGAGACGGAGCCCTCCGATAAAAATACGCGATCTGCTGAACATGACCTCCGGGATCCCCTATCCGTGGGACGGACGCGAAGGCGGCGAGATGACCACAAAGCTGTGGCAGAAAGTCGATGAGAGCATACGCTCCGGAAAGTCCATGTCCATACAGGAATATGCCGCGGAAGCCGGCAGATGCGCTCTTCTATATCCTGCGGGACGCGAATGGATGTACGGTGCGTCCGCAGATATACTCGGCGCGGTAATAGAAAAAGCGGCCGATATGCCGCTTGATGAATATATGAAAGCCAATGTCTTTGATCCGCTGGGAATGGAGGACACAGCGTTCTGTGTCCCGACGGAGAAGCGTGACAGGCTCGCCGTGCTGTACGAAGGCGCGGGAGATACGCTGAAAAAACCGGACTATGTAAATCTCTGTATCTACGATACCGACAAGACACCTGCGTTCAGATCCGGCGGCGCGGGGTTGTTTTCCACGGCAGCGGATTATTCAAAGCTCGGCGCAGAACTGTCCTGCCGCAAGGTCGGGATACTGTCGGAAAAGACGATAGGATTCTTGCAGAAAAACGGTCTCTCCCCGGAACAGAAAAGTACATACAACTGGGATTCCACGCGGGGCTTCGGTTACGCGAACCTCATGCGCATACTCGATGACCCGAATGCCGCAGGGCTTCTCGCCTCCGAGGGTTCCTTCGGCTGGGACGGCTGGACAGGCACGTTCCTGCTTTGCGATCCGAAAGAGCGCATCTCGGTCACTCTGTTCTTACAAAGAGCCGGAGCCGGTACCACAAGACTCTCGAGATGTGTGGTCAACGCAGTATACGGAGGTATATGAAACGATAGCACAGGCGCTGTGTCGGTACCCGATCCGTTTCATTGTCCTCCGGCAATGCCGTGTTCTTTCCAGCGCCCGTGCTTATACCTGATATAGCTCATAAGACCCGTTATGAACCATGTTAGTCCCGATGTCGCCCATACTGCCCAGCAGCCTATCTCCGGGACAGCCGAAAGCACGGTAGCGAAGCCTATCCTGCCTATGACCTCCACGATACCGTTCATCATTGAGTAATTCACATCGCCCGCACCGTTAAGCAGCCCGCGGGTCACATAGATGGTTCCGAGAAACAGATAGAATGACGCCGAAAGCTTCAGAGCGGTATCACCTGTCTCAATGACTTCAGGCTCGGTGACGAAGAAGCCGACAATATTTCCGCTGAAAAGCATGAACACGCCAAGCATGGATACCGCGAATACGGCCATTGCCAGCATAGTCCTGCGGTAGCCGCGTATGCAGCGGTCAAGCAGACCCGCACCGAGATTCTGTCCCGTAAATGTCGAAAGCGCCGTACTCATTGAGATGAAAGGCTGATGTATAAGCTGCTCGACGCGCATAGTCGCCGTATATGTAGCCGTGACGGTAACGCCGAATGTGTTTGCGGTCCTCTGAAGATATATCATGGACAAAGAGATCAGAGCGTTCTGGAGCGCTATCGGAATACCTTTCGTGAAGCAGTTTCCCGCAGTTTTCAGGTCAAATCGCAGATGCTCACTGCCAAGCCTGAACTGCGGGAATCTTGCGAAAGCAAAGATTATGCAGCCTGCCGCGGAAACGCCCTGAGCGATGACGGTAGCCAGTGCCGCGCCTCCTACTCCCATACCCAGGACGATAACGAACAGCAGATCCAGTCCTATGTTTATGAAGCTGGCAATTATCAGGAAAACAAGAGGTATCACCGAATTGCCGAGAGAGCGCATGACAGCGTTTATCCAGTTATATGCAGCGACCGCGAGAGTTCCGGAGCAGGCTATGCGCATATATCCTACTGCATCCTCAAATATCTCATCCTGTGTTTCAAGAAGACGCAGAAGATCGGGAGCAAGTATGACAGAAACGACCGTCATTACCGCTCCGAAGGCCGCGACAACATAAGCCGAGTTCGCAATGAGTTTTTTCACGTTCTCCTCGTTGCCCGCGCCGAAATTCTGCGCGATAAGTATGCCCGTGCCGAGCGAAAGCCCTATGCACAGCGTATAGAACAGATACGTTATCGAGCCGGTCGCTCCCACAGCGGCGAGAGCGTTCTTTCCGAGACACCGCCCTACTATGACGGAATCGACGATATTGTAGAACTGCTGGAAAAGATTTCCGAACAGAAGCGGCAGAGTGAACATGATTATATGCCTGAACTCACTGCCCTCGGTCATGGTTTTGGTGTAACTGCTCAAAGTTATATCACCGTCTCTCCTGTCTGTGAAGCCGCAGCACCGTCACGGAATAAGGCGGAACCGTGTAATTGAACCGGTCCGTAATGCCCTCAAGAACAGACGTTTCAAGGGTCACCGCTTCCGGTCGGCCGAGAATGTTGTCGGCTGTTACGCTGCCTGCTGCGACAGTCTCAACTGCCGCGCTGCCGGTAAGCGCTCCGGCATCCTTTATCTCTGCCGCGAATGTCTTTGCGGAGCCGGTCTCATTCACCAGCTTGATTATGATATCACCGGTCCCGTCAGTGCTTACTGTCTGATATGCCTCGGATTCCGTAGTTTCCTGAATGTCGTAATCTATCATCAGCCTGTCGTCCATATAGCACTTCACATTCGTGCCGGAAACCGTTATTTTCAGCGAATAGGTCTTTCCGTCAGCGACGCGGCAGTTCGAGACCGTGCCGCTTACCTGACCCGATTTTACGCCGTCCCTGACCTGCTGCAGGCAGGAGACAGTGTTGTTCCAGCCGCCTATGTTCCAGAACCAGTTATTGTTCTCATCGCCAACCGAGAACGGAATAAGGAAGCCTTCGGAACCCGATATCTTCGTTGCGTCCAGCGTGTAGGTGTAATCTGTCCATGTCCTGTCACCGAAGTACATCGCCGAACCGGTGTTTGCGTACCTGTTCGTATTCGTTGTGACGGAGGACTGCTCCAGAGCGCCGTCTTTTATCTTCCAGTCGCCGTCGGAGATCTTCTGCCAGCCGTCCGGCGTACCGGAGGTGAAATCATCCGAAGCCAGCGTTTCTCCGCTCACGTTGTCAACAATCTTTACATTGTCGAATCTTGCGGCCGTATTCCATGTACCTGCGCCGACACCGCCGCAGAATATATCCTTATTCGTCACAAGAGCTCCGTCAAGTTCCGAAGCCAGCATCTTTGTACCCGCATTGCGGGTGAATATCTGCTGAACATAGTAATTAACCGAGCAGGTGACGGTATCGTTCGAGAACCATATAAGATCGGGAGCCCAGTGCGTTGCAGTCAGGTTTCCGAACAGCGGAGCGTAGGCAGCAAGCTTCACGATATCGCCGTTGCGTTCAAGTCCCGTCATGTACGCGGCTTCCGCCAGCGCAGCCTTCATATTGTTGGCCTGCGCGGCGTATTCGCCGAGGAATACAGGTATGCCTCCTCCGTAGAGCGACGTTGTCATACCGTCGGTATTCCGGCTGTAGTTTGCCTCATCGTAGTAATCGGAATGTCCGAGAAACCACTCCGGAGCATTGTAGTAATGATGATCTATGAGTCCCGCGAAATCGGTGATATCCGTGAAATCTCCGTTGTCAAGCTCTTCCTTCGCGTATTTGTAAGCGTCCATATACATTCCGCGGCCGCTGTCACCGTCATCGGGGCCTGCCGTGAATATAAGCTCAATGTCTCCGTACAACTCCGGAGACTCTTTTTTTGCCTTGACGAACGCCTCGGCAAAAGCCCTGTACTTGTCGAAGAATGTATTGCCCCAGTTCTCGTTGCCGATGCCGACATATTTCAGCGCGAAAGGCTGTTCGTGCCCCATTGCCGCACGGACAGCTCCCCATTTTGTGGAGGTGTCGCCGCGGCAGAATTCCACAAGATCAAGAGCGTCCTGAATGTAGCCGTTGAATTCTTCGCTGCCAAGCATAGGTTCACGGCCGTGCCCCTGCGCCATGCAGCGCATACCGCAGTTGAGCACCGGCACGGGGAGCGCGCCCAGGTCCTCCGCCAGCAGGAAATATTCATAGAACCCGA
>JAEEJW010000207.1 GCA_016282095.1 Ruminiclostridium sp. | reverse complement strand
GCCAGCAAGCTTTCGGAGCCTTTCCTTGCATTTGGCACAATTGTCTCATTTTCTCTTTCCAAAGCGGTTTTTAGAGGTGCCCTAAACATCTTCCACAGTATATGTAGGCTCAATCCCGAATAATGTGTAAAGTCAAAATAGCATATAAAAGAAAGCAGATAATTTATGATGAGACCGGCAGGAAACAGTCGGTCTTATCAGCATTGTAGCACGATTCTATTTCTCTGTCAAGATGGGCTGGCCCATCTTGACAGAGAAACGAGCGCCCGTTCACTCGGGCAGGCGGTCGCCGCCGACTTACGCTATATCAGTTCACCGTCAAGCTGTTCAAGAGTAACGATTCCGCGCTCCTGAGTAACCGAAAATACCTTTGAAGGTATCGTGCTTGCTTATACAGCTGAACACCTTGTTTTAATTCAGCTCCACTTGCTCTCAGTGTACCGTATTGAGTTGATCTTATGAGATGAAAAGAGGTAAAATTATGAACCGTTCTGTATATCCCGTACTCGGTACGGAAATTAACCTGCCGTTCTACCTTACGGGAATTGGTACAACAGACCCGGAATATCATATTATCCGTTCCGAGGGGCTGACCTCACACCAGATAATGTTCACGACCGGCGGGAGCGGCGTACTTACCGCAAACGGTAAAACGTATCCGCAGACAAATGGGGTCTGTACCTTTATCCCTCCGGCTGTACCGCATGAATACTATCCCGAAAAAGGAGACTGGCAGACCTCGTGGGTGGTATTCAGGGGCGATGCACTACCACAGATTATGCAGAAAATGGGATTCTCTGGCATAGTGTCTGTTAAGTCCGCAAACATCAACGATCTTTCACGTATCTTCTCAGCGATGTTCGCACTTGCGGGAGAGTATTCAAAAGCTGAGAAATGCTCGGAACTGCTGTATGCGTATATCCTTGAAGCAAGACGTTTGTTATTCGATAACGCGGATATCGCCAACGACCATGTGGCAAAAGCCGCCGGGTTTATGGAACACGAATACGGCCGCGACATATCGCTTTCGGAGATCGCGTGTGCGGCAGGCCTCTCTGAGCAGCATTTCTGCCGCGTTTTCAGAAAAGTTACCGGAATGACGCCGATGGAATTTCTTACAAGAAAGCGTATTGCAGAGGCAAAGGCGCTTCTCGATGATACCGATATGCCTATATCGGATATAAGCAGTGCTGTCGGGTTTTCCGGGAGGAGTTACTTTACTTCGGTATTCCGCAAATATGAAGGTTTTTCTCCTTCGGATTACAGGCGCTTGAAATAGTGCGCTAAAATATTGATAATGCGCTAAATATTTATCCTTGACGAACCGACTTGTTAATAGTAATATATACTTACAGCGGTAAAATCTGCTGCGCTAATAAATCGGTCTTGCGAGAAAGGGCTAAATATGGGATTTTTAAGAAAAGCGGCATCGGTAACGTCGGCATTGGCATTAGTGTCATCAGCGATGATGTTTCCTGCATCTGCGGAGGAGAGTACAATGACAGTAAACATAGATATGACTACCGCATCATTTGCGGAAAACACACGATACAGGGGATTCGGGCTTATCAGCGCGAACAATTCCTCACGGCTGCTGCTTGATTACAAATACGAACAGCCGGAAAGGTATGACGAGATACTGAACTACCTGTTCGGCAAGGACGGACTTGATATCTCTCATATAAAAGTTGAAATGGGAGCGGACATCAACTCCTCCTCCGGCACCGAACCGGCGACTATGCGTTCTGCTGACGAGAAAGCCGATGTGACAAGAGGCGCTGGATTTCAGCTCGCAGCCGACGCTAAGAAGATCGACCCGTCCATTACCCTCGATATGCTGTGGTGGAGCGAACCACGCTGGGTCACGGATTCAAATGATGTTTATGCCGCACGCTATAAATGGTACCGCGAAACACTGATCTCGGCTTATGAGACTTATGGTTTGCAGTTCGACTATGTGAGCGCCACACGAAACGAACGTGCCAATGACCCGGACTGGACGATGTATCTGTCAGAGCATTTAAAATCCGACAGCGATACTCCATACGATTTTTCAAAAATAAAGATAGTTGACGGAGAAGCGGTCGGAACATGGGGCATTTCAAAAATGATGCTCGACGCGGGAAAGTACCCCGGGCTTCTTGACGCGGTCGATGTCGTAGGCAGCCACTATACAGACTGGTCGGATGACAATACAAGGAAACTGCAGCAGGAATACGGCAAAGAGGTATGGTTCTCCGAAGCAAGCTCACCGATGAGCTATGCGCAGGGTACATACAAGTATGACGGTACCGGAACGGGAATGTCGGATATAAACGGCGCTCTCGATATCGCCAACCGTATAATTACGATGTACCCGGGCGGCGGTATGACGCTGTATGAATTCCAACCCGCTGTTGCATCGTACTATGACGGCGCGACATATTTCCCGAAGCAGCTTATCCTTGCAAACGAACCGTGGAGCGGTTATTATCTGCTTGACAGCGGGTTTTATATGGGCCTGCATTTTTCGCGCTTCATAAAACCCGGCTGGGCATTTGTTGAAAGCGCCTGTGCAGGTGACGGCAAGGCGGGCGGTGACGGCCACGCGATAGTTGACGCAACTTACAGCTATATGACCTGCACCGACACGGCGACAGGCGATTACAGCACGGTCATAACCAACACTACCGACAGTCCGATAAACTACACTTTCAATGTTATCGGCACGGAAAAGTCCAACAGCCCGGTTAATGTTTGGGAAACGAGAGGTCCATCCGGCGGTGCATGGAATGAGAACTGTTTCAGACTCCGCAAAACGATAACTCCCGAAAGCGGAAGCTTCACAGTTTCCGTTCAGCCGTATTCGATGATAACACTGACAACCCTTGAAACGGAGCGCGGCGAGTTTAAAGAATATGAAAGCGATCTGCTTGCACTTCCTTATACCGACGATTTTGAGTACAGCGACGAGTATCTTGCTGCAAGGGGTGGAGCTCCCCGATACACCACTGACGAGGGCGGAGCTTTTGAGGTCGTGACCCTTGACGACGGCAACAAGGTGCTTATGCAGAAGATTACAGAAGCGACCCATGCCGAAGAATGGGGAAGCACTCCCTCGCCCGTTACTAATTTCGGCGATGACCGCTGGTTCAACTACTCCGTCTCTGCTGATGTAAAATTTGCGAAGTCGGACGATCCTGCCAAAAACAGCACAGCGGTAGGACTGCGATATAACCTTGCGGACAGCGGTGCGAGCGGCTGGCGATTACAACTGAACGAGGCGGGTGAATGGCGCATTCGGATAGGTTCAAAGCCTGCTGCCACCGGGAATGCTGCACTCAAAGACGGCTGGAACAACATTAAGATAGAAGCAGAGTACAATACGATACGCGGTTATGTAAATGGTGAGGTTGTTGCCGAGATCACTGAGAGTGCGGAGAACTATGTGATGCAGCCCGCAGGTCGTGCTGCACTTTATAGCAGCTATTTCAACAATTGTTTCAATAATGTTAAAGTCGATGCGATTGACGGTGTTGACACATACATCACGCGCCTTGACGCAACAGACGACGGCATTACATTTGAAGGCAGCTGGTCACACAGTACAATGGACAGCTTCAAGAACTACAAGCGAACAGCTTCAACAGGAGAGGCGGGAGTTTCGTTCACCGTTGAATTTGACGGCACGGGGATACTGCTGACGGGAGTTGAAAGCGGCAGTGCGGTAATAGATACTGAGCTTGACGGCACAGCCAAAGATACCGCATACAATGTCCCCAAGACATCCAACAGACAAGCGTTTTACAGCATTTACGGGCTTGAAAGCGGTCATCATACTCTGAAAGTCATGATAACCGAAGGTACGGTTACGCTCGATTCGGCAGAGATCATGCTTGACACTGCACAGGCTGAAAAGCTGTTCACCTCCGGTGCGGCAGAGACAGGAAATGATTCGGATAATGATATGACATCAACCGACGTTATCACCTCAGAGACTGCATCAACGGAAATATCCTCTGTATCTGCACAGACTGCCGACGAACCGATCTCTGCAAATTCAGACAGCAAGGGAGAAAGCGCGAATCCGGCAGTTCCCATAGCTGTCGGGGCGGGGATTGCGGTAATCGCCGCTGTCGGAACGATATTGGCGGTCAAAGCAAAGAAAAAGTAAAATAATATACCGTAGTAATATACTGCATAATATTATTATGGAATACTTTTCGACAAGTAACAGGAAAATGCAAACCACACCAAGGCAGATAAAAAGGGTAGAGATGAGCCTTTTCAGTTTGTTGGCTACAGCCTCGCTTGCGGTATCGGAGAAATGAACATTGACGATATAAGTCATCTTTCCGATACGCTTGACTATTGCGGGAGCCTCCGGTGCCTTCTGTTCCGTAACTGCATTATTCATAAGCATTCCTCCGATCATCGATAAATCTCTAAAATGAGCCGCACGATGATATAAAACAGTATCTTGGCTCAATATTGAGCACCAAAGTCTACTACTTGATTTTTATACTTGATTTGTGCTACAATATAAGACAAATAAAAATAACAAACGCAACGACACACGCAGCAGGGCTTTTCAAGCCTGCATAAGTCTGATCACGGGAACGCGTCAGATTTATGATACTGCGTGTTTTTTGTTTGCGCAGGAAAGGAAACTACTATGCCACAGAATCAATTCCAGCGAATGATGTTCGCACTCATGACGGTCACGGTCAATCGTGCCGAACACAAGAGTACCCGCTACTATATCGACGAGTTCCATTTGCTTCTAAAAGAGGAACAGACAGCGGCGTATTCTTGTGAGATATGGAAGCGCTTCAGAAAATGGGGCGGTATTCCTACGGGACTTATGCAGAATGTCAAGGACTTGCTTGCAAGCCGGGAGATCGAGAATATCTTTGAAAACTCGGATTTCATCTATATGCTCAATCAGGCGGGCGGAGATAGGCAGATACTCGCAAAGCAGCTCAACATCTCCCCGCATCAGCTTTCTTATGTCACCAACAGCGGTGCCGGCGAAGGTCTTATCTTCTACGGCAACTATATAATCCCGTTCGTTGACAAGTTCCCGAAGGATACGCAGCTCTACCGCATAATGACCACTCGTCCGCAGGAAAGTTCAATCGATTAATAATCAGGAGGAAAACAAGTATGAAAAAGGCAGTAAGAATAATCGTTATCGCAGCAACAGCAGTAGGCGCAACGATCGGTACTATCGCCATTATCCGCAAGGTAAAGGCAAACAAGGCGGCTATGCTCTAAACAAAACGCCGTGTGCGGGGATTCCGTACACGGCTGTTTTACATAGATAAACCCGAATTTAGATTATAAGGATAAGTCAATACATAAAACTGCCGAGGAAGGAGGTGCGATATGGCAGGAAAAGCATTGAAAGCAAGCAGAAATACATAAAATCTGTTAAGCTGGTTCCGCGAGATAAGCCATTATATAGTATTGTCTTATTTTTCCGTTTGCTGTTCCACGCTGACCAATGGAATCAACTTGCAAAATCAAGGTGTCTCCTTTTTTGTACTCGATCTTCTCCCACTGTTCATCGGTGAGACTAAGGAATACGTCTATCTCTATATCGGAGTAAGGGAAACACAGCCAATTGTATCCCTCTTTACTACTTGATTGGGAATCGCTATTACCACCCAGCGGATCTGACTTATCGCGAGGTTTCGTTGTTTTGACTATGAAGGTTTTGCCCGCTAAATCATCATAAATACTGTTGTTTTTCCATTCAGGGTTAATGGCTTCGTGGGCTTCGATCACAGCTTTAGGACTTTCATAATCCGCTTCCGGCAAAGAACTTCCACAGCTTGAAAACACGGATAACACAAGTGTAACAATAAGTAATACAGCTATTTTCTTCATCATAATGATTCCTCTATAATAAACAACTTCCAAAGATGCTTACAACTACTTTTGTTATTATAGCATTTTGCCAGAGATAAGTCAATACATAAATCTGTCGAGGAAGGAGGTGCGATATGGCAGGAAAAGCATTGAAAACAAGCGGAAAGCGTGTAATGAAGTATTCCCGCGACGGTGCTGTGGAGCGTGACCTTGCCGATAACTCCGAAACAAGGATA
Source organism: Ruminiclostridium sp. (assembly GCA_016282095.1). GTDB lineage: Bacteria > Bacillota > Clostridia > Oscillospirales > Ruminococcaceae > Ruminiclostridium_E. The sequence goes on along the minus strand of JAEEJW010000207.1, from coordinate 2,257 downwards.
AGCGGCAGGACGGAAGATGCCGTGCTGAAAACCGAGGCTCCCGCCGATGAGCTTTTCGGAAAAGACCACAAGCCGCAGAAACAGGCAGAACAGCCGAAACATCAAAAACCCCGCTTTATAGATGAGCAGCAGGACACCGGCTCGAAGTTGCAGGCTGATTATGCTACGCACAGAGAAGAAACGCTGCTGACATTCGAGACCACGGCTCCCGTGCCGACAACGTCCGTTGAAAATACTGAAACAACGATACCGGAAAAGCCAATGCTCCTTGATGATCGAAGCGAAAGCGCAGAACAAAGCGAGCCGGAGCCCGAATACAGTTCCGAACTCTATGAGGATTGGAGGTCTGACGCAGGCACCGAAGACGCTCCCATAGCGGATAAAACAACGAATTTCGACTTTCGGGCCGGTGTTGTCGCTGATAAGAACGGTAAATCCCATAAAAGCAGGAAATACAAGTTCGGGAAAGAGCTGGAGGATGTCGAAAGCGCAGACATTAAGCCTGAAAAGGACGATAAACGCTTCCCAAGCATCACTTGTGTTGTACAAATTGAAGTGTACAAATGTTTCCTTCACTCACTGCCATTTTTTTCTCCTGTCTCACAGGTCGTTTTTCAAAGAAAAGTTAAGATTTTCTTAATTTTCGGAATTTCTTCACAAAAATCTTCTTTCGGATTATGATAAATGATTTGAAAAGATAATAAACTCTGCCTTAAACAGAGCCACAGTATATAAGGGCTTGCCGGACTATAATCGAAAATGTTTAATTTCACAAAATGCCTGAGACTGATTTTAACTTCGTCATGCTTTTTTTAACAGTAAATGCTGTTGTAGTGTTTAACGGCTACCGGCTATTGACTTTTTTAAGTTTGTTGTGTATAATTGATACTGTAATTCAATAATTACGGAGGTAATTTATGGAGCAGAAATTGTTTTCGGAGATACGTTCCCTTTATGTATCAGACAAGAAAAAACCGGTTGATATCAGGATAAGGATCCGTATGCGTGATCTTATTGATCCGGAAGCGCTTCATCATGCCGTGGAAACCACCATGAAGCGGTATCCTTATTTCTGTGTTGAATTGCAGAAGAAAGACGGAGAATATGTTTTCGCGGAAAACGATCGTCCCGTTGTCATTGCCGATTCACTTCACGGTGTCGAGCTCAACTCGGAGGACTCCAACTATCATATGATCGCTTTTTCATGGGAGGACAACTGGATCGGTCTTGATGTATTTCACGGCATAACAGACGGCACCGGGGCATACGAGATCATCCGCACACTGCTGTATTATTACTGTTCGGAGCGTTATAGCGTTACACTGAAAGAGGACGGAATACGTCTTGCCGGAGATGAGATACCTGTAGAGGAATGGGAGGACCCCGTGGTAAAAAGGACAGATCTTCCGACACCTCCCCGCAGCGAAATATCCAACTCGCTGAATCTTATCACCGCAGCCGGTCTTGAGAATGATACAAAGCATACGGTATATAGCGTTGCGATCGCTGAATCCGAGTTTATGAGATTCAATATCGAAAATGACGGAAGCCCGGGAACTATGGTTTCCTTGCTTTTAAGCCGTGCCATAGCAAAACTTTTTCCCGATACTAAGGATATTATACGCATCTGTCTGTGTGTGAACCAGAGAAAGGCTCTTCACGCACCGTTGGCTCATCACAGTCTGGTCGGCGGAGCGATGCTTGAATACAAAGAGAAAATGCAAAGCTGGCCTATTGAAAAGCAAGCCACCGCATACCGCGGTATGGTTTTTGCGCAGACCACTGAAGAAGCTGTGCTTATGGGAGTTGCTTCCGGGAAAGGAATAAACGGTATGATCCTGTCCAAAAAGAGCGACAGCGAGAGACTTGGTGCCGCTGCATATATCAACAGCTTTGCAGGCCGTGTCATTACTGCTACAGTAAGCTATGTCGGGAAAGCAAACTATAAGGAAGCAGAACAGTATATCCGCGATTTCAGAGTGTGGACATCTTCGGCATCAAACGGCATTACTGTTGAGGTATCGGCGGTCAACGGACGGTTCACGCTTGACTTTATCCAGACATTCTCCAGTCCTGTTTTTGTGAATGCTTTTCTGAAAGAACTGGAAGACAACGAGATCGTGTATGATCTCCAGGACGTTAATGAACTTGAACTTGCAAATATCAGACTGCCGTGGGCTGAGTAAAATGCGAATATTTGCTCAATGCTCCTGATTGTTCTGCGGCGAAACTATCACCTGATATCTCTTAGAAAAAT
>JAEEJW010000206.1 GCA_016282095.1 Ruminiclostridium sp. | reverse complement strand
TTGAATTTCAAGGGTCGTTAATTCGTTTTGGTTGCTGTTCAATTTTCAAGGTGCTCTTTTCCACTTCCGTGGCGCCGTCCCCTTTCGGACAGCTTATATATTCTACCACATCTTTTCCCTTTTGTCAATACCTTTTTTCAAATTTTTTCGAAAAGTTTTTTCAGACAAAATTCAAAGCTCTGTGAAAGAGTGTTTGTATTATATCACGCTCAATCACGTTTGTCAAGCGGTTTTTTAAAGTTTATGAGATTTGGCAATTGAAGGCTTCAATTATTATCCCGCGTTGTTGAAATTTGCCAACAGAAACGTGAAAAACAAAGCAAGCTCCCACTTGACATTTAGTCTTTTATATAGTATAATATTAGAAATATCATTGAAAGGATACCCGGAATATGAGCAAAAAAGTCCAGAAACAAGAACCATCACGCGGTTCCATGCTTATCCCCGTTTTCGCCGCCGCTGCCCTCATAATTTCAGCTGCGGTATATATTGTTTTCAAACTCACACAGCAGACTGCCTCCCTCAAATGGGCGGACTATGACGAGTGCGGCTGGTCATAAAATGGACAGAAAATTCAGGAATGTGCTGACAGCGATGATCGTCGTCGTTCTGACGGCTATATATGTTGTCGGCATTTTTCTTTTGTGGGATTATCTCAACGTCAATGACACCATCGATGATATTCTCGATCATGATTTCAACGGACGCGATACATCCCCGGCCTCTTCCACGATCGTGAGCGTCTCCGTAACAGGAAAAACCATCACGGATGAGGAGGAAAACCTGCTCTCCGGGTTCTTTCAGTATTTCTATGCAGGCCTCGGTGCCTGCACACCCGAAAAATTGACCCGTTTCTACACCAACCAATGCGAGTACGAACTTATTGACGAGCTGGCTTACGATTATGAAACCTTCCTTATGAAGTCTTCACCCCTCGACCTGTCATTTCCCGAATGTTCACTAAATCTGAACGTGACGCGCAGACATCCTGTCCCGAGAAGCCATAAGATCGAGATCGATCTTGCCCTTTCCGCACAGATGACCCCAGCCGGCACCGGCAGACCCTCTTCCGTGCGTGGCGAAACTCACCGGTTCACGTTGGACGAAAGCGGCAAAGCCCCGCTGATACTGATACACTCCGCCGACAGACCCGCTAACCGGGCTGCCGATGCGGCTCTGGATGCGCTCCTTGCCGCTAACCGCCTGACCCGCAAAGACCTCACATACTCATACTATCCGAAATATACCGAAACGGTGCGCGAGCGGCTTCATTCCGGAGCACCGGCACTTGCGGCGGCAGACGGATACTCCTGCCCCGTCCCGGAATATGAGTACGACCGCAAGTCCGCCGCCACTGCCGCAAGAAACGGCTTTGACGATGACGGTATATTTAAGGTATACGAAGAAAACGACGCCAACTACATATCCCGCTGCATATTCGCAGGCGGCATTCCGATGGATTCACAGGGCGAGAAAAACGACCAGTGGAAGTGGTATGACAGCGAAATAAACACGGAAAGAAAAAAGACCGGCTGTTCAAAAAGCTGGTTCGACCGTGAAGCATTCTATATTTATGTTAAGACCAATACGGGATTCGGGCTTGTGGGCTGCGAGACCTCCACAGGCGGAGGAAGCGTCGGCGATGTGGTGCAGCTCATGATCGACGGCGAGCCCGTCGAGGAACTTATGATAACGAGCGCTGTCCGCACCGGAGACGGCACCGCAGCCGATTATCTCGTTTCAAACGACAGGTACTCGTCCGTTTCCCTGCTAACACTCGGGTTCTCCGATTTCCGTGTACTCCATATAGCCGGATACAACACCGCCAATATCTGAGAGTCGCTTGCGCTCGAGTGTGATGAGAGCCGCTTGCGCTCGAGTGCCTCCGGCGGCGAACCCTTTAAAAAGGGTTCGATCCTAAACTAAAACGCTTCGCCTTGCAGATCCGTTGATATGTGCCCCTGTTAAAGAACCCGGGACCGCAGGGCAGAAACTATAAGAAGTAAGATTCAAGATCATTATTATATAAAAGGTTAATATGGCAATTTTTAACGCAAAAGAAATAGAATTATACTTCGGAGCCGAAAAGCTCTTCGGCAACGTAACATTTGAAATAGAAAAGAATGACAGGATAGGTCTCGTCGGAGTCAACGGCTGCGGCAAGACGACCCTGTTCAAAGCCATGCGCGGTGATGCCGAATACGACGGCGGCGAGTTCGTCAAGTCAAAGGATACCACCCTCGGCTATATGGAACAGCACGTCGTCCGCGAAAGCAGCGTCAGCGTTTACGATGAGGCTTTGTCGGTATTTGAACCTCTGATGAAACTGGAAGCCGAGCTGAACGATCTCAATGCCGAGATAGCCGCAGGCTCCCCCACCTCCGAACAGCTCGAAAAACAGATGCTCCTGCGCGAAAAGTTCGAAGCAGAGGGCGGTCTCACCTACCGCACCCGCGCCATGAGCAGCCTGCTTGGCCTCGGCTTTACGCCCGAGGAACAGGAAAAGCCCGTCTCGGTGCTCAGCGGAGGCGAAAAGGCAAAAGTCCAGCTCGCAAAGCTCCTGCTCTCCGGCGCCAACCTTCTGCTGCTGGACGAGCCCACCAACCACCTGGACATAGCCGCACTGACGTGGCTTGAAAAGTTTCTGCTCGATTATCGCGGAGCATACATTATAATATCGCATGACCGGTATTTTCTCGATACGGTGACGACGAGGACCTTCGAGCTGGAGAACAGGCGGCTTACCGTGTACAAGGGCGGCTACAGCGCTTACAGAAAAAAGAAGGAAGAAGACCTCGAGATCGCGTGGAGGCACTACGAGAATCAGCTTGAGGAAATAAACCGAATCAAAGGTATAATAGAGCAACAGAAGCGCTTCAATCAGGAGCGCAACTATATAACGATAGCCAGCAAGGAAAAACAGATAGAAAGACTCGAAGCCGATCTCGTGAAGCCGCAGTCCCTGCCGAAGAAGCTTCGCTTCTCGTTTCACTGCGCCGAACCGGTCACCGAAGAGATACTGACGGCGAAAGGCCTGAAAATGAGCTTCGACGGCGAAAAGCTGTTCGGGGACGTAAATATCGAGGTGCGCAAAAAGGAGCGCGTGTTCCTGCTCGGCACCAACGGCTCCGGCAAGACCACGCTTTTCAGGATACTTATGAAGCAGCTCGCTCCGGAAGCCGGTACCGTGACCTACGGACCGGGCGTAAAACCGGGCTACTATGACCAGCTGATGACAGGACTTACCGACAGCAAAACCGTCATGGACGAGATATGGGACGCGTACCCGAAAATGGATCAGACGCAGGTGCGCACGGCTCTGGGCAGCTTCCTGTTCGGCGGCGAGGATGTATTCAAGAAGATCGGCGTGCTCAGCGGAGGAGAAAAAGCCCGTGTCGCGCTGCTGAAGCTGATGCTCAGCGGATGCAACTTCCTGCTGCTGGACGAACCGACGAACCACCTCGACGTCAATTCCCGCGAAGCACTGGAAAACGCCCTTTCCGATTACGGCGGCACGGTGTTCGTTATATCCCATGACCGTTACCTTATTAATAAAGTAGCAACACGCCTGTACAAGCTGTCTCCCGGCGGCGCCGAGAGCATAAACGGCGGATACGACGATTTCCTTGCGGCTTCCGGCGACGAGACCACTCTCACAGCGGCGAAGGCCAAGGAACAGCCCGCAGGCGACAGCCTGAACAAGCAGGATTACAACCGCCGCAAGCAGGTGCAGTCCGACATACGCAAGCTGACCACCCGCGTGAGCCGCGCCGAAGACCTCATAGCGGAGCTGGAGACCGCGATATCAGAAACCAACGCTGCTATGACCGACCCTGCGAATGCAGCGGACTACGAAAAGATCGCGGAGCTTTCCGAAAAGCTTACTGCCCTGCAAACAGAACTGGACACCGCCACAGAAGACTGGCTCACCGCCTCCGAAGAGCTGGAAAAGCTGAAAAACGAGTAACGGCTGCAAGGCAGATATAATAAATAGTAATGCGTATCAGACGGATCGGCAGAGCGGGTACCGCGCCGGCTGTCCGCCGTTTAAGGAAGCGGCGCCATGCCGCCGTCCGGCGATAACGACGCGATGTCCCCGCCGATAACGATGCTGTCGCAGACCATGACATGGGCTTCGGTGTATTCCGACGGCCTGCCGTTCACCGCCGCAATGCGGAAAGTGTAGACTTCCGCTTCACGGGATGCGTAGCCGGACAGATCGTAACCCGCCTGCTTCTGAAGCTCGTTGTAGCGTTCGTAGACTTCACCGAACTCAGAAGGCACGGTGACAGTCTTGCAGCTCCCTCCGCCGCTGACTTCAACACCCCGCGACAACAGGAACCCGGCCGCGTCTTCCGCACCTTTTATGGTATATGTATTTCCGCAGGATGCCGCTGCTGCTATGACCGCCGATACCGCTATTATGGCGGCTTTGACTGAAAACCTTTTCATTTCTTTACCCCTTTTTATCCGCAAAATTCAACAAAAATCTTTGAGTGTTTTTGCTGTTCTTTACATTATATGGGGAAATTTTAACAAAAAGTAGTGCGCTGTATAAGCAAAGTCTACAAAAACGGCGCGGCGAACCACAAAATATGACCCGAACAGACGCGTTTCGACACTACATTTTGTTGATTATAACCACAAAATCAAGCGCTTGATTGACCGCTTTTGTCCCGTTTAGGCATTTTATATAAAGGCATCCAAAAAAATTTAGTTAATTAGGTGCTTTTATTTTTGGAAAATATCTGTTATTATATATGAGTAAAATATTATCTCTACAGGAGGTTCCATAATGGCAAGTTTATCACTCAGAGGCATATATAAGCGCTACCCCGGCGGCGTCGTAGCGGTTTCCGATTTCTCGATGAATATCAAGGACAAGGAGTTCATTATCCTCGTTGGTCCTTCCGGCTGCGGTAAGTCTACAACACTTCGTATGATCGCAGGTCTTGAGGAAATATCCGAAGGCGAGCTCTTCATCGGCGACAACCTCGTCAACGACGTGGCCCCGAAGGACCGCGATATCGCGATGGTGTTCCAGAACTACGCTCTGTATCCGCACATGTCCGTGTTTGACAACATGGCGTTCGGTCTGAAGCTCCGCAAGACGCCGAAGGAAGAGATCAAGCGCCGCGTGGAAGAAGCCGCCCGCATCCTGGAC
>JAEEJW010000205.1 GCA_016282095.1 Ruminiclostridium sp. | reverse complement strand
CGAGAATAAGAAGTCGCTTGCGCTTGAGTGTGACGCCCTTTAAAAAGGGCTTGGCCTAAACTTAAATCGCTTCGCCTTGCTACCCGTTATGTAGTACCCCTTTTCCAAGTAAAAGACACTAAAAGCATAAAAATTACTGCTCCTATTAATAACAATAGGAGCAGATTTCTTTTAATTTAATAACGAAGTGGTTTAAGTTTTTTGAAAGGGGGTCCGGGGGACAGCGGCTGCTGCACAAATCCAACGGCTGCGAGGCACAATCTTGTCATTCGTTGAATGTAACAGACGGATTGGGTGCGGCGGCTCGCCGCCTCGAGCGACAGCGACCACACTCAAGCGACGAACGACAAGATTTTCCAATGATAATTTTCTTTGATATGCGGATAATACTATCATCACAAATCGAAGGGAAGAATTGAATTGAAACTGACAAGAACCGAATACGGCGCTTTGGTGAAGGAACGTTCGCCGGGCTCGAAACTGTACAGAAACGTGCCGCTGGCGTTCATCTCCGGAGGCTTGATATGCTGCATCGGGCAGCTTCTGATAAATCTATACGAATATGCGGGTGCAGACGCCGAACTTGCGGGGACACTCACATCTGTGACACTTGTTGCTATAAGCGCAGTGCTCACGGGCTTCGGCCTTTACGGTCGCATCGCAAAACACGCGGGAGCCGGGACTCTTGTGCCGATAACGGGCTTCGCAAACGCCGTGGTCTCCCCTGCCCTCGAGTTCAGGACAGAGGGCTTCGTGACCGGAGTCGGAGCGAAGATATTCGTTATTGCCGGACCTGTGATAGTCTACGGACTTGCGGCTTCGGCAGCCTACGGGCTTATACTCTTTATCGCGCAGATGAGCGCAGGTGGCTGATATGAGCAGATATACCGATAACGGAACGATCATAATGGACAGGCCGCCCTCAATCGTCGCTTACGGTTCGGCAGCCGGCAGAATGGAAGCCGAGGGACCTCTTGGGAGCTGCTTCGACTATGTAAGCGAAGATTCGTCCTTCGGTGAGCGCACCTGGGAAAAAGCAGAAAGCAGGCTCCAGCAGCACGCTCTGGAACAGGCTCTGATAAGAGGCGGACTCTCCGAGGGTGAAATAAGCTTCATGTTCGCAGGAGATCTGCAAAGTCAATGCACGGCATCGGTCTACAGCATGAGAGACAGCGGAGTTCGGTTCTTCGGTGTTTACGGAGCCTGTTCCACAATGGCCGAATGTATGGCTCTGGCCGCAGTTTTCGCGGACAGCGGAGCCGGAAATCTGTGCGCAGCACTGGCTTCGTCGCACTTCTGCACCGCCGAGCGGCAGTTCAGAACTCCGGAAGACTACGGCGGACAGAGAACTCCCACTGCACAGTGGACTGCCACAGCAAGCGGCTGCGTTATCATCGGGGAGCATTCCGCTCCACCCTATATCACCGCCGTTACTCCCGGCAGAATAACCGACCTCGGTATAAACGATGCCAACAACATGGGGGCAGCTATGGCTCCGGCAGCCTACGACACTATCAGTTCGCATTTTGAAGCTACCGGCACTTCCCCGGAGGATTACGACCTGATACTGACAGGAGACCTCGGCTGCGTCGGAAGCGAAATCCTGCGCGACCTGTTCCTTCATGACGGGATCTCGCTCGGAGACAGACATAACGACTGCGGCATGATGATATTCGACCGTGACAGGCAGGACGTACACGCAGGCGGCTCGGGCTGCGGATGCAGTGCCTCTGTACTGTGCGGGCATATATTGGGACGCGTGAAAGGCGGCGAACTCGGGAACGTGCTTTTCTGCGCTACCGGAGCCCTTATGTCCACTACCCTGCTCCAGCAGGGCGAGAGCATTCCCGGTATTGCACACTGCGTTCAGATAAGGAGTGAATGATATGGAATTTCTATGGGCATTTCTGACCGGCGGAGCTCTCTGCGCTGTCGGACAGGTTCTGATAGACCTGACAGCCATGACTCCGGCAAGAATACTCGTGACCTACGTCGTTACAGGAGTTCTTCTCGGCGCAGTCGGGGTGTATGAACCTTTCGCGGAATTTGCGGGAGCCGGAGCTACCGTGCCTCTGACCGGTTTCGGGTACAATCTGGCCAAAGGCGTGCGCAAGGCCGTGACCTCGGACGGACTCATCGGAGCCCTGACCGGCGGTCTCGAAGCCTGCGCAGGCGGTATAACCGCAGCTGTTCTCGCGGGTGTGCTCGCCGCTATGATATTCCGCCGCGGTGATAAGACCGCAAAAATACTTGTTTGATAAGGCGGGCCCGCAGCTGCGAGGCTGAATGCCGCCTATTTGCGGATGTTTCAGACGGTCTGACTGCCTTTGTAACGCGCTTTGAAAGAAATTTTAAAAAAGGTATTGACAAATGCCGAACTCTGTGATATAATTAATAAGCATTACAGATACAGACATATATCGCGGAGTGGAGCAGGTGGTAGCTCGTCGGGCTCATAACCCGAAGGTCGTAGGTTCAAGTCCTATCTCCGCAACCAATCTACAAGCGGCTTTGCGGGCTTTTCGCTTAGCCGCTTTAATTTTTTACGCAACACGAT
>JAEEJW010000204.1 GCA_016282095.1 Ruminiclostridium sp. | reverse complement strand
TGCACGATACTCACCGGCGCAGTCGGAGCAACAGCCGCCTATGCCGTGAACGAAGACACTGCTCCGGCAACGACAGATGAACCAGCCGTTGAGGAAAAAACTTCCGGAACATCCGAACAGCCTGTCAAGGACGAGACGGTCTACGTCCTCGCGGGCGCCGACGGCAGAACAAACAAGGTGATAGTCAGCGACAGGCTCGCAAATCCCGACGGACTTGCGGAGCTTACGGAGACCTCGACCCTGCGCGGAGTCGAGAACGTCAAAGGTGATGAGACTTGCACCGAGAACGGCACAACCAGGACATGGGACGCCGCGGGCAGCGACATATACTATCAGGGGACCACGAATGAGGAGCCTCCGGTAAAGCTTTCCGTCACCTACACTCTCGGCGGTGAAGAGATATCCGCTCCGGATATCGCCGGCAAGAGCGGCCGCGTAACGATCAGATTCGATTATGAGAACACATTGAAGACCACAAAGAACATAAACGGCGAAGACACCACGATCTGCGTTCCTTTCGCGGCTATCACGGGAATGATGCTGGATAACGACAGCTTCCGGAACGTTGAGGTAACGAACGGTAAGCTCGTGAACGACGGCGACCGCACATTCGTGATCGGCACGGCGTTCCCCGGCATGACGGAAAGCCTCGGTCTCACAGACAATGAAAAGATCACGATACCGGAATTTGTGGAGATCACCGCCGACGTGACGGATTTCAGGCTCGGGAACACTCTCACCATAGTAACGAACGAGCTTTTCAATGACATAGACCTTGACCTTGGGGACAAGGAAGCCGGCCTGACCGAAGATATGGATAAGCTCGGAGAAGCCATGCAGCAGCTTATCGACGGTTCCGGCAGGCTGCACGAAGGACTTTCCGAACTGCTTGAAAAGTCCTCGGCTCTTACCGACGGCGTAAGCGCCCTCAGCACCGGCGCGGAAAAGCTGAACACGGGCGCGGCTGCGGCGAACGAGGGAGTAAAGAAACTGAACGAAGGCTCTGTAAAGCTCTCCGAAGGTCTCGGCACGCTCAGCTCCAACAGTGCGGCGCTTACGGCGGGTTCGGAGCAGGTGTTCGGTTCCCTGCTCGACATGGCGAACACGCAGCTTGAAGCCGCAGGCATCACCGGCTATACACTGACGATAGAGAATTACGCTCAGACTCTTGACGCCATTATCGCGTCGCTGGATGAGAACGAAGTGCTGAAAACCGCACAGGAAAAGGCCCGCGCACAGGTCACGGAAGCAGTCGGAGCAAAGCGCTCCGAAGTCGAAGCCGCCGTTACCGCGGCAATACGCGGACAGGCAGCGGAAAAGGTGAATGCGGCGGTTCGCGAAACAGTTACGGAAAAGGTCACCGAAGCCGTAAAGGCGAAAGTTCTCGGAGCCGTTCTTGCGGCGCAGGGTATGACTCCCGAAAAGTACGAACAGGCACTTGCGGCGGGGATGATAAGCGAGCAGGCACAGAGTGCCATTGAAGGCGCAGTTGAGCAGCAGATGCAGTCCGCCGAAGTAAAAGCGCAGATAACCGCGGCGGCGGACGCGCAGATGCAGAGCCCCGAGATAATAGCACAGGCGGAAGCCGCTCTTGAAGCGCAGATGCAGTCAGACGAAGTGAAAGCGCTGACAGAAGAGACCACGAACAGCAAGATCGCAGAACTTATCGAAGAGAACATGAACTCCGATGAAGTGCAGGCCAGGATAAAGGAAGGCCTCAGCGCAGCGAAGAGCGGTGCGGCGAAGCTCACGGAGCTCAAAGCACAGCTCGACAGCTACAACACGTTCTACACCGGCCTCGCGCAGTACACCGAAGGCGTTTCGCAGGCAGCCGGCGGGGCAAAACAGCTCAGCGACGGTCTTAACGAGCTCGGCAGCGGCACGGAAGCCCTCGCAGACGGCACACAGCAGCTCTGCGACGGCATATCGGGAATGAACGACAAGCTCCCCGCCCTGATCGACGGCATCACACAGCTCAACGACGGCTCCGGCGAGCTTGCGGAAGGCTGCGAGAAATTCAATGATGAGGGTATAGCAAAGCTCACAGACCTCGTCAACGGCGACATCGGCGGCATCATAGACCGCGTGAAGGCGCTCTCCGAAGTCTCCGGCGAATACGGCACCTTCACCGGCGGCAGCGGCTCGGCAAGATTCGTCTACCGCACCGACGCTATTGAGTGATCGCGCTACGCGCTCGAGAACGGGAACAAGAGTCGCGCAAAGCGCTCGAGAAGAATATTTTGTTTTTTTGCCTCCGGCGGCCAACCCCTTTAAAAAGGGTTTGGATCCCTAAACAAATCGCTTCGCCTTGCAGATTCGGTAATGTGTACGCCTACTCCGGACTGCGAGGCTGAAACCCGCTCTTTACTGAATGTAACAGACGGATTGACCGCGGGGGTACCCCGCCGCCTTGCAGATTCAGTGGGTAGTACGCCTATACAGAGTATAAAAAATTTCTGCTCCCTTTGACTTACAAAAGGAGCAGTTTTTTTCGTGTAAATATGTCGATAGAAGAAATTCTGAAAGGATTCCCCACTACCCCTCTGCCAAAAGGAGCAGATGAC
>JAEEJW010000203.1 GCA_016282095.1 Ruminiclostridium sp. | reverse complement strand
GCGTCGAGCTGTTCGCCCGTCGGGAGTTCCATGTGGTGATTGAACCACGTTCCCACAGCGGAGACTTTTGTTCCGTCATCGAGCGTCACCGACGCGTTGATGAACGGCGCATAGTCGATGATGTTGAACGCCCAGAATATCGTTTTGATCTTGCCGAGCTCGTCTTCACGCAGGTATGCGCCCGTACCGCCTTCGCCCTCGACTTCATACAGAGATGAAAGCACCGAGCTTTCCTTCGGAACGACCGTGATGTTGGCACCGTATGTCTTGAGTTCCTGATTCACTTTGTCGCCGACATCGAGCATCACGCTCAGCATCGCTGTTGAGAGTGATGCTCCGAGAGCTATTGTGAACGCGATCATCAGCATTTTCTTCCACTGCCGGAAAAGCGTACCGAATATCATTCTGAAAAACATACCGCGTCACATCCTTCCCTTGAATTCACTCTCATGTTCGAGAAGTCCCGCGATCGGAACATAGATCGTCCCGTTTTCTATGCGGTAGTCAATGACTATCGGGTTGCAGCCGCCTTTGAAGCCTATGGTGTTGATGTTCATAACAACATCGCAGAGCTTGCAGACGACCTGACCGTCTTTTTCGTAATAACCCGTTTCACCGCATATATCACAGGCATCGAGGCCTATGCCGTAGGACGAGGAGTTTGGCTTTTTGATGACTATGAAGCGTATCTCCTTGCCGCTTTCGGTATTGTAGCCGAAACGGTGAAGATGTCCGTCATCCACCATATCGAATGATACGCAGATGTTGCCGTCAGCCTCGGGAGCGTGTTCCACGGGGGAAAGCTCTATCGGCTTGTTGATATACGCCTTTACTGCGGTCATGCTCAGTACGGACATCACAAGGCAGCAGACCACAGTTGCCGACCAGCGGCGGATAACGATATATTTCTTTTTAATCTTGCGTTTCTGCGCGGGGTTGTCATAAGGCTCCTTCGCGCGAAGGCTCTTTATCAGCAGCCCTGCCGGTATCAGCAGAGCTATGACCATTGCGGCGTAAATAAATACGTCCGAATGGTTCGTCGAGAATTTCACAATGTTGAAGAGAAATGTGTTGGATCTGATAAAGCGTTTGGTGATAAGAACATTTATTATGACAGTGATCTGTCTTGCCGCGTTTGCGGAAAGTGCAAGCGTCATTACCGCGAAAGCTACACCCTTTGAGAGCCTTGAAGCTCCCGCTCTCACGGCAAGGCAGGTTATCAGCATAAGTACGCCGCCCAGCACAGCTCCGATGTTCTTGAACAGCATCGTGGTAGATACCACCGAGTTTTCGTTAAGCCATATCGTATACGGATATCCGAGCCAGTCCGGCAGCGCATAGAGGATCATTCCGGCGAGAAGCAGCGTAAGAGCTGCCAGCGATATGAGGCCGCAGCTCTTCGGCAGCTTTCTGCGCAGTGCCGACGAAATGAAAAAGATCACCAGCAGCCCGAGCGATATGCTGAATATGTACAGGTTGCAAAGTGCGGTATCCACAAGCTTTGTAGCATTCTTCATAAATGACATGATGCCCCCGCCGAGGAAACCTGCGCACAGACCGGCGACAGCAGCGATCCTGCCGGCGCGCGCGCTATATGAAAGCTTCATGAACGCGAGTATCAGCCCGATGCCGATAGCCGCAGTGATAAGAAGCTCTGTTGTCGAGATCAGATATTTAAGCAAAATGCTCCCTCCGTTTTTCACAAAAAAGCGCGAACGCGCCACCCGTATCCTACCCGGTATTAATGGACAGGATACAGAATAGCGCGATCGTTAATGAAGAAAAGAATTACCACTCCTGAGGAATGTATTCCCAACCGTCATGCTCAACGATGAGATTGCCGTTCCCGAAGTAATCGTCAAAGGATCCGCCGGGGCCTGTCTCCGCGTCTGTGTGAAGCAGATAACCGTTCTCTTCGGGGCTGTGGATCGTGAATTTAAGTTTGTATGTATCCGCATTCGGGAGTTTTACGTTAGCTCCGTAGTGCGGACCGTCGGATGCGCTCATTTCCATGAATGTACCTGATGCGGCAGTGTTTCCGTCGGAACCCGTTACCTCATAGTCAACTGTGAGGTACGGTACCCAGTCGCCTACACCGAAGCCCACAGTGTTTTCAAGCGCAGAGATATCGGCTTCAAGATGAATGTTGAAATCCTCGGTATTGCCGTTGCCGCCTGACATAGGCACGGGCTGGAAGTAAACAGCAGATACATTGAGGAAGCCTATTTCCTCGTCCTCGAAGATCGGGATCTCATTGAAGCCCGCGTTTTCTTCAGCAGCAGCTTCTGTCTTTACTGTGGCATCGGCGCTCTCGGCAGCCTTTGTCGTTGTCTCTGCCGCAGCTGTGGTTGTGGTGGTGTCAGCCTTCGCTGCCGGAGCCTGAGCCGCCGTTGTAGTCGCTGTGCTGTTGTTGCCGCTGCAGCCTGCGAACATCATCGCGGATACTGCGAGCATAGCTGTCAATGCAGCTTTCTTTGTGTGTTTCATAATAACCCTCCAGAATATGATATTGTTCTGCGGTATGACCGCTTATTTCCAAAAGCAGACTAACTGCTATAGAAAACTTAATTGCTGCCGGCGGCCTTTCCAGCCTTGTGCTTCTTTGCCTTTCCGGGTTTCGGTGCGAGCTCCGCGGCAAACTGTTCGTCCGTTTCCGTGAGATAATGTATGCCGTCCGCTATACCGAGGAAAAACGGTATGAACGACCAGCAGAACACCGCGTAGAGTATACCCTGACCGTATTTGCCCGTATAGAACTTGTGTATGCCGAGGCCTCCGAATACCAGTGCGAGTAAGCCGGCTTCTTTCCGGCTGCCGCGTTCGCGGTTCGACATAACGAAGATAAGAATCGTTATCAGCGTGAGTATCAGCTGCGGTATAAGTGTTTCAAGCACGGGGAAGATACCGAGCACCTGAAGTACATCATTGTACGGTATGAACGCCTGGAGCCATTCCGGCGAGGTCATATCCACAACATCGCCTTCGATCAGTTCCTTGATGCCGGAACCGAGGAAGGATATCGACATTATGAACATAAGTATGCTCGTTCCGAGGAAGAACGGCCTTATAGGGAGCTTTACGCTGAAGAAGCGTATCGCGATGAACACGGCCACAAGTACGACGCAGCCGACTCCGAAGCCTCCCCACACATAGCCGATCTCCGAAGGTTCGGTAAGATACTGCTGATAGAAGAGTATCACTTCGGCGCCCTCACGGAACACAGCGAGAAATGCGGTAAAAGCGAGCGTGAACACGCTCCCGGTCTCGGCAGACGTTTTCACCTGATCGCCGATGTATTTGTTCCATGTATCGGCTTCGGCTTTGGAGACCATCCAGTTGCTGACCCAGAAAAGAACCACGACAGCTATCAGAGCAGTTACGCCTTCGATGATCTCCTGGTTTGCGGTGTTTGCCAGCTTCCAGAGACTGAGCAGCCATGCGCATAAGAAACTTGCGGCTATAGCGGCGATGCAGCCGAAGTAGACATAGCCGAGCTTTTTCTTGTTGCCGCTTTTTACAAGGTACGCGATTATAGCGCCGACAACGAGTATCGCCTCAAGTCCCTCACGGACTATGATCAGAAAGCAGGCACCGAATGTAGCCGCACCGCTTACTGCCGAATTCTGAACTGTTTCCGCCGGAGCGGTTTCTGCCGCGTCAGCCGCATCTGCGGCGGGAGCGGGAGCGGACAGGCTCACGGTCTTTCTTGTACCGTCGTTGTTAAATGCGCTTTCGCCTGAATCGCCCAGGCCGTCAAGATGATTTGCCTGCTGGTGAAGTATTTCACTGAGCTTTACGAATTCGGCAACGACCGTTTCTTCTCCGAGATCCTTTTTCACCGCTTTCCTTGCGGTCTTGAACTGCAGCTCCGCTTTGCTGACATCGGAGCCGGAGTACCCGTTGACATTACGCTCGAAGCCGGATGTCTCGTAATAATAATTGTAGATATTGAGCGCCGGTGTATAAGCCGCTTCCTTGTCGCCGGACTTATACAGCTTTATCGATGCTTCTATACAGTCATCTATGGCGTCAGCGACGATATTCCAGGTTTTGTTGCTTCCGTCGATGCTGTTGACGACCTTGTATTCGTCCCATGTTGGTATATATGTGATATCCTCGGCAAACACCCTGAAAGTAAGCGCTGTGACAGCTGCCAGAACGGCGCACAGAACGCAGAATACAGAAACTGTGCGCTTAGCGACCGCTAACCTTGACTTGTTCATCTCCCTGACTTGTGACTCTCCTTTACCATTATTCATATAGTTAGCAACAGCTGACCCGACCTTAAAATAAATACGTTAGCGGTAGCTAACGGTATAAATATATCACTCCCGGGTTCTTTTGTCAATACTATGCAGTGAAGTTTGTAGGATATTTTGCATTTAAGTTACATTGGGCTAACCGATTTTGTGTATTATTACAAACCCGTTGAGCGACCTTCTCTTTTCTACCGGACCGGCGCTTGTCAGCTGTGTGCCGTTGTTTTTCAGGGAAAAGCCAGAGTTTTTTTAAAAACGACTTGATTTGCGGTAAAAATCGTGCTATAATGTTAGCAAAAGCTAACCTTTGGGTTGAATAATAAGAAAACGGAAGTGATAATATGACAGAACTGATACAAGGTGTATTGATACCGTTTCTCGGGACGTCGCTCGGGGCAGCGTGCGTGTTCCCGATGAAGGAACAGCTCGGCATAACGGTGCAGCGCATACTCACCGGCTTCGCGGCGGGCGTAATGACTGCGGCAAGCGTATGGAGCCTGCTGATACCCGCGATCGACCAGAGCGCCGAAACTATGGGAAGACTCGGGTTCCTGCCGGCAGCGGCGGGTTTTCTGCTCGGCATAGCGTTCCTGCTCCTGCTGGACAAACTGATACCGCACCTGCACATGAACAGCGACAAGGCGGAGGGGCTTGAATCGAAGCTCCCGAAAAACATTATGATGTTGCTTGCCGTGACGCTGCACAACATTCCCGAGGGAATGGCTGTGGGAGTGGTTTACGCCGGTATGCTGTACGGCAGCGGAATGTCATCATCGGCGGCACTTGCTCTGGCAATAGGTATAGCGATACAGAATTTTCCGGAGGGCGCGATAATCTCCATGCCCCTCAAAGCCGAGGGAATGAGCAAGGGCAAGGCGTTTGCGGCGGGTGTGATCTCCGGAGCGGTAGAACCGCTCGGAGCCCTTCTGACCGTAGCCGCGGCGGGTCTGATAGTTCCGGCGATGCCGTATCTGCTCAGCTTCGCAGCAGGCGCCATGATCTATGTCGTGGTCGAAGAACTTATTCCCGAAATGTCTTCGGGCGAACATTCCAACATCGGCACGATAGCTTTCGCGGCAGGATTTACGGCTATGATGATACTTGATGTAGCACTGGGATAAAGGAGGAGACGAAATGAAATATGCGGGTATGCCGGCGGGAATGTGGCTGTTGTTCAGCAAATCGTTCCGGAATAATCTTGCCGGCGTTTTGGGTTACGATCGTGAGACTTCGGAAAAGATCACGAAAAACGCAAAAGCGAAATATGCGGAGATAATCGGGAAACTTCCTGAATTTGAAAAAGCCGACAGGTTTAAAATGAACATAGTGAACTGCGCCATGCTGTCAGCTTTTTGCCTGTCGATGCCGCAGAGACCGGCGGTTGAGAAACTTACGGTATACTACCGGAATTCAATGCTGACAGGTGCGATGAAATGGTTTTGCAGACAGAGCGGAAAGAAGAAATTTTCCGCGAAGGATATACGCGGTATGCAGATGACTGCGAAACTGAAAGCCGCCGACCGCAATCCGTATTCATGGAACGCGGAGTTCCTGGACTACGGCGACGGCAGCGGCTATGAGATGAGATTCACGAAATGCGGTATCTGCGTACTGATGAAGGAACTCGGACTTTACGATCTTGTGCCTGCAATGTGCGCGCTTGACTACACCATGTCCGAAGCGGGCGGGGCATCCGATTTTGTGCGGGAATACACTCTTGCGGGGGGCGGCCCTTACTGCGACTGCGGGTATAAGAAAAAGCGGTAGATCATTCTTTTTTCTTTCCCGGAAGTCTGCTCCTGTCTCCGAATTTCCGGAGGTAGAAGGTCACCGAGAGCGCTGTGGCAATGCACCAGCCTATCGGCCATGCAGCCCAGATGCCTGTTGAGCCGAACACCGGCGAAAGCGTGAAAGCAAGCACTACACGCAGTATCAGGTCGGTGAAGGTCGCGGTCATGAAGCGCCCCATAAGACCGGCTCCGCGAAGAACTCCGTCAGCCGCCAGTTTTACAGACGCTATGACATAGAACGGGGAAACTATGCGTAAGAACGTTATTCCGGTCTGCACCGCAGTGTCGGTAGGTTCGTCCATGAACACGCGGATAAGCGGCTCGCCTGCAAAGAAATACAGCACCGCTATCGGGACAGACAGCGCCCAGACGAGTTTCAGCGCCGCCCTGAGCCCTGCGCTTATACGCTCGTTCTTTCCCGCGCCTATATTCTGGGCGGTGAAGTTGGAAACGCCGTTCCCGAGGGTCGTGAGTGAGGTTATCACGAGATTGTTGAGTTTCACGGCTGCGGCATAACCCGCGATAGTGCCTGAACCGAAGCCGTTTATTACACCCTGTATCAGTATGTTGCCGACGGAAATGAAACTCTGCTGCAATGTGCTCGGTACCGCGACAGACGCTATCCTGCCGAGGAGTTTCTTTGAGAACAGCTTTACTTTTCCGTCCGTTTTTATACCGGACAAGCGTTTAAGCACAACGACCACAGCGAGCAGGCAGCTGACGCCCTGACAGATCAGGGTCGCCCATGCGACGCCCGCCACTCCCATTCCGAATGACGCTACAAAGAGGATGTCCATTCCCACATTTGCGATGGATGACGCGGCAAGGAAGATGAACGGGGTTTTCGAGTCGCCCATTGCCGAGAATATGCCCGTAGAGACATTATAGAAAAATACGAACGGCAGGCTGAATATGTAGATGTTGAGATACAGCAGCGAGTCGGGAAGTATGTTTTCCGGTGTCTGTATAAGCCGCAGAAGCGTTTCGCCGGTAAGCAGGCCGGCTGCCATCAGGACCGCACAGACAGCGGCAGTCGAAAACAGCGAAGTATATACCGCCGTTTTCATTTCCGACAGCTTCTTTGCGCCGAAAAGCTGCGATACCGTGACCGAACAGCCGATGTTGCAGCCGAAGGCGAAGGCTATGAAAATAAGCGTTATCTCGTAACTGTTGCCGACCGACGCAAGGGCTTCCTCTCCTATCAGTTTGCCTGCGACGAAGCTGTCCGCGAGATTGTAGAGCTGCTGGAAGATGATGCTCCCGAACATGGGCAGACAGAACCGCCGCAGGACTTGTCCCGGTTCGCCGACGGTCAGATCTTTTGTGGTTGTCATTAATTATCTCCTTGTTTCTTTCTTGTATATATTATATCTCTTAATTCCCGATATGTCAAATGTCCGGATGTCAAAAAATTCCTCCGGCAAAAATACTTGCCGGAGGAATTCTGTGAAAATGGAGAGAATAAGGTAAGAGTATCATTATTATGAGATACAATACTGACGCAGGACGCTTTTCAGCGCGTTCGCACTTGCGTTGTGTATCTTCGCTACACGAAAACTCTGTTTCTCGGCGCGTCTGTCGACGGTATGCGCCATTTTGTGGGAACAGGTATTCGTGAAAAGCACCACAAGGTCGGGATTGCCGATCTTGCTCTCAAAGTCTGCGGGCATCTGCGTGAACACTTTTGCCTTGCATTTGAAATTTCCGCAGATCTCCTTGTATTTTGTCGCCATGCGGTCGTTGCCGCCAACTACCACTACACTCATGTTCTTATCCTGCAAGAGCCTCGCCAAGTTTACGAAGCTCGGCAAGCTCTGTCTCGTTCGGTTCGAGATTCGCGGTGAATCCGGCATCGTTGACGAGCGTAGCGCCCGCGGCTCTGACGCGGTCTTCCCATGTTCTCATAAACTGACCGTCACCCCAGTCGTAAGAGCCGAACAGCACTATCTTCTTGCCGCTTATCTTGTCCTCGATCCCGGCGAAGAACGGCTCGAATTCAGATTCCTCAAGAACTTCGTCACCCATTGCGGGGCTTCCGAGACCCAGTGCATCGTAGTCCGCGATATTTCCGCTGAAATCGGAAACGCTGACGGCTTCAACGCCTGCGCCCTCCGCTACCGCCTTTGCCATTGCCTCTGTGTTGCCTGTACCGCTCCAGTAAATAACTGCTGCTGCCATAATAAATGTCCTCCTATGAAATTCTGAGGGCAGTATAAATATCAAGACCCTCACTTAATTTATCGCACAGAAATTTTCTGCACTTTTCGTAGTTTTCAAACTTGCGGCGTGCGCGTTCCTCCGAACCGTATACTTTCCAGCATCCGCACAGTTTGTAATTCCCGCCGTTGTTCTCGATGAAGCCCTTCACGTCCTCGGCGGGGTAGTCGAGAAACAGGCCGATCTCATGCGGGAATCCGCAGTTCTTCATTCTCCGGGAAAGCCTGTCGAGCATAGCTTCAGGTCCGCTTTGCAGATCATAGCCCTCGTCTGCGAGCATTGCCGCGGTCTGCTTTTCGTGAAGACGTTCGCACAGCTTTTTCTCATTGTAAACGAGAAGAACACAACGGGTGTCGCAGACGTGCATTATGCGGATCTTCAGCCCTTTTTCCGATGCGCGGCGGTTGAATATGCTAAGATGGACACCGAGATCGAATTCGAGACGTGACAGGGAAACAAGGCTTGCGCACTTTATGCCGAGCAGTGTCGGTGCGGTATGAAATGCCAGCTTTCTGCCGAAGCTGTGATATTCTTCTTTTGACATTTTCTGCGACCTTTCGGAATGATTTTGTGGTAAGCATAGGCTAACCGATATTTGGTAAGCCGCTGCTAACCAAGACATATAATAACATATTTTTTCGCTTCTGTCAATAGGCTGCGGAAAATTTTTTTACCGCGTAACTGCGGCAATACCTGTTCTGTACAGTGCATAATGCTTGACAAATATAGTAAGAACGCGCTATAATGAATATATTCAGCAGTATGATGGATGCGCCGCGGAGATCCTTTCCTTGATTTCCCGGGTGTCCGGCTTGCGAAATCCTGTATCGGAACAAGACCGGTTTTGCTGTGACAAGGATTACCGATAAAATACGGAAACAGACCGCACCGAAAGGAGAATTTCTATGAAACAAGTAAATATAAACGGCAGATCCGTTCCCGCGATAGGGCAGGGAACATGGCATACCGGTGACGATCCGAAGCTGCACGACCGGGAAGTCGATGCGCTTCGTACCGGCATTGACAGCGGCATGACACTGATCGACACAGCCGAGATGTACGGTTACGGCAGGAGCGAACTTGTGGTCGGGGACGCGATAAAGCCTTATGACCGCGAAACCCTGTTCATCGTGTCAAAGGTGCTGCCGCAGAACGCGGGGAAACGGGATATGCGCCGCTCATGCGAGGAAAGCCTGAAACGGCTCGGAACGGATTATCTCGACCTGTATCTGTACCATTGGCGCGGCTCGATACCGCTTTCCGAGACCGTAAACTGTTTGCAGGAATTGAAAGATGCCGGACGTATCCGCGAATGGGGAGTATCGAATTTCGACACTTCCGATATGCACGAACTGTCACGGCTGAAGCACAGTGGAAATTGCGCTGCGGTACAGGACTTGTATCATGTCGGTTCGCGCGGCGTGGAGTACAGCCTGCTGCCTTATCTGCGAAAACACAATATCGCGTTTATGGCGTACTGTCCGCTTGCGATGAACGGAACGCTCCGGCAGGGTATATGGTCGGATGCGGTGTTGCAGAAGATCGCGGCTGCGCATAACGCGACAGTACAGCAGATAATGCTCACGTGGGCGATACGCGACGGCAACACTATCGCGATACCGAAGAGTTCGACAAAAGAACACACGCTTGAAAATGCAGCAGCGGCAAAAATTGAGCTTACGGATGATGAATTGAAAATGATAGAAAAAGCATTTCCGGCACCTGACAGAGAGATGCCGCTGGACATGGAATAAAAACAGAGGTGAGTTTATGGTCAGGGAAATTGTTCACGATCCGATGTTCCTTGCTATGAAGTCGGAGCCGGCGGATGCCGGTGATCTCGGGACCGCCGCCGATCTGCTGGATACGCTGGCTGCCAACAAGGAAACGTGCGTGGGAATGGCGGCAAATATGATCGGCGTGAGGAAGCGCATAATCGTTTTTGACAACGGCGGAACATATATGACGATGTTCAACCCGGAGATCATCAGATGCGACAAGCCGTACAATACAAGCGAGGGCTGCCTTTCGCTCATCGGCAGTCCGCGTCCGGTGAAGCGCTACAGAAGTATAAAAGTCCGCTGGCAGAACGAAAATTCCGAAATACGCATAAAGACATTTACAGATCGTCCGGCGCAGATCATC
>JAEEJW010000202.1 GCA_016282095.1 Ruminiclostridium sp. | reverse complement strand
CGTCGGCCTTGCTGATGCGGGTCACGCTGTTGTTCTGCATGATGTAGATGCCGTTGCCGTCGCTGCCGAGATAGAGCTTCCCGTCGTCACCCTCGCAGATACAGAGGATATCGCGGTCGGAGAGGCCGTTCTCCGCGGAAACATTGTCGAGCACCTTGCCGTCTTTTATGAAGTAAATGCCCATAGCGGTGGAAACGGCTATGCGGCCGTCCGAAAGCTCTTCGGACACACGGATCTTGTTGGTCGAAAAACCGTTGGACGCGCCGAATATCGAGATGCTGCCGTCTGTGTTGAGGCAGTAGAGCCCGGCGTATGTCGAGAGCCAGAGCCTGCCTTTTGAATCCTCCTTGATGCAGCGTATGCGCTGTCCGGTGAGCCTTTCGGTCAGCTCCGTGTAAACGGGGGTGTAATCGGGCAGAGACAGTACATAAAGACCTTCGTCGGTGCCTATATACAGTTCTGTTCCATGTACGCAGGTGGAGTTTACCACCGTTTCACCAAGTCCCGCGGCAAAGTTGACATCGACGAAATTGTTCTCGCATATCTTCATTATTCCCTGCCGTGAGGACGCGAACCAGAGATTGCCCTCGCTGTCGGCGATCATTTCGTCGATGCTGTTGGTCATGGGAATATCGCTTATCTCTGTGAACCTACCGTCCTCGCCGATGTAGCCTATGCCGTTGTCGGCGCAGATCCAAAGCTGTCCGTTCAGGTCGGTGATCTTGTTTATGCTGACCAGCGGCGACACATCGAGCTCTGAGCGGGTGTTCATGCCGTCGAGCATATTGGTGCGTACTATGGTGCTGCCGGCTGTGCCGAGGTAGACGGTGCCGTCAGTGGAAGCCGCGGGGCAGATGCACCTTACTCCCTCTATGCCTAAATGACTGCCGCTGTACAGCGCGGTGATCCTGAGGTCACTGAGCGTGAAGAACAGATCGTCCTTCGTAATGCCGTATATGATGCCGTTTGAGTCGGTCTGAAGCGCCGTTATGTTCTTTGTCGTTATCTGCGGGTCGTCGAATATGGAAAGGCTGCCGTCAGGAGCTATCACCGCAAGTCCGAGATTCGTAGCGACGATGATATCACCGGAAGCGTCCTCGGCAATGCTGCGGACAGAGGAGGTCTTCAGGCCGTCTGCCTGGTCGTAGAAGGTGAAGACGCCGTTGTCCATGACCACAACGCCGTTATCGTTGGTGCCTGCCCACAGGCGGCCGCGCGAGTCCTCGAACAGGCTTACAACGCTGGAAAGACCTTCCGTCTCGAATCTGTAGAAGCTGTTGCCGTCATATCTTATAAGTCCGCTGTAACTGCCGACCCATATAAAACCGTCCGACGTCTGGAGCACCGTGTTGGCTTCGGAAGTCGGGAGTCCGTTGGAATTGTTATAAAGTACCGGGCAGTACCGGGCGCCCCTGGCACCGCCTGCCACAAGGCCTTCCGCCACATCGGAGTGCGCGGTGTCGGCGGGTTCGGCACCGCTTACCGGCGCTTCGGCGAAGGCTGTGAAAGAAAACGCGGCAGCCAGCAGAGCCGCGGCTATAGAAACAAGCGTGTGTTTAAATCTTTTCATAGGGTATCCTCCCTTATCCGTTACATTATATCACCTTTTTTTGTGTTCGTCAAGACGCGCAGGCCCCGTGCATACTTGACAAACCATATAATTTGGAATATAATGTTATCTATAAAAGTATGCTCTCCGAAAGGAATATGAAAAAATGTCAGATAATTTTGTAACAAGATTCGCACCGAGCCCCACGGGCTTCATGCACATAGGCAATCTGCGCACGGCGCTGTACGCGTTCCTGCTGGCGCGTGCAAACAACGGCAAATTCATACTGCGCATCGAGGACACCGATCAGGAAAGACTGGTAGAAGGCGCAGTCGATGTCATCTACAAGACCCTTGAAATGACCGGCATAACCCACGACGAAGGTCCCGACATCGGCGGTCCCAACGGTCCCTACGTCCAGAGTGAGCGCAAGGACATCTATATGAAGTACGCGAAGGAGCTTATCGCAAAGGGCGGAGCGTATTACTGCTTCTGCTCCAAGGAGCGTCTCGAAAAGCTCCATGAGGACGGAGACCTGGGTGCGGGTTACGACCGTCACTGCCGCGATCTGCCGCAGGAGGAGATCGACAAGAACCTGGCGGAAGGCAAGCCCTTCGTTATCCGCCAGAAAATGCCGCTTGAAGGCAGCACGGGCTACGATGACAGCGTTTTCGGCCACATCGAGATAGAGAACGCCGAAATGCAGGATCAGATACTCATAAAAGCCGACGGCTTCCCGACATACAACTTCTGCCACGTTATCGACGATCATCTCATGGGCGTGACCCACGTTGTCCGCGGCAGTGAGTACCTTACTTCCACTCCGAAATACGTCCTGCTCTACGACGCTTTCGGCTGGGAGCGCCCCGTTTACTGCCACCTGCCCCTGCTCATGGGCAAGGACGCCGACGGCAACGTCAGCAAGCTCTCTAAGCGCCACGGTTCCGTCAGCTTCCAGGAGCTCTGCGCCAACGGCTACCTGCCCCATGCGATAATTAATTATATGGCGTTCACAGGCTGGTGTCCCAAGGACACGAACGAGGAGTTCTTCACGCTCGGACAGCTCGAAAAGATATTCTCTATCGAGGGAATAAGCAAGTCTCCGGCTGTATTCGACTACGACAAGCTGCTGTGGTACAACAGCCATTATATCAAGGAGATGCCGCTTGACGAGTTCATGGCGAAGGCGAAGCCCTATTACAGCGAAGAGCTGGCGGCGTTCGCCGGCAACGAGAAGCTGGCTAAGCTGGTGCAGACCCGTATCTCGGTATTCCCCGAGGTAAACGAGAAGGCGGAGTTCGTCAAGGGTCTGCCGGACTACGACAAGGAGCTCTTCGTAAACAAGAAGAACAAGACCACCGTCGAGCAGTGCGCGGATATCATAGAGTACGCGCTTCCGAAGCTCCGTGAAGTCACTGACTGGAGCAACGACGCTCTGTTCGAGCTTCTCAAAGCGATAGCCGAGGAAAAAGGCGTCAAGGCGGGTGCCGTTATGTGGGCGATACGCATAGGCGTGTCCGGTCTCGCGGTAACTCCCGGCGGCGCTACCGAACTTATGGAGATACTCGGTAAGGACGAGAGCATAAAGCGTCTTGAAACAAGCCTTGCGAGGATAAAGTGATGTTCACGGACGGCTTGTTCTGGCTGTCGGCCGGAAAATATCTGTCATCGTGGGGGCTCGGCGTTATCCTTACGATCGTGTCGTTCATATTTCACCGCAACAGTCACCCCAAAGCCGCGGCGGCGCTTGCCGTCACGGGATATTTGTCAAAGCTGCCGGTGTATATTATAATATGTATGTTTTTTTTCGACGGGTACAAATATTCCGCAGCCGAACCGATCCTGCTGTGGCTGACGACAGCAGCCATTATGACCGCCTCAACGGGATATACGGTACACATGATAAAATTCGCGGTACAAGGCAATAAAAATAAACATGATTCTTCGGAGGAATAAAAGAAATGGGAAAAGATAAAAACAACTTCGTCCCGCATGAAATACCGCGCCCGGAGTGGCCGAAACGCGCCGTGATAACAGGCGGTATGCCCTACGGCAACAAAACTCTGCACTTCGGACATATCGGCGGCGTTTTCGTGTTCGCGGACGTTTATGCGAGATTCCTGCGTGACCGCATCGGCAAGGATAATGTAATATTCGTGTCCGGCACCGACTGCTACGGCTCCCCTATTGCCGAGGCTTACAGAAAGCTCACGGTGAACGGGGACTTCAAGGGCGATATCCGCGACTTTGTCCGCGGCAACCACAATGCGCAGAAAAAGACTCTCGACGACTATATGATAAGCCTTGACATCTTCGGCGCGTCGGGACTTGACCGTACCGCCGAGATACACAACGAGATGTCCGACCGGTTCATACGCAGGCTCTACGAAAACGGACACCTGCGCCGCATAAGCACCAAGCAGTTCTATGACGAGAAAGCAGGCTGCTTCCTGAACGGCAGACAGGTAATTGGAAAATGCCCTGTTGACGGGTGCAATTCGGAAAAAGCATACGCCGACGAGTGCGACCTCGGACATCAGTATATGCCCGAGAACCTTATCGACCCCAAGAGCACCGTCACCGGCGAGACTCCGGTTATGAAGGACGTGTACAACTGGTACTTCGATCTTCCTGCGTACAACGGGCTTATGAAGGAATATGTCGCCCGCATACAGAAGCAGAAGAACGTTCGGCCTCTTGTCACCAGAACGATTGACGAATTCCTGAAAGACCCCGTTATCTACATCAAGAACGAATATCTTGAAAAGTACAACGAGCTGAAACCACAGATGCCGGAGCATGAGTTCATCGAGGAACCGAAGAAGCCCTCATTCACCGTAAAATTCACCGAGCTGGACGAAATGAACAAGGCCTGCGAAGTTCTCTCCGCCAACGGGGTGCGCTTCCGCACCGGCAAGACTCTTGTGCCGTTCAGACTTACCGGCAATATCGAGTGGGGCGTTCCCGCGCCTGTTCTCGAGAACGAGGAGCCCCTTACGGTATGGGTATGGCCGGAATCCCTGTGGGCGCCGATATCCTTCACCGAAGCGGTGCTTGAGAACCGCGGCAGAGACCGCGAAGAATGGCGCGACTTCTGGTGCAGCAAGGATGCCGAGGTCTATCAGTTCATCGGCGCGGACAATATTTACTTCTACGGCGTTGCCGAAATGGCTATGTTCATGGCGCTTCAGGGCAGGGACGGCAATCTTTCCGACCCGCCGGATGGTCAGATGCAGCTCCCCATACTCTGCGCCAACAATCACATACTGTTCCTGAACGCGAAGGCTTCCAGCTCCAGCGATATCAAGCCTCCCATGGCGGACGAGCTGCTTGATTACTACACTGCGGAGCAGCTTCGTATGCACTTCCTCGGACTTGCTCTCGGTCAGCGCAGCGTAAGTTTCAACCCGAAACCCCTCGACCCGACGATAAAGCCCGACAGCGAAGAGGCGGGACAGCCCGACCCTGTAGTCAAGGACGGATTTCTGCTCTCCAACGTATTCAACCGCATAATCCGTACCTGCTTCTACACGACGCAGAAGTATTATGACGGAATGATGCCTGTGGGCGACATTGACGAGCAGGTGCTCGCGGACGCGAAGAAAGCCATACTCGACTATGAGCGCTTCATGTACAGATTTGAGTTCCACCAGGCAACTTACGTTCTCGACAGCTATATCCGCAAGGCCAGCAAGTACATGGTGAAGAACCTCGGTGACGCGGACAGGAACGAAGACAGCGACCTGCGCAGGAAGACACTTATCAACGTGTTCCATATGATAAGAACGGCCGCGGTGCTCCTGCACCCCATGGCTCCCAAAGGCACCGAGATGATACTCGAGTATCTGCAGCTTGATGACAGCTTCTGGAGCTGGGATAAGATATTCGAGCCGATCTCGGCCTTCACCGGCTGCAAGGACAGCAAACTAAAATTCCTCGAGCCCCGTGTCGATTTCTTCACCCGCCACCCCAGCCAGTTCGATCAGCCCGACGAAGAGTGATCGCGCTCCGCGCTCGAGTGAGTCGCTGACGCTCGAGTATGGTCGCTGACGCTCGAGCCCGGGGGAAAACTTTTGTGAAGCTAAATAGTGTGCGAGAAGTTTTCTGAAAATTATTGTAAAGGCAAGCTCAGAACAGATATTATAAAGTATAAGCCTTGACATAACGGAGGAAAACATTTATGGAAACTATTATAAGTAAGCTCTACTACG
>JAEEJW010000201.1 GCA_016282095.1 Ruminiclostridium sp. | reverse complement strand
GCTTTTCCGGTACCGGGAGCGTAGGCATAGCTCGCGATATTGACAAATATCTCCTCTACCGACAGCTCGATCTTCATCTGTGTCTTCATCGGGCAGTCAGCCGCTTCGAGAGTCTCACCGACGAATGATATTACATTGTTCAGTTCATCGACCGATGCATCGGTCTCAAGTTCTTTTACCTTGATATCCATATATTCATTCCTTTATCTTCACAGTGCCGTACTTCTGCATTCAATACCCGTAACCGTTTCTTACGTATTTCCGGTCATATCCTTCTCTGTTACTGCCGAAAGCAGAATTGCATACCTAATTATATTATACGAATTTATCATGTGTATTTCAATTTATTTTCCGATTTTTGTATATCTGCACAAACCGGAGACGCTACAGTTGTCAAATATCACTATAAAATCTGGGCAGCACCTTGATGCTGCCCGAACGCTATGTTATTTTTCCTGATCGTCCTGCCCCAGATCAAGTCTCTGACGTCTGACCAGTTCCGCGAAGAAACCGTTCTTCGCGATAAGTTCTTCGTAGGTACCGTCCTCGGTGATGCGGCCGCCGTCAAGAACGAGTATCCTGTCACAGTGGCGTATGGTGGAAAGGCGGTGAGCTATGACTATCCTCGTGCAGCCCATGGCGTCAAGCGCCTCGGAGACCCGCTTCTGAGTCTTGTTGTCAAGCGCGGAGGTCGCCTCGTCAAACATCAGTATCTTCGGCTTCGGAGCTATAGCGCGCGCTATCATGATGCGCTGCTTCTGTCCGCCGGAAATACCGCCCTGTCCCTCGGATACAATGGTCTGCATACCCATGGGCATACGGCGGATATCGTCCGCTATGCCCGCCTTTTCAGCAGCCATCCATGCATCGCGGAGCGTGAGATGCGGCGCGGAAATGACTATATTTGAAAAGATATCATCCTGAAACAGCCCGCCGTTCTGCATAACAGTGCCGATCTTACGCCTGAGCGAACTGAGATCGAGACGGTTGATATCCCTGCCGTCGTAATATACCGCACCCTTTTCGGGCTTTTCAAATCCGAGCAGCAGGCGCATCAGTGTCGATTTTCCGCAGCCTGTCCTGCCGACTATCGCCACATATTCCCCCGGCTTTATCTTCAGAGAGAGGCCATTGACAATATACGGCAGATTTTCCCCGTAGCGGAAACATACATTATTGAGCTCAATGCCGCCGGACAGCCTTGTGACTATCTCCTTGTTGTCGGAGGTCTCGGGCTCCGCCTTGAGGAAAGGCTCTGCCATTTCCAGTATCGGCTTTATATTGCCCAGTGAAAGAGCTATGCCCGCAAGGGAAGCGAACGCACCCATCACGGCACCGTATGCCGCCGTGAACGCGTAGTAATCCGACTGACCGATACCGTTCTTCGCGGCGAGATAATAGAGCAGAATATTTGATGCGAGGTTAATGGCGAGCGTTATGACGCTGTTGACCCTGATGAACATAGGCGGCGCGTAAATAAGCTCGGCGCCCTCGGAATATGTATTCAGCCACCTGCCGAAGAAACGCTTTTCCGCACCCGCCAGTTTTATCTTCTGTACGCCGCTTATCATGGCGTAGGTCATACCGGATTCCTTGGCGGTGTGCTCCATGTGCTTCTTGCTTATGCTTACCTGTACTAACGAAGATACGGTACTGAATATCACCGTCACAAGTATTATCGCCAGCGAAGGAAGCACCAGTGACGGTGCGTAGTCGAATATCTGCGTTATGTAAAGCAGCGACACAACAGATGTGAGACCCGTACCCAGCATCATCGTAAGGATCAGCTCACAGAGCTGGTTCACGGAAGCCGAGCGTTTGGTGAGCTCACCGGCGCTGTACTGACGGAAAAAGCCCGCCGGAAGGCTCATTACCCTCATCATCATTGCCGAACGTATGCCAAGCGAGGTTTTTGTCTGTACCCTTGTGTTCAGCAGACTGTGCACCGAAGTCATAAGCTGTGTCGTCACCGCGGTGCAGACCATGCATATCGCAATACCGATGAGCATTTTTATACTGCCGCCCGAGATCACCGGACCTGTCAGCGCCTTGGTAATGCGTGTCATTACCATGCCCACACCCGTTATAGACAGCGCCGCCAACAGCAGCAGCACATAATCGCTCACATTGAGACAATCCTTCATATAGTGCAGGAGATCATGCACACCGATACTGCGCTGAGGAAGCGGTTTATAGAAGCAGTATGCCTCCCGTCCGAAGAGCTTTGCCGTCTTCGCGTTCAGCCGGACTTTCTTACCCGTGGCACGGTCTGTGTAGTAGTAGCCGTAAAGCTTATAGGGGAGCAGAGCCGTAGGTTCGCCGCCTTCCTTCATATAGGCCATGATCGGGCCGTTGGCGTCTTTGAACCAGTTATCTTCAAGAATGACCGAGCGTCTCATTATGCCGTGGGGGCGCAGACAGTATTCGAGCTGCTCCTCATGCGTTCCGATCGATCCAGGTATCTCAACGGGCTTGAAATGGTAATATTTAAGTATATCGTCAATAGCCTGCTTGGTTATTATCCTGTCGTCGCTTATTCTGGCCGCAGTCTTTCCGCCGAGGACGATTCCAGCGACACGGATCATAGAATCCTCAAATATCTGCTGATCCCTGTTGCGCCTTTCCTTTATCTGTTCTTCAAACCACCCCAAGGTTTATTCTCCTTCTGAGTTATTCGTTTGTTACCAATTCGGTGTAGGTTCCGCCGAGCGCCATGAGTTCGTCGTGAGTGCCGCGTTCAACTGCTTTTCCGCAGTCAAGCACTATTATCTCATCGCAGTCGCGTATGGTCGAAAGCCGGTGTGCGATAACTATACAGGTTATGCCGCGGTCCTTTATCGCGTTTACGACATCGTATTCGGTCTTTGCGTCAAGCGCCGAGGTCGCTTCGTCAAGTATTATCACAGACGGATCCTGTGCAAGTACCCTCGCGATCTCCATTCGCTGTCTCTGGCCGCCGGAAAGGTTCCGGCCTCCCGAAGTCAGCTCACATCTGTAGCCGCCCTCGCGCTCCATAAGATCGGTATATATCTGCGCATCGCGCGCGGCAAGTATCATTTCAAAGTCCTGAATGGACTCGTCCCACATCTTAATATTGTCTGCTGCCGTGCCTTCGAACAGCGTGATATCCTGATCGACGACCGCTATCGAGCCGGTCATGACCTCACGCACATACTCCGAGCGGGGCTTTCCGTCAAAGAGTATCTCGCCGCTCCACGGATTGTAAAGTCCCGAGATCAGCTTCGAGAGCGTCGATTTGCCGCAGCCCGAGGTCCCGACGAATGCCACTCTGCCGCCGGGCTTTATGGTCAGCGAAAAATCCTTTATCAGCGGTTCATCCAGCTTCGAATAGCCGAATGTGACGTTTTTCAGCTCAATGCCGCCTTTCAGCTTTTCGAAACTGCCGTTATCCTCTGCCCCGCCGATCACGTTCTCATCAGACGGGTACTGCATGACATCCTCGACACGCTCCATCTGTGTGCGCATCTCCTGTATAGTCTGTCCTGCCGTTATCAGCGTCATCGCAGGTGCCATGAACGAGCCCAGAAGCCCCTGGAACATCTGCAGCGCACCCAGTGTGAATCTGCCGTTCATCACGAACCATATGCCGAGCACCATTACGGCATAATTGGCCAGTGTAGACAAAAACGCGGGTATCATACCGAGATAGCTGTTCGTTTTCGCGGTCTTTACCGCCTGTAAGTTCACCGACGCCTGATAGCCCGACCATTTCTGGAAGAAGCCGTTTTCCGCGCCGCTGGACTTTATCGTTTCGATCATTTCTATACCCGCCACGGTGGTGGAGGCGAGCTTCGCCTCGTCACGCTGCATTACGCGGGTGATGTTCACGCGTTTTTCGGAAATGATGCGTGACATAATGATGTTCAGTACCAGCGTGCTTATGCCGATAGCCGTCAGAAGGACGCTCTGCGTCAGCATTATAACGAGATAGAATACCATCATGGCCGTGTTCAGCAAAAGCGGCGCAAACGTGTTCACAAGCGTTCCCGCTATGCTGGCGTTGGTCTCCTGACGGGTCTGTATATCGCCCGCCATACGCTGTGAGAAGAACTCCATAGGCATACAGAGCACCTTCCACATATATGTGGTGCTGCCTATGACCGTCATTTTGCCGTTTATCTTAAGGCTATATATGGCATTCACCCACGCGATGATGATCTGTAATGCCGCAATCCCGGTCATAACGCCTATGAACGGCATCAGCCAGTCGCTGTTGATCCCGGTCAGCAGTCTGTCCATGAATATCTTCGACATTATCGGGTTGATTATGCCGAACAGAGAAGTCACCACCGTTGTGAGCATGACGAACGCTACGGCCGCTCCCGCGCCCACAAGCCTTTTTTTCGCAAAATCCAGCATATTCCTGCGCTTGCCGCCCGGCTCGAAATCCTCGCCCGGAACGGGTACTATAACAACACCGGTGAACGCATTGTCAAACTCTTCGGGAGAAACTTTTACAAAGCCGCGGGCCGGATCGTTTATGCAGGCGTACTTTCCTTTGAATCCGCACAGCACCACGAAATGATTGAAATTCCAGTGGATTATGCAGGGAAACGCTCCCTCTTCGCGCACCGCATCCGGTGAACGCTTGTATGCTTTCACGCTGAAACCGTAATTCTGCGCGGCCAGCACCACATTCCGGGCGTTGGAGCCGTCGCGGGATACTCCGCAGTCCAGTCTTACCTGCTCCAGCGGCACCCATTTATCGTAGTAAGCCATTACCATGGCAAGCGCCGCAGCGCCGCATTCCAGCGCTTCAAGCTGCATTATCACGGGTACCTTGGCGGCGCCCTTCGTCACGGTAGGCTTTATCTTCCTCTTTCTTTTACTCATACCAGACCTCTGTCACACAAAAAGGAACTGTATCGGATGCACCTTTTCCGTGACTATCTTAACATCATATTTTCCGTCAGCGACCGATACCGGGGCGTATGCCAGCGTCCTGCCGTAGCTGTCTGTCTCCACCGCGGATATCACAAACTCGGATTTTCCGAGACGCACAGTCATGCCGGATCTTATTTCTCCGCCGCTGTCGGAGGTCAGTATTACCGCCGTTCCGTTTTCTACGACCGCGGCTCCGTTTCTTGTCGTTTCAAGCTCTCCGGCTATACTCCATGCCACCAGCCCGAGCAGCATAGTTATTACCGCTATGAGTACGACCCATATACCCGGAGAAGTCACACGGAGATAATCCGTCAGCTGTTCCGGGGACGCTATTCTGTCAAGTGATTTCTGCCTGTAGACCGCCGATGTTTCTTCCGCCATCTCTTTGTTCCTTTCGTTTTCCGTTCAGCAGCACGATCATGCTCAGACCTTCTGCAAAGGCTGCGGTGCCGTTCACGCAAATTCTATATGTACTTTGTTCTTTTCCTCATAGCTGTAATCCACCGATGAAGCGAGTCTGCTTATCAGCTTTGCCGAGAGCTCATCGCCGTCGGAGAAGGGATCGTAGCGCTTGCCCGGATAGGATATGGTCATTCCGGCACTGCCGTCGGCCTCGGAATGCTCGATGACCATTTCTATCGGAAGCCCCTCGTCCGAAAATTCCACAAACCGCGCTATGTTCTGTATAACAAGCTCCTCGAAGGTCAGCTCGAGGTTGCGCACGATATTCCTGTCGATCATATTGTCCGTACCGAACTGCTCTATCTTCGAGATGAAGCCTATGTAGTCGAAGTTCAGAGTTTCTATCGTTATAGAGAGCTGTTTCAGCCGCTTGATGAAAACGCGGGTCTTTTCCCTTTTGGGGTGTTCGAATATCTGCTCCGGAGTACCGTCCTCGTAGATGCCTCCCTCGTCCATGTAGAACACGCGGTTTGATACGTCACGGGCGAATTTCATCTCATGGGTGACTATCATCATGGTCATGCCCTCTTTGGCGAGATTCCTGATAACGGCAAGGACTTCACCTACCATGGTGGGGTCAAGGGCCGAAGTCGGCTCGTCGAACAGTATTATCTCCGGGTGCATGGCTATCGCGCGCGCAATTGCCACTCTCTGCTTCTGACCGCCGGAAAGCTCG
>JAEEJW010000200.1 GCA_016282095.1 Ruminiclostridium sp. | reverse complement strand
GCCGTCATTCCCGTGATACCAGATCTTCTGTATCTTTTCGAGTGTTTTAGGCTTCTTACGGTTGAGTTCCTCAAGGAAATCTTCATCTACTTTTTTGCAGTATGTATGCTCACGGTCGGGATTAACTTTCAAAGCCTTATATATCAGGTCTTCTTTGGAACGCATGATATTCGTTATGTTCCGGAGCGACCTCGCGTCATAGGGCGCGCCGTTTACATGGATATGGATTCCACAGCTTTTGTCGGCGATTGCGCCTTTGTGCCTGAGTTCTCTGACGATCTGCTGTATAACGGGGATATCATCGTAGGTACAGATAGGGGTAACAAATTCAACAGAATAGTCTCTGCCTTGCGGATTACCGTTTCTGTCCTTGCAGTCAATACTGCCGTCATATACAAACTTCCATGTCCGATTACTGCTGTCATGAACAGCATACGGATCATATGCTCCACCGACATGAGAGTATGTGGTATTGAAATAATCGGCAACCGTTTCCGCAGCAGTTTGTCTTGTGATTCCGGTCAGCTCTATCTCCACGCCGAACTTCTGATCCTGTATCGTATTTTTTCACCTCCAGCGGAAGGAGCCGTCGTTTCTGACAGCTCTATCCGTATTGTTTTATCTGCCGCCCGCCGAGCCGAACAGCGCCGCCTTGTACTGCGGAGCAGTCACGCAGAGACAGTAGCGCTCGTTACCGCATTTGTACAAGCACACTCCGCGCTGCGGGTATCTGACGAGCGAGTATTCCGAGTTTTCAAGCTGTAATGTGTCTGTGTAGAACTTTGCATCTACCGCGCCAGCATAGAAGATGAACTGATGTGTCGGTATCGAGAACAGCGGCTTTGTCAGCTCTTTGATGTGTTCCTGACAGAAATCTTCGAGGTTCTGCGATGCCAGTATGACCGAGGATTCCTTTTTCCGAACACGCTTCATGAAGTTTCTGATGTACTCCACAGCCGTGAGATTGGACAAGAACAGGTAGAACTCGTCAAGGCTCGCTACGGTATTTCCTTTGGTCAGAAGCTCGTCCGACATATATGACAGAACGTTGAAAAGCAGCGCATTGCGGATATTCTTTGATGCCTGTAACAGTCCCTTGACACCGAAGGTCACGAACTTGTCATCGGATATATTCGTATAGCCGTTGAAGAATTTGCTCTCCGCGCCCATGCAAAGGGAATGAAGTCCGAGGCATATATTCTGTAAGGTTTTCTCATCGTACAGATTTTTCTTCTTCGCATCATAATTCTTGTATTCGCTTTCCAGCAGCTCATACAGATCGGAAAGCACAGGGTAATCGGTAGCCTTGAACCGGGAGAAGTCGCTGTTATCGGATATTCCGAACTTCTCATACAGCTTGAGCAGCATTATCTCTATCGTGTCGATCTCTCTGTCCGTGAAGTCTTTGTAACAACGGAAAAAATCGCGCAGGAAGGATATATGCTGACTGAGCTTGGTCTTGGCTTTGAACGCTTCGGGTATTTCCTCGCCGTCATCGGAGCTGCCGTCATCCCACGACTTCGGTTCCAGAACATTGATGATGTACTGACCGTCCATAAGGTCAATAAAACAGCCGCCGAGGTTGGCGGTCAGTTCCTTGTATTCGAGCTCGGGGTCAAGGCAAATGATGCTCTTTCCGCTTTCACGGAGATTGCAAAGTATCAGTTTCAACAGGTACGACTTACCCTGACCTGAGTTACCGAGTATAAGGGCGTTGGCATTGGTCTTGTCAGAAGCGCGCTTGTCGAAATCAACGATAATATTCGAGCCGAACTTATCGCGCCCTAGATAGAAGCCGTTCTCATCGGTCTTACCGCTGAATGACAGCGGATAGAGATTCGCCGCAGATGACGCGGGGAGAACACGCTCGAACTGTTCCTTGAACACATTCCTGCCGGACGGCATCACACAGGTAAATCCCGCCTGCTGCCTGAGCATCAGCTTATCGACATTCAGCTTGGAGCGCACAAGCTCCGTCTGCACCTCGGTCTGCATATTCCGCAGGTTATCGAGGCTGTCGGCTATGATCTCAATATATACAGCCACATGGAGCAAGGGCTCACGGTTCCTGTGCATATCCGCGACAAGCTGTGTCACATCCTGTAAGTTGTTCTCGGCAGTGACCGTCTGCTGTAAGTCATTTGTGGAAGTACGCTGAAGCCTGTTTTTATTGGCTGCGTTGGCTATGATCCTCTTTTCCTCGGCGGCTGTGACATGACGGGTATAGATGTGAAGCGTCACGCCGTCTTTTTCTCCGAGATAGCGGAGAATAGCCTGTTCCGAGGTCGATGTCGGGTATTCGCGCAGCGCCCACACACAACGGAATGTGTTCCCACAGATGAAATAATCGGTGAAGAACTTAATGACGGACGGGGCGATCATATCTATGAAGTCCTTGTTGTTTCTGGTCGCGAAGTGCTGTTCCTTGATATTTATCTTTTTCTTCTGCATATATACCTCACATCGACAGACCCTGTTCGGGCTGCTGCTCGTCCTCTACAGTAAACTCAAAATCATCCGGATTCCAGAAGCTGACATATATTTCCGGGCAGTCACGGTCGCCGGTTTCAATTTCACGCTGCTCAAAGCCCTCGCCCCAGCCGTCACTGTACTGACCGGACAGATAATTGTTTAAGGCGTTCTGTTCTTCGTTGGTAAGTTCTCCGCGAACACGGAGCGTCGTTACTCCCATAAGCTTACCGTCTATTTTCTCTACGCTCGGGAAAGCGGAATAGACCTTGTTGTTTATGGAATCGCTCCGGTCATACCAGTTCATAAGTCCGCGTTCTTTTTCTTCGTCCATCATATATTCGCTTATAGCATTGTTGATATAGTGCCTGTAACAAGCCGCATGAGTCATTGACAGACTCTCGTCATTGCCGTAATCTTCATCGTAAGTCGTTATCCTGAGCGGGGATATGAGGCGGACGGTCTTAAGCTCTGCCTGTCCGAATTCCACGAAGCCGTTCCCGAGATCTATCGAGAGTCCCGAAAACTCCGGACGATTCTGCGCAAGTTGCTTAGCGCAGTCGATCACACACTCCGCGATTTTCTCGTCTGACATGAACTGCTCATAGGAAAGGCAATAATCGTTAGCACCTTTCATTTCATCGATAATATCCGCAAGTCTCCCTGCAACAGCGGTTTCAAGTTTATTTTCACTCATATTCACATCTCCTTACTGCTGCAGAGCAAGACCTTCGTCCTGCGACTGTTCCCATTCTTCTTCGGTCATGATCTGATAATCATCAGCGTTGCCGAAACCGACATATATGCGATCATCACCGTAATACAAGCCTTTCTCATAAAAACGCTTTCCCCATTCCTGCGAATACTGCTCGGTGACGAATTCCTTGAGCATCTCCATATCCTGATCGTCAAGCGGTTCCGTCAGCTTTACGGTCGTAACACCGACAAGTTCACCGTTTATCACTTCAACACTTGGAATAGCGGAATAGATCTTATCGCAAAGAGATCTCTCGAGACAATTCTCCATAAGGCCGAAATGTATCGACATAGTGATATCCGCATCGATTTCGTTATTAATGAGCTGTTCATATTTCAAAGCGTCCTGCGGTTCAACGGCGACTTTGATTATTAACCGTTCTGTATCCACACGAAGCGGACTTATGAGACGAAGGGTATCATATTTGTCACCGGCTATTGTCACTATCCTGTCTTTTTCCGTAAGCTTTATATCCGAAAACTCGGGATGCTGACCTATTATGCCGCGAGCAAGGTCTAAAAGGCACTCCTGAATATATGGGGTATCGACCACCGCGTCTATGGGTATCTTGTAATTTGGCTCTGCTCGTGACTCGGTGACAAGGAAGAACAGATTTGTGTCCAACGCATTGTACAGGTTATCGTAAGCCTCTTTCAGCTTCAATTTCTGTCCCGCAACGATATCCGCCGCGTGAGAGATATATTGCGAATACCGCGCGTAGTCATATCCCTCGCATTCCACAAGAAAACCGTCACCCTGTTTCTCGGCTATGAACAGCACACAGTGCATCGCCTCAGAATCGGCGAACATAGAGTCCTTATGTGCCGATATATATGGATTATCCCTGCAGGGGTATGTCGCCATCTCCATGAAGTCGCCGTCCGGTATCGGGACCACTTCCTCGACAACGCAAAGGTTGTTAGCCTGCCTGTACGAATCCGCTTTGCATTTCATAGTCACATTCAGCTTTATTTTATCACCCATTAGTTCATCCACCTTTCTCCGTCAATGTCCTCGAATTTTTCGTTTGTAGTATTCTGCTCGAAATACACCGCAAGAAGCGTCTTTATCCCGTCCTTACCGAGTCGAGCGACCGTAATGCCGTTTTCGAGAACGATCTTCTCGACACGGTTGAGATGCGCGAACAGCTCCTTTTCCTTAAGATTCCTTGTTCTTACCAGGAGCAGGAATTCACGTGCGGTAGCTGTCTGCGCCTGAATATGATCGAGATGAACAGCATCGCGCTCCAGCAGCGCCCGAACAGCCGGATTATCCTCCGCAGCAATGCGCTTTTTTATAAATGCCTTATTGCTCTCGAAGCTCTCACGGCTGTTCGTACACACGAGCTCGATCTCGGTCACACCCTTGAGCACGGTCATCAGGGCATATATCTTTGCTCCGAGAGCTTCTTCGGACAGCACCGAGATGTTGCTCGGTTTGATAGAAAAAAAGACAAGCTCGGTGTTCAAGCCTGTCTTTAACGAGTGTTCGGTTATGTCCTCAATGCCGATTAGCTGCTGTGTTGCTTTATGCTTCTGTTCGGCGATCTTCTGTTGTTTTTTTGTTTGCAATTAAGAGTCTCCTTTCCGGGTCTGCCAACGGTATTCCTGCTGTTCGATGAAAAAGTAATTTACCGCGTATCGCAGAAAATCAAGTATTGATGTATCATCGAGCCGTATCGCAAGGAATCCGTAAGCTATTGTCAATACAAGCGGTATCGTGAAGCCTGTCTCAACAAGCGCGAATACCGCTACCAGAGCACCGATACCGATCTTTGCGAGGTCTTTGAGCCGCCAGAGGAACAGCATCGGTGCGCCTTTCAGATTATCCGGATAAATATATTGTTTCATACTGTCCCCCTTACTTCGCGACCATGCTGACAAGGTGAACTGCCGACTGCGCTGTGTTTATCACACCGTTCAGATTAGGTCTTGCCGCGGTCTCAAGTCCGAAGTTACCTGCTATTCTCGGTATCTCAGCTGCTGCGAGCATAACCCCGAGTCCGAGCATCCATGTGTCCTCAAACAGTATCAGTCCGCATATCAGCATCGTTGACTGCAGGAATGTGGTCACACACAGTGCTGTGACCTGCTTTATCCACATCACAAGTCCGTCCGTGTAACCCCTCGGAACGCTGAACATATACAGCGAGCCTATCGCTATCTGTATCAGCAGTATTCCGCCGCGTTTGAGCGACGCGAGGAACACCTTTATCACCGCGTATGCCATCATTATGGTTATGAGCGCTGACATTATCGTTCCAAAGATCTCCATCTCCTTGGTCTCTATCAGGAGCTCGATGATATTCTTTTCCGGATCAATCTTTATAAACCCGGTCATATCAGTTTTCATCATATACTGCATAGCAACTGTCATTTCGTAGAGTTTCACCGGGACGACCGTGAACAGATTAACCGCGAAAAAGCCTTTTATTATGTTCAGTGCGAGAGATTTCGGATCTGCGCGACCGTTCTGATATTCTATGGCAAACTCGAACAGCGCTACGATAATTCCTGCCAGAAACAGACACCAGCCGATATTTGAGAATAACGCGACTATTTGTTTTACCCATGGTTGGTTGAATAACTCAGCACCCATGATATTCATAGCCGCGAAGACATTTCCGAGCAGCGAAACGACCTGCTGATATATCCAGTCGAACATCATTTCGAATATCTGATCGACCGAAAAATCAAGTGAAAACAATTGATCACCTCACCTTATGAAAATGATGTATCACATACCCATATCCATCGTCTCATCCTGCTCCAAATCGGCGAACATACCGATGTAATCGTCCGCTGACTGAGCCATTGCACTGTAATCTTCATCGGTGGGAGTAAAGCCGTACCATTCTTCCTTTCCGTATATCCATATATGCGGCTCGGTCTCAGACCTTATCGGAGAGCTTCTGTCTTTGCCGAGCGGTTTCATACCTATGATATCGACAAGGGATGTTTTCTGCGTATCAATAACTCCTTCTTTTCGGTTGAAAAGGGTTATTTTAATGGCGCTGAAATTGCCCTGTACACCCTCAGTCGCAAACTCCATTTTTCCAGTAATATCATCGGAGAGCCTGAACATACAGACTCTCCCTACATACTTTGGATCGCAGATAAGCTCACTCCTGTCTGCGATCTTTTTAAGTTCCTGCGCGAAAAAGGTCATAGCTCATATCCCCACTATCGTCCAGATATACAGAGGAGCCGTCAGCATGAATACAAGGCTCGCGAACAGTATCGCGGGACCTGTCCACTCAAAGTGACCGCTCTTGCGGTAGTCAAAGAAGCTCATACCCAGCTTGCCGAAGAAGAATATTGCGAGGATAACATCGATTATCGGGAAAACCACATTATCAACAACTGCCTTGATCTCGCCGGAAGCGGTTGACCAGGTTCCCTCTATAGCCTGAGATACGCTGCCGCCCTCGGCATATGCGGGAAAAGCAAAGACAGCCGCCATTACGGCGACTGTCATTATGAAATAGATGATTTTCGTAAGTCTTTTTGATGTCATTTTCTTCGTCCTTTCTCAATAGGTTTTGGCAATATGCCAGTCATCGTACACATTGCCGCTGATCGTTATGCTGTCTGTAAGGTCTGCGGACAGCATTCCCGCGGGAGTCCAGCAGTCAAGCACCCATGTATATGCGGTATATGTTCCGTCGGGATACCATACGGGCGTGAAGTGCGTCCGGTTATTGTAGGTACTGTACTCGTTCTTCTTGAACTCATATCCGTCAGGACCCTTTTCAAGCAGTCTCCAATACCTTGTATACCCAAACTCCGGGAAGTATGTGACCGCA
This sequence comes from Ruminiclostridium sp., assembly GCA_016282095.1. Taxonomy (GTDB): domain Bacteria; phylum Bacillota; class Clostridia; order Oscillospirales; family Ruminococcaceae; genus Ruminiclostridium_E. Next base: position 10,853 of record JAEEJW010000200.1, on the reverse strand, counting down.
TTCTGAATATCGGTATGTTCGCCGAATCCGCTGACAGATGCTGTAACGAGCTCATTGTAGCCGTAGCCCGATTTAATCGTTCTGCCGACTCTTGTAGGATTCTTTTCATCGGGCGTGATCGTCATATTCGCTTTCATGGATGCAGAGTAAGTTTTTATTCCGAATTCCCAATCACCCTGATCCTCCCAATAGCCATGATCTTCCCAATGCCCGTTATTCACCCAATAGTAGGATTTGGTCCCGTCTTCATTGGTTTTCTCATACCTTACCATATTTGGTATCCAGACCCAGTTTTCGATCCATACCCAATCCGCTACCCAATAGCAGTAGTACTGCGACCAGCTCATACTTGTAGATGTCGAACGGTGCGGAGGGCTTACAACTGAGAAGGTATCGTTGCGGTCGGTTGCTTTAGGATCCGGCGGAGGGTTTTCGTCTAACGAAACTATATTCGCCTTAATCTCGCCCTTGTTTATCTCGGCATCATCTCCCTCCACGGACACATCTATCGTGACGGTCTGCGGTGTTGTGGGCGTATGCCATTTGACCCATACAAGCTGTGAGTTCTTATCGGGATAGACAATGTTTTCCACAACAAATGCCATATCCTTGATCGAGAAGGTGACGGTCACGGGATTATCCGGGGTATGCTCGCCGCCGGTAACGGTCACAGAGGTATAGACATCGGTATCAACGCGGTATTCACAGTCAGCTGTACTCAGACTTATCTTCTTCTCCGGCTCTTTGAATGAGACGATTCCGACGCCGAGGTAGTTGATTATATCGCTGTCTGTGGCTCTTGAAGTGGTCGAGCCCGACCATGCGGTATATCCGAGATCATCGTCCTCAAGGAACATCGCCAGCGGCAGATTCTTATGTGACAGCGGACCGAATTTGTTTATGAGATCGCCGCCCGTTGCCAGATTCAGCAGAGCCGCTTCCGTCGCGGTCAAAGCGTATCTTACGCCGTTGAAGGTGATGTATACCAGAGGCTCCAGCATCAGCTTGTATTTGCCGTTCACAAGATCATTGAAGGAAAAGCCGAGATCACCGGCGATAGCTCTCACGACCTGCTCATCGGTGAAATAGCTGCGTATTTCTTCGATGTTAGTTACATAATACTCGCCGTCACCGACGATCTTGGGCAGAGGCTGCGCCGGGTTTATGTATGTGTAGCCGCCTGTGCTTATCGAAAGCGACGCTCCACCTGTATAGTCACGCTTGCTGTTTTTCCCGAAATGAAACTGGATATCGTTCGGATGCGCGTTGGTGTAATCGACAGAGCCGGATCTTTCTGCTCCCGTCTCGGAGTCGACTATCGTTACACGGACACCGTCATCTGTCTGATACCAGAAGTTGCTTGATGTTCCGCTCTGCATTCCTCCACCACCGCTGTCGATGTTCGGGTCACCGACAGACTCGTCCGCGTAAGCGGGAACACTCTGCAGACCGATTGTTACGGCAAGCAAAGCGGACGCTATGAGTGTTTTGATTTTTTTCATGGATACTCCTTTCTCGTTTATAATCACAAGATTGACATTTATCATTTTATAATGTATAATGTATAATGAATTTAAACTTATGAAAGTGATGGTACATTTATGAAAAAACATACTTTTTTAATCGTTATGACACTGATGTTGGTTACTGTTTTATCTGCCTGCGGTACCGGCACACAAAAAAACAGTGATAATACTGCAGCCGTTCAGAATACAGCCACCGATACCGGCTATTCCGGTATTGATGTAGTTTCTCCCGCCTGGGTGGGGGAGCTTGATGCGGCAAAGAATGCACAGCAGGTCTTTGTGGTTGCGGCATTCAGTCAGGACGCTACCGATGCGTGGATATCATTGCATGAGAAGCAGAGCGACGGCACATGGCACATGATAATGACAACGCCCGGCTTTATCGGGAAGAAAGGTGTCGGCAAAACCCGCGAGGGCGATGCGATGACTCCTAAAGGAGTATTTCACTTCAACCGGGCATTCGGTATAGCAGATGACCCGGGCTGCTCTATTCCTTATGTAAAGGTTGATAATGACACTTATTGGTCGGGAGACCCGCGGGAAGGATATCACTACAACGAACTTGTGAATCTCAAGGATCTTCCGGGACTTGACATTGAAAGCGGGGATTCGGAGCATATTATAGATTATGTATATCCCTATCAATATTGCCTGAATATCAGCTATAACGAGGAAGGTACTCCGGGACTCGGCTCTGCTATTTTCCTACATTGCTTTGGTTCTGCTAAGCCTTTTACCGGCGGATGTGTTGCAATACCCGAGGATTACATGAAGTTCGTCATGCGGCATATCGATGAAAATACAGTCGTTGTTATCGATACATTTGAGGCTCTTTCCGGCAGCAATGACTGGCCTGACAGCACATGGCCACAAGTAAGATAAATCGTATAACCTATAAATACTCAATAATAATTTGAAATGAACACCCGAGAGTTTCAAACCCGCGGGTGTTTCATATTACCCTTATTCTTATCCGAAGTAGCCTATCTTATTGCCATTGCAGTACATCTCGTCGTTGGTGGAGCCTTCGCCTCCGCCACCCTCGTTGACTACCCAGCCGAATCCGTCTGCGTAGATCATGTTACCGCTGGTTTCGCCGTTCTTCGGAACAGAAGCCTGCGGTGTTGTAGTAGTCACCGTAGTTTCCTCCGGCTCGTATGTCGGCTGAATCTCCGCATTGGTGAGCATTGCCGAATCCGAGACTTCGGGTACAGGCGGAGCAGTCTCCGGCCTGGTAGCTTCGGAGAAGCTCTGATCGATCACGATCACATTCTTTGTCGTATATTCCGCTGTCGTAACTGTCGGAGTTTCCGTAATTACTCCGCTGTCATCATCGACGGCTTCTGTAGTATCTGATGTTTCCGCGGGAGCCGTTGTCTCGGCATTTATGTCCTCCGCAATTATAGGAGCGGTCGTGCTTATTGCAGCACTCACCTTATCTGTGCCGGAGCTGTCCCTGGATATGATCCTGCTGCTTTCCGCGTTAATAAACTGTGAGCTGATCACGCATACCATTGCGACACAAGCCGCAGATACCGCGCCTATGAGTACATTTCTCTTTCCGTTCTTTGTCATATATATCACACCTTTCTCGAAGGTTTCTTTTGTGTGTGCCTCGTCCGTGAGTCGCTTTTGGAAACCTTCTTATGACATCCTTGTCATCGTCTTGTTGCCTGTTCTTGTTACCGACCACATTACCATATATGGTGTCTGCAAGTCCAGACTAAAACCGAAAATTCTACCTTTTGGACTAAAACTTCGGCATATATCTGGACTTAACCACCAGATTTATTGTCATCGGCGGGAGTATGTCGCTGCCGAACGAAAGCGGAACTTCAAGCGTTATTCTTGAGGTAGCCTGAAACTCCTGAATACCGTTCGTATTGCCGGGGGCAAACGGCGAATTGTCAATGTGTACATTGAGCCCGTAGACCGCGTATTCACCGCCCTCGCTTGATACCGACCAGTACTTGCCGTTGCTGTACCGAAGTCCGAGCAATGCCGAAAGTCTTCCGTATATGTTTCCGGTCGTCATTCGCTCATTCCAGGAGCCGTTACTGTATCTGTACCCACCCGCATACCCCTCCCGGATACACGGGTAAACATTCGCCCAATTGCTGACCGAGGCGGAGATCACGGCAGACTGAACAGCGTCCTTTACACCCGCAGCAATGGTCATAAGCCGTATATACTGGCTGATGACCACAAACAGCATAACTCCGATAAGTGCGACAACTACTACCCACGGCGCGGAAAAGCCTTTTCTGCTCTTTATGCGGTGAAGGAACTTTTTCATTTCCAGTACACCTCGCTTTTTCCGCTTGCTTTGGCGACAAGCTGCACAGGAAAACTTCCGAACGGACCGAAACCAAGGTCTGCCGTAGCGGTTAGTGTTACCGTGAATTCCTGATTGAGCTGTACTCTGCCACTCCGCGTCCATGTTATCATCGGATGCAGACCGGTTTTCTCAGAAAGTACCGCGGCTCTTGCAGTAGTTTCCGATCCTATACGCCCGGCGATCTCGGCTTCACGGACAAGCTCATCCGCGTAGTTGTCAAGCTGTATCTTCGCCACGAACACGGGAACGGCGGCAAGCATGAGTGCTGTTACGATAACGAAGATAAGCACGATAATACATACATCTATGTAGCCCTCGCCGCGCCTGCTCCGTATTGTCTGAATTATTCTTCTCATCTGCGCCTCCTTATACCATTGTTCCGACGGCCTCAATCAGCTGCATTCCCATAACCACAAGGTATGTCAGCAGGAATGTTATCAGCATTGCAAGGCTGAATATGCGTATCTTCGGCGGTATCTTCTGTGCCTCGTTCTTGAGGCGTTGAAGTTCAAGCAGCTTGAAGTCGTGAGCGAGCATTTTGAAATATACCGCGCTGTCGTCACCGCGGATAACAGATACCAGTCCACGGACCACATCGGAGAGCTGCGAGGAGCCTATTCTTGACTCGAAGCGGGTCAGCGCCGCCTCATAGCTTGACGAACGCATATCCGCGGTAGTGACATCCAGCTCATAGGAGAACACCTCGCCTGCATGCTTCTTGTAGTTTTCCATAATGGAGAGAATGTCACGGGAAGTCTTTAACTCCTGCTCGACGGTCGCCACGAAGCGCGGCAGCTCGCTTTCTATTTCCGACCTTATCTGCCTCATCTGCTCGTCTGCCTTACCGATCTCCTTGAAATATACAGTAACGGCAAGAACGATCACCAGCGGAATGATCATCGGGAACAGCAGCGCGCACGGTATCACCAGAAGTCCCACACCGGACGCCTTTAACAGCGAGTATGCCCTGAATGTCTCGGGAGTCATCTTTATTCCCGCCGAATTGAGTGTCTTTTCCATGCGGTTTCGCTTGTACCTGTCCATAGGTATCAGCTTACCGAGCCGTACAGCCGCGTCTGTCAGAACAGCGTCTATGGTTTTCGATATCTTCTTGTCGTTCCTGCCTACGCTCATTACAGCCTTTGAGGTTTTCAGATACGGTATTTTCAGCGCATCTGCCATAACGAAGAACAGACCGACCGCAAGTGCGATACCGCTTATCGCAAGTAATATTATCATCGTCCGTCCCCCTTATCTCTTGTACTCAATAGGCTTTGTCAGCTTAATGACTATCGCCGTCGAGATAAATATTGCCACAGCAGAGACCGCAAGCACGATCTGACCGACAGTAGTCTCCATAAGCGATATGTACCATGCCTTATTAAGCATATACAACAGCGGGACATTACCGATAACCAGGAACACCATAGTGATGAATTCCTTGCGCGGACCGGTTATCATGTATTCAAGGTCTGCGTTAACTACGCGCATATCCGAGAACTTGTTAACAGTCGGGGTTAGTGTGGACTTGAGCGAGCGGTCGTTCATACAGAGGATCAGCTCGTCTATCCATTCGTGGAAAACCTCATTGTCTATTTTCTTTTTCATAGCCATGAGTGCCGCCTCAACATCGGGGTTGGACAGCTTTATGCTCGATAGGAATTCCTCGAAGACGGTCTTGACCGGCGCGTTCAGATAATGTATGTTTTCCTCGATAGATGTGATTATGTCCTCATTGCGGAGATACGCTGTAGTTATGATCGACAGTGCAGTTTCAAGCTCCGAGGAGATGTCCTTCCTGTAATTGCTCGCAGTCGTCTTTATATACCAGAACGGTACGAACATCAGACCTATCGCCATTACGGGAGCCAGGAACACATTTCCGATCAGAATGGATATGCACAGACCTAACGCGGAGAGACCGAGGGAGCATACGCACAAAACCGAGAACATACTTGTTCTGTTTGTGAGCCTGAGTATTTCCTGCGCATCCATGATCTCGCGGCGGAAGAAGTTCGGCTTTTTGCGCTGTGTTGCCTCGTTGATCTGTGATTTCAGAGTATTAGGCTTTGCGGTCAGAAAGCTGAACAGCCCGTCTGTGAATTCCAGCGGCGTAATGCCGAACAAAAGGAAAAATCCCACGACCAGACCGATAAACGCGATCAGATATACTGCATTCATTTATGCTCCCCCTTTCGCAGGAATCTGTTGAGTTCCTCGATTGATGCGCCATTTTCAAGCATTCTGCGTTGTAAGGACGGGGACGGGTCATCTACCTTGATGTGTTCGCCCCTGATGATGAACTTTCCGTCCTCTACACGATTCTCGCTTATCTTGTAGCGGTACAGCGTATGGTATTCGCGCTCTCCGTCCGGCTTTATCTCACATTCCATGATTTCCATAATACGGCGCTGCTTGTTTTCAAGCTGCTTTGCATAGACGACTATCGGGAATGCCTCGGTGACAAGGTTCAGAATGACGGTGTCATCGACATTCGGGTACTTTCTCTTGCACAGTGTTACCATTCTGCGCCATGTAGCCTCGCAGGAGTTCGAGTGTATGGTCGTTATAACAGTATGACCGGTTCGGGCCGCTTCCTGAGCAGAATCCGCCTCACTTGATCTCATTTCTCCGACTACTATGTAATCGGGGTGGAAGCGCAGCGACATATCGAGGAGGTTGTCCTGTGTTATGCTTTTCTTTTCGTCCTCGGATTCACGGGTTATCGTATGAATTACCTTGTTGACGATCTTTCCGTTCTCGTCACGCTCCACAAGGTCAAGCTCGCGTGAACCTGCTTCAATGGTGAATATACGCTTGTTGTGCGGTATCGTAGTCAGCAGCCAGCCCGTCAGCGTTGTTTTACCGGACGAGGTCGCGCCCGCGACAGTCGTGGAAGCACCGTAGCGAACAGCGAACGAAAGAAAATCCATCATTTCTTCGGTCGCTGTGCCGTGCCTGATGAAGTCCTCTTTGTTAAGGTGCTGGGAATTAACTATACGGATGGAAGCCGCAACACCGACATCTTCATCGACCAGCGGAGTTTTCAGTACTGCAATACGGATATTCTTCGATAGATGCCCGAGGATAGCCGGAGAAGTGTTATCAAGTACCATTCCGGACACATGGAGCATACGGCGGACGATGTTTATTGCGTGGTCGGGCGATTCAAACTTCTCGTCGATCTTGACGGTATCACCGTTTGAATACTGCACCTCTATATCGTCCCATGAGTTTATGTTTATTTCCTCGATTCCGTCGCCGAAGATGTATTTCGTCAAAAACGAAAACTCAGCCATTTCGGTGTACAGCTTGTCAATAAGCTCCTGCTGCGTCATGCCCGCGACTGTCAGGCGGTTGTCAAGGAGGTACTTGCCTATGTACCTCTTGACCTGCGTCTTGACTTCCTCGTTTCCGGTGCCGATATTATTGATTCCGTCAACGACAAGGGACGAGTATTTGCTTGAAATGTACGACTGGACTTCCTCGAGGACTTCTGAAAACTGCCTGGTATCGCTTGACCTGAAAAAAAGATTCTGTGTATTCGTGTTAGAAACTAAAGCCATAATGCACCTGCTTTACTGTAAATCAAATATCTCGTTTGCTATCTTTGCCGTAGCCTTGCGGAAATCCTTACTGTCCTTCGCGGACAGCGCGCCGAACAGGTTCCCGGCAAGGAACTGCTGATGCACTTCCTCGGAATGCGGTATCTTGAACGATACGCCGCCGACCACCTGTTCGATGTTCTCGTCAGCCTGAAAAGCGTCTATATTGCTTGCCGCCTTGTACTGCTTATTGACATTGAACTTATTGTCGAGCAGCAGAGGCATCTGCGATGACAGATAGCTTATGGACTTGAGATCGCACGAAACGAGGCGCAGCACCGCATCGGATTCGATCAGTGATATCGCCGAAAGAACATCGTTTGTTATGTTGCTTGTACAGTCAATGATGATGTAGTCTGCCATACGGCGCAGCTCCGCGAGAAGCTCTTTTGCCTGTGTCTCGGTGTACGGCGCGTAAGTGAACGCGTTCTCGCCCTTTAACATCGCAAGCATGGTCAGATACTCGTTTTTCTTGTGCAGTATAGCGTTCTGCTTGATAATGCTGCCGGTAACTTCGGCGGAGGCGAGTATAGTTCCCAACGACACCTCCGCTTCAAGGTCGGAGGACGGGCAGATATACGGGAGCGGAGGCGCGGACATATCTGCGAGAACAAGAATAACATTCTTTTTCTGCGCAGCGATATACCTTGCGAGCTTAACACTCATTATCGTCTTGCCGGAGGACGGGCTGCCCCAGACAGCAAGCACCTGATTATCCTTACGGTCGGGAGGCAGCTCGAAACAATCCGGCTCGGCGATATCGAACTCCATATCAAGCTCTTCGTCCTCATCGCCGTGTTTCATCAGCTTATTCAGAAACGATGCCATTGTCATTCACCTCCATAATGTCCTCCGTTTCAGCAAGCTCCGGAATAATGAGCTCAACGGTAGTCTCGCTGCTTTCGTTTCCTTCCATCTCCTGCGGCTCGCTGCCAAGTGCGAAGGCTGTGGTTTCCGGTTTCACCTCTGATTCTGCGGTTTCATCTGTCTTTTCCGTAACCGTCACATCCGCCTTGTCGGTCAGTATCTTTTCCTGTGCCTCAAGGAACTTATCCGCGTTCTCCTTTACACCGCGATATACAAGGGATATGTGTATCTCGCCCTCGGCTTCCAGTTCCGCAAGCACCAGAGCCTGCGACGGAGACACGAGTAGCGTTACGGTCGCGGGAAGATCGGTTTCTTCTTCGCCGTCGGCGCGGTATTCGGTCACTTTCTCATCATTTCCGCGTTTATCCGTAGCTGCCACGACCTGAACATACTGAAGTTCTTCCGGCACGACAGTTTCGCCCTTTTCCTGATAGTCAATTGCAATAACGGACACAATATCGCCTGACATCAGCTTTCCGGACAGACCTTTTGCGAATGATGGGATAGTTACCGACATAACGCGCTTTGTGCCGTTCAGCCCATAGAGATACACATTCTCGATCGCGGGAGTATCGCTGATTTTGGTCGAAAGGACATACTCTTCCTTGAGCAGCTCGACAGCCGCATATTTGCCTACCACCTCATCGGGCTTTTTGATTACATTCGAGGGCAGGTTATACGCTCCGACCTCAACGGTCTCGATATCCTTGCCTGTGATCTGTGTTCCGACCTTTATATCGTTCTTTATGCGGACTATAGTTGTGAGATTCGCTGCCGAAGCGTTGAAAAGCGGGGTTATTACGAAGCAGATAACGAGAGCTATGGCGATGCAGAGAACGCCGAGAACTGTTCTGTTTTTGAAAAGTTTCATATATCATTTATCCTTTCGTTGAATAAATCTGTTAAACAAAAATAGTTAATACATATCCTAGTGTTATGAAAGGTAGGAACGGTAACGCTTTATCTGCCGTCCTGCCGCGCATTTTCTGAACTATTACCGAGATTCCGTAGAATACCAGCATTGACAGCTCTGCCGCAAACAGCAGCAGGAGCGTTTTCCAGAGTCCGAGTGACAGGCTGAGTGCCGCGACTGCCTTGACATCACCGCCGCCTATCTTCGTGAACACCGCTCCGATGAAGAACATCGCCGCGGGGAGCAGCCCCCACAGATTTTCAACATGAAAATCCATGAGAGCCACAAACGCTATCGCGAGCGAGAGCTTATCCGGTATCGTGCGGTCTTTGAGATCGCAGTAAACCTCGATCCCGAGCAGCACGATGATGACCGCGGTTTGCAGTATCGGCATCAACCGTTGAAGTTGAACATATCGGTCACTCTCTGCGTTACAGTGGGCAGGACAACATCGCCGAACAAGGCATAAAGACCTGCGAGGAGCAGCGCGCCGACTACTACGGCGATAAGTATCTTTACGCCGCTGTCAACATAGTTCTCGCCGCGGGCGCAGGCGGCAACCGCGGTCATTCTTGCGAGGACAGTTCTGACCTTACGGATTCTGTCGGAGAAGAAGTTCTTTACTGTTTTTCCGACATTCTTGACAAAGTTAATAGCTTTTCTGATGAAGTTCATAGTGTTTCTTCCTTTCGTTGTTTTCTGGTTTTCCTTACATCGACATAGCGGGAGCAGATTCATCGATCTGCTCCCCCTGACTAAAATTTGCGAACCGGTTCTGAAGCTGATCTATAGCGAGTTTGTACGCGTCTACTACCGCGTCGCTCAGTTCCTGACGAAATTCCGCTGTTGTGGGGAAGCAGATGTCTTTGTACTTCTCATCGGAGCCCTTGTACGACGGCATATTGATAAAGAGCCCATTTTTGCCTTCCATGACTTTTACACCGCGAATGCCGAAGCAATCATCGAGCGTAACAGAGGCTGTTGCCTTTACGTTTCCTGTTGTATTGATCTTGTTGATTCTTACATCGATATCCATTTTTCTTTTCCTTTCATTTCTTGTCTGAATTTCCGGCAATATATATTACCACACATACGACCAGAACGATGATAACCACCGCGGCTACGGTTTCCGCAGCCGCGATATCATCATGGTCGGGTTCGATCTCCGGTATGACTAATCTGTCGGTTACCGGAATACTGAGGCTGTCTTCATAAGCTGAGCTGCCGGTATGCGGCAAAACATTACCGCATACTATACACAGCACGAGCAGAACAGCCGCGATCTTCAGCCTCATCAGCCGTTAAAGTTGAACATATCGGTCACGCGCTGCGTAACGGTGGGCAGCACCACATCTCCGAACAGTGCATAGAGACCGGCGAGGAGAAGAGCGCCGACAACTACGGCGATAAGGATCTTGACGCCGCTGTCAACATAGTTTTCGCCGAGCGCAGATACGCCGACACGACCTGCGGAGGCAATGAATGTTCTCACAAAAAGAACGAGCCTCGTTACTGCGTTGATTACCCAATTTGAGAGCTTTCTGAATAAATTCTTCATGTTTTTCTTCCTTTCGTGAATATGATTTTGGTTCCGGATTATCCTT
>JAEEJW010000199.1 GCA_016282095.1 Ruminiclostridium sp. | reverse complement strand
TGAGGATAGAGCGCATAGTTCTGGAATACCATAGCGATATCGCGATCCTTCGGTTCCACATCATTCATTATCTTTCCGTCTATCAGGAATTCACCGTCCGATATATCCTCAAGCCCTGCTATCATTCGCAGAGTCGTGGACTTGCCGCAGCCCGAAGGGCCTACAAAGATGATGAACTCCTTGTCTTCCACTTCGAGATTGAAATCCTTCACTGCTTCAAATCCGTTCGGATATATTTTATAGATATGCTTCAGCGATAAACTTGCCATTGTTCGTTCCTCCTGATAATCATCATATATTGTCGAAGCCGAATACCGGCCTTCCGTTTTCCCAGCGCACCGGCATCAGCATAGCGTGACGGTTCGGGTTGTAGAGCGGATCGCCCGTGATCTCAGACTCCGTTCTCGCGTGGAAAACGAGGATATCATTACCCTCCGCGTCAACGGTAAAGGAATTATGTCCCGGGCCGTAAATTCCCTTTTCCGCGTCTGTGCTGAGCACCGGACGGCGCTCCTTGCTCCAGCTCCGCGGATCGAGAAGATCACTGTTCTCATCTGCTGTGAGCATTCCCATGCAGTACGCGGCGCCCGTGTCGCTGGCGGAATATGTAAGGAATATCCTGCCTCCGCGCTTTATCACGGCAGGGCCTTCGTTTACCCAGAAACCGTGTCTCTCCCAGTCATAGTCCGGTGTCGTCAGCATCACCTGCACGGTGTCAAGGGTGTTTGCATCCTTCATCCGTGCTATGTAGAGATTGGATATCTGCTTTCCGACGCCCACCTTCTCTGCCCAGACGTAGTAATGCGCTCCACCGTTCTCAAACACCGTTCCGTCCAGCGAGAACGCTCTGAAAGAGAACTCGTCGTCCTCTCTGCACCGCATCATTCCAAGCTCCGTCCACTCGCCGGTCATCGGATCGTCACCGCTGCACTCAAGGACATAGGGGCGTATCTTCCAGGGATCATCCTTTTCACCGCCTGCGAAGTATATATGCCACTTGCCGAAGATGTGATGCAGCTCCGGCGCCCAGATATGCCTGCTCATGGGACCGCTCTCATGGCAGTGCCAGAGTGTCTTTTCCTCCGCTTCCGCGAGGCCGCCGAGCGTATCGGAACAGCGCAGTACTATGCGGTCATACGCCGGAACCGAGGCGGTGAAGTAGTATTTACCGTCCGTATGCCTCAGCACATAGGGATCGGCGCGCTGCATTATCCAGGGTTTGTTGTATATCAGGTCTTCGGTCATTCGTGACGTTCCTTTCATTTCCGGAAAGGCTCACCTTTCCGAAAACGGCGGGGTTCACCGTCTTCGGAAAGGTGGGGGAAAAGCTCCCCGCACCTTCCAATGGAGAAATTTGTATAAGATTGTGTTTGTTGTTGTTATTATTCCACGCTGAGGAGCTCGATGTAAGCGCCCTCGCCGCCGATGTGTACGAATACGGGAGAATCGGCAGTCATTGTGGATGTGAATACAACCTTTTCGGTCTCAACGCCGGAATCTGCGAAGTGGAATGTGATATCGACAGTAACTTCGCCGCCGTTGCGTGTGCAGACGATCTCAGCGGTTGCGCAGGTCATTCTTGCGAGCCAGCCTGCAAAGTCTGTCCAGGAAGTATCGAAAGAAGCGTTGTAGGAAGCATCACCCCAGCCGTAAGCGTCAGCGCGGAGAACAGCGTACTCTGCATATCCTTCGTAGTTGTCGGCGCTCGGTATTGTATCGGCCTTGACTGCTGTGTTTGTGAATGCGAGGAAGAAGTTATCCCAGTTGTTGATACCGTCGGAATAGTTGTTGACTGTGAGCTTGACAGAAGAACCGTCCTTGAGCTCATAACCGTCGGTGTGGTCTGTCCAGAAACCAAGAGCTCTTTCGGTATTACCGAGTGTTGCTACAGCAGAAGCGTCGGGTGTGATGGGTGCGAGAACTACCGGCTCGGGCTCGGGTTCTTCAACTGCGCCTGCTTCGGGAGCAACGGGCTTCTCAGGAGGATTGCCCTGCTCGAAGAGTGTCTTTACCTGTCCGTCTGTGAGTGCTTCGTCATAGATGTAGAGCTCATCGATAAAGCCCTTGAAGATCGTATCCCAGTAGTTGATACCGATGTGACCTTCGATGCCGTCACCTGTGAGTATCTCGGGAGCAAGACCCTGATAATACATATTCTCGGCATTTGCTTCCCACTTGAGTTCGCCGTTGAGGTAGAACTTGGTGCCTACGCGCTCCATGCCGTCATCTGCAACATAGCGGTTGCCGTCTGCTACGATAGTGAGGTTGCACCACTCACGCTTGCCGTGCTCCTGATCGTCCATAGCGTAGATCCACGGCCATACACCGTCAGCGCTTACTTCGGTGCCGATAGAAGAGTTGCGGTTCCAGCCTACCGGGAAGATATCCGCGCTGTTGGAGCCCCATGTGGACTTTGTGATGTTGAGCCATGTAACGGTAGCGTCGGCATTGGACATACCTATATTGCGGCCTATCTGAACAACGGGACCGTATGTGGAAACGCGGTCTGCGTTGTACCAGAAGGAGAATGTATAGCTTTCGTCTGTTTCCTTCATTTCGAAGTCAACACCGTATTTGCCGTCGAGATAGAGAGCGTTGCCGACTGCGCCCTGACCTTCTGCAATGAGTATCGGATGAGCGGAAGCGGCAAGACCGAAGTTAGCGCCTGTGAGTGAGCCCTTGTCTTCTACCTGCTCAACTGCCGTAAGTCCGTCAGTGTTCTCGAATCCGAGATATACAAGCGGCTCAGCTGTGATAGGCTCTGCCTCAACGGGAGCGGGAGCTGCTTCGGTGGTAGCTTCTGTAGTCGTTGTGGTCTCAGCGGGTTTCTCTGTTGTGGTGGTTTCGGCCGGAGCGGCCGTGGTAGCTGCTGCTGTAGTTGTTGCAGCGGTGCTTCCGCCGTTGTTGCCGCAGGCTGCCAGAGACAGTACCATGGCAAGTGCAAGAGTGAATGATAACTTCTTCTTCATAATTATATTCCTTTCTATTATTATCCCGTAACGGGACAGTTACAAATGTTTTACGGCTTACTGATTGTCAGCCTTCATCTTTTCATACTCCGCTATCTCGGATTCGGTCAGTACATTATATGCACCGGGTCCGAAGTAGTCAAGCATCGCCTGTGCGTGGAAGTAGTTTGCCTTGCGGTTTGCTTCCTCTACATAATCGGCAGCCTGTGCGGTACCGTTGTCAACCAGGTCATGGATGCCGATAGAGTTGAAGTACTGGTCGCAGAAGTTCCAGTAGCCTGCTATGCTGGTCCAGCCGAAGGAGATAGGCTGCATGCAGGACTTGAAGTAATCTCTCCAGAGCTGTGTGTGCTCATCGTCCATGCCTGCGCAGTAAACCTTGATGTACTCGTCCCAGACGCCCTCGTCCTTTGTGATCGGAACAGGCATTACATCATACTTGAGGGCTGTACCCATAGCGTTCACGATGGTCTCATCGGAGTAGATCTCGCAGCGTGTGTACCAGCCGTCAACACCATAAGACATGAACTTGAGAAGCTCATAAGCTTCACGCGGATGCTGGCAGGAAGTGGTGATCCCGCCGTAGTCAATTGTAGCTATCGAATGGTGGTTTGCACCGGCATCTGCCTCGGAAACAGCGGGGATAACGTAAGGAACTACGTCGAGGTTGTAGCTGTCCTTATAGCCGGGAGTGTTCCATGTGTTCTGGAATGTCCAGAATGCTTCGGAGAAGAGTGCCGCGTGGCCGGTGTTGCCTGCCCAGCCTTCCCAGTCGCCACACCAGTCTTCCATAGCCTGTGTCTCGGTAGTGGGAGCTATGTAGCCGCCGAGCTTCAGGTTCGAGAATTCCTGCTCGCCTACTGCCCATTCGGTCAGATCGAATACCTTGCCGTTGAATCCGAACTCACCGATGATATCCTGTCTTGCGGCAATGCCGTAGTAGGAATCGAGGCGGTTATAGTAACCGAGTCCGTAGTAAGCCATACCGTCGGGAGAGTTGAGCACGGTAGCGTCCTTGATGAGCTGTGTCATCTCGCTCCATGTCCAGTTCTGTGTCGGAACTTTCAGGTTCAGCGTTTCGAGAACGTTGCGGTCAACGAACATAGCGCCGGGGAAGAACTTCACGGGTACGCTGTATCTCATGCCGCCCTCAAGATTGTAGGTGCCGAGACCCGCGGAGTTGATCGTGTCGGCAAGGTTCTTGGTCTCATCGTCCGTATTGAAGAAAGAGGAGATGTCCGCAAGAAGCATATTCGAGAGCGCGTAGTCGCAGTCGGAATGCATGATAACGTCAGGTGCCTGACCGTTGCTTACGAGAGTGGAAAGCGTGGTATTGTAATTTGCCACATTCTCATACTGTACATTTACCGTGATGTTCGGATAGATCTTCATGAATCTTTCCGCAAGGAGCTGAACGGTCTCATCCTGATCGAAGTGGAAGTATGTGAGCGTGATGTTCTCGCTCGTCATATCCTTGTACTTCTTGTACTGATGAGAGCTTCCGTCAACGGTAACGAGTTCGAAATCGTTCGTTACGGAAGTCGCGGGGCCTGTGCTCCCGGTGTTACCTCCGGCCTCACCGCCGGAAGGCGCTGCAGTTGTTCCCGGGTTGCCTCCGTTTCCGCAGCCCGCGAGAACTCCGGCTGCCATACAGCCTGCAAGTAAGATTGAAAGTATTCTTTTCTTCATAGGTTCCTCCGTTTTTGTTGTTGGTTTGTTATCGATACAGGCGCCTTTGCCTGTACAGGTGCTTGTTATTCGCCGGTTATACCGGTTCTGTCTATGCTTTCGACAAAATGTCTCTGAAGCACAAAATAGAGTATCATCAGAGGCAGTATGCTGAGAAGTGTTCCCGACATATTTATAGACTCGTTGAGATTCGTGGCTCCTGCCGTAGCCGTCTGCTGGTAACTTGAAAAGTTAGCCGCGAAGTTGTCAAGCTGAACGACCAGCGTTGTCCAGTCGGATTTGCCGTAAACTCCGTGAACATACAGCTCCGTGAGGTATGATTCGTTCCAGTACCACACGAACGAGAACAGCGCGACCGTGATAAACGCGGGCTTTGCGCTGGGGAGCGCTATCCGGAAGAATGATCTGAAATGTCCCGCGCCGTCTATTCTTGATGCTTCTATCAGCGCTTTCGGGATCTGCCGGAAGAACTGCCAGAAGATGAGTATGAATATCGGTGCCTTGAATCCCTGCGCGAACATAGCCGGAAGTATGAACGCCCATATCGTGTTCAGTATGCCGAGATTCGAGTAAAGGACGTAAGTCGGTATCATGGTTATCTGACTCGGAAGCACGAAGCTGAGTATGATTATACCCATGACTATCTTCTTGCCCCTGAAGTCGAACCTTGCGAGAGCGTAGCCTGTTACGGAGCAGGAAACCAGGTTGCATATCGTCGGAACACCGGCTATCACTATACTCTGCCACAGGGCGTTCCAGAAATCCATGCTCTTTGCCGCCTGTTCATAGTTCGCGAAATTCAGCGAGCTCGGCAGCCACTTTATAGACGAATCAAGCAGATCGTCAAGCGTCATAAGACTGCTCGATACCATGTGAAGTATCGGATAGACATAGATGAAACCGATACATATAAGCAGCGCATAGACAGCGAACTGTTTAAGGAAACCTTCTCTGTCCTTCGTGCCGAACATGAAGCGGTGTATCTTCTCCCTGGTGAACCGCTCACGCCATGACTTAGTAGTCGTCGCGCTTCGTGGTGTGCGAGGTGATCCTGCCTTTTGCACGCTGCTGCTCGATCCTCTTGGCATTTCTGCGGTTCCTCCTTTCTATCCTCTTCTTGTTCCGTTTTTCCTTCTTTCTCGCCTTTATCGCGCGCTTGACCTGCTTTTCGTACTGATCCTTGCGTGTCGCGAGAAGGAGCGCGAACAGTCCCACAAGTATCAGCACCACTATCGAATACAGCCATGCCATAGCCGACGCGTAGCCGTAACCCTTTTCCTTCGTACCCGAGAACATGGAGTTCTTTATGAGCACGATTATGGGATTGTCGCTGTTATTCGAGACGAACACCACGGTGTATATCGTGTTCAGCAGTATCATGGATCTGAGGTTCGGAAGCGTTATCTTCCAGAAGCATTCCCAGCCCGAGCCGCCGTCGATCTTGGCCGCCTCATACATTGATTTGTCGATCTTCTGGAGGCCCGACAGGAATATGAGTATCTGCACGCCCGAATACCAGAGAGTCGTTATCATATTTCCGAACACATCGGATATAGGCTTTGCAATCAGTTCCGGAAGCACCGAACCTATCGCACCCGAGAGCGCCGCCGTGTCGATCGCGGAAACGCTTCCGGCGCCCTGTGAGTTGAGCATACCGAGTATCGGACCGCTCACGATTATTACCGGAAGGAAGAATATAAGCCGGAAAAAGCCCTTGCCCTTTATCTTCATATTCAGCATCATCGCAATGAGAAGGGCAAACACGACGATGATAGGAACCGATATCACTGTAGAAGTAAGATAATCCACAAGGTAGATCATAAAGTCCGGATCTTCAATGAGTATCTGCGTGAAGTTTCCGTGACCCACGAAGTTGAATATCCTTCCGAGGGGTGTGATGCGGATATTGTTCAGAGCGTACCAGAACGAGCTTCCGAGAGGATAGGCGAGAAATACAGCCGCCCCTATGAACCACGGTATCATGAAGATGTAGCCCATTCTCGCGTAGCGCTTTTCGAGCTTGCCGGACTTCAGATGCTTCATCCGTTCCCTGAGCTCTTTCTTTTCCTTACGGGTCATTTTTTTTGTCATTTCAGCCATGGTCACTCACCTGCCTTTACGGTATAGGAAAGCGCGTCCACGGTCAGATCGCCGTCGCTTTGCGCGGATCCGGTATAGTTTACATATATCGTGACGCCGTTGTCGTAGGTCACTTTTACAAGCCCGCTGTCAAGTATCTCGTGTTTAGTTATGCAGGCAGTGCCGACCTTCTCGGCGACAGCCCTGAGTGCGCTGTCATATTCAGCGATCGTGTCACGGTACGATGCGTATTCGAGTGAATACAGATCGCTCGAATTCGTGTAGATGAGTTTTGAGGAATCTTCCGCCGTGATGTAGAAAGACGGGTAAACGCCCGCTTCCACCATACGCAGGAAGTTTTCCTGCTTGTTTGCCTCAAAATTCACATATTCGGAATATGTCGGAACTATGCCCTTGAACACCATTGAAAGGAACGGTATCTCACGGTCGAGATACAGATAATCAGATGAACTCAGCGGCATATCCAGCATAGCTTCCGAGTATTTCCAAAGGAAAGCGTTCGGTGTCTCCGTTACGACTCCGCACATCTCCCCTGCCGCGCTGACTGCGTCTTCGTAAATATCCATTGTGTCGGTGCGGGAGTAGAAATTGCCTTTCGAGCTGTAGGAGAACAGCGTTTCCGTGATGCCCGAGAGCGCTATATTTCCGATGCCTGCACCGTTCAGGTCTTTGGTAAGGTGAGCAAGGTCTGTCAGGCTGCGTCCGGGCATCAGATAATAGAACATATCATATACCTGTCCGTGAGTCTCGTTTTTGAATGTACGCTTGTTCACCATTTTCATAACGTTGTAGGTGGTAGAATGAGTGTCCGCGTTGACCATAAGAGCATCGTCATAGAGATAGACCTTGCTGCCAAGATCAGCCTGCGTCTTTACGAAGTTCTTTATTCCGGAGTTTCCGCCGATGCTGCCGTCTGCGCCGAAGGAGCTGACCGGAACATCATAAAGTCCGCCGTTCTGCCAGCCCTTGAATACCGACAGTACATTGTTCACGCCGAGGCCGCGGAGTTCAGCGAGTATATCCGATGCCTGACCTGTTGTTGTCATGGTCACCGCAGTCGTTCCCATAAGGAACGCTTCTCGTTCGGTACCGAGGAAATCAACACGGGTTCTGTAGCCCGTATCACGCTGTACCAGCTTTCCGCTGTCGAGCAGATATCTGCGGTATGCGTTCGCCATTCCGGAATAGTTTGCGGCATCGTCCGAAAGGAGACAATATCTTACGGTAAGATCGGAATGCTGTCTGTCCTTCTCAACTGCGGGAACTGTGCCGGAATTGGACTGATTGAGGGGCTGCACATAAACGTCGCGCAGCAGGAATTTCGCGAAACAGCGGTTGTAGTCTACCATAACACCGTTCGGGACGACCTCAACGCTGCACCTTTCGTCACCGGACTCAACTATACCGAGATAGCCGAGCTTATCGTCAAGATGCGTCATTCCGAACACGGGTGCGATCACCTTGTTTGCTTCTGTGACTGTCTCGTAATGCTCCCATATCGTAGATACGGAAGTATGGTTGGTCATTCCGTCGTCTATGCCGTAGATCAGCCCGGAGAAGCCTGTGGTATAGCGGCCTTCCTTGTTATCAAGGTAAATGAGCGCGCCGTTTCCGTCAGGCACAAGCATATAGCCGTTCTGCTCGTCAAGATATGTGTAGCCGAGGAACGGGAACAGGCTGACTGTGCTGATGTAGGTATTTTCTTTGTTTTCCTTAATGGACTCGTCGGGTATGCGCACGATCAGGTCATCGCCCTCGAGCTTTACCTCAACACCGAGTTCAAAATAATAATTTCCCTTGAAGTGTATCTTCGCGTAGATGCCGTTATCAATGTACCATGTGGAGATTTCGTTCTTCACAGTGTTCATATCCACCTGATAGGTGTTGAGTGTACCAATTATGGCATTTATCACGATGCCGCTCTTCATATACGCCGTCCAGCTGGCGTTGTTCTTTCCGTCGTCCTTCTCGTCACTGACGGTGGAATCGAGCACCGCACCGGTCTTTTTGTTCTCAAGCCGTATGGAGAACTGCGGTTCGTAATAATACAGCCTGTATGTATCGCTTTCCGCGACCTGTACAAAGCCGTCTTTCGCTTCGACCTTAGCGCCGGTCACAGGCTCGGGTGCCGAGTGTGAATGTGTGCCCTTTACCACATCAGTCTCCGCGCCCATGATGATCACGATCGCCGCAGCGACACCCGCGATCAGCAGTACAGCCGCGATGATGATAACGATGAGGAGCCGGTTCGGCTTTTTAGTATCCAAGTCTGTACACCCCCTCACCGACCAGCGCTCCGATAAAACCGAACACCTGTGCCCAGAGAACATAGATTATAAATATCAGAAGCGCGAGTATGAGCGCCGCGAACAGCGTCAGAAGTATCACCTTCACAGTTTGTCCTACGGTAAAGTTGTTGACCTCCTTAAGTCCCACGAACGCGATCACGGCGATCCAGCCGTAAGTCAGTACCGACAGCATCGTGGTCAGGAATATCTCATTGTTTGTAAGAACGTGCGACAGCACATAATTCAGCGGCATGAATATGATATACGGCGTAAGGCTGTAGCAGATCGCCGTGTATATCTTCTTTACCGTGCCTTCACCCTCATTGATCGTGCATACGAGATAGGTGCAGGCGGTTACTGCGGCTACCACGGCGATTATCGCGCCGATATCGCTGAGTATTTCGTATCTGCCGTCCATGACTGTCTTCATCAGAAAACCGCAGGTATATTTGCTTATGATGAATTCTATCATGAATATCAGCAGCATGAGCGACGGCATGAGCCAGCCTTCCCTGCCCTCGGCGGCAATACCGTAAGCGGTATCCGCGGGTTTCTTCATAAATCTGAAGGCGTAGCAGAAGTTGTCAGCAAACCGGTTTTCGCGCAGCTTTCCGGCGAAGGCCCTCGGCCTGCCGAGTATCTGTTTCTTCTTGTCAAGTACCTTTATGATCTTAATTACAACAAATATTGCTGCGATCACCAGAATAACGGTGATTATGTTATTTTTCAGCCATACATTGCGTATTTCCCAGTACGCGTCCGAGTAGCCGGAATAATCCTTCGCAAGTCTGGCGTAGCGCATGGCCTCGCCGTAATTCTCCTCACGGAAATAGCAGCGACCCATAGCCTTGTTGGCGTAGTCGAACATGGAGTTCATCTTCAGTATCGAAGTGAGCGGTTCCTTCGCTTCGGTATAGCGGCCCTTTGAATAAAGGTACAGCGCGCTATGCAGAAGATTGGTGAATTCGGTAGGCTGATAGACCTGTACCTGTGCCTTGTCCGAATCGAGAACATAGATGCGGTCATTACTGTCAACCGCGATACCGCTGACCATTGTGGAGAGGCCTACACGCTGAGTACCGTCGTCGGGGCCTCCGAAAACGAAGATCATCTCACCTTCGTTATTGTACTCGAAAATGTAGCCCTGCTGGTCCGCTACATATACGTTATCATGATTGCCGGCAGCCACGGATGTCGGGGTATCGGCATAAGTGCCGTCGGTATTGTGTATCATGTTCGTGCCGGCGATATTCAGGCGCTTTAAGGTGTCGTTCCTGTTACCGCGCGTAACGGTATAGATGAGTCCCTTTTCGTCGATGGTCAGGTTGGTAGGAGTCGCCGGTATATTGCTCACCATTTTGGCTCTCTGCTCGTCGGTGAGTATCATGCGGTAAATTATCGTAGTAAGGTTCGTTGCAGCGTAATTGGTTCCGAAATAGCCGAGAAAGGTACCGCCATCGGTGGGAGATATCTCAACGATACCGTTTGTGTTGGATTCACACACTGCAAACATTATGCCGGCGTTGTTCACGACTATCTTTATCGGAAGGAAGCTGACCTCATCGCCGTACAGCGGACTTGCGGGCTTCCCGTATTCTCCGGTAAGCTGCCCGTCGCTGCCGAAAATGAATATCTTTCCCGCGTCACGGTCTGCCACATATATGCTGCCGTCAGCCGTTACGAATACGCCGCGGGGATTTTTCAGCGTACCTTCGCCGACAGTCCGTACAAGCTCACCCTCGGCATTTCCCACTACTATTCTTTTGTTTCCTGAATCCGCGATATAGATAAGTCCGTCATCGGCAAGGCATATATCGCTCGGAGAAGCGAGTGAAGCCTCGCCGAATTTTGTTATGGTCGCGTGAGCGAGATATGCGGTCTGGGTCTGACGTATCTGACCGTAGCCATTGATCGTGTATGTGACATAAGGGGTATCGGCATACGCGGAGACCGACAGCGTTATACATATCAGTACCGCTGTCAGCAGCGCCGCTGCAAGGCGTTTCAGCTTTTGCATACTCTTTCCCCCAATTCTACTTGATGCCGGAGTTTGCCATTGTGTTCATTACCTTGTTCTGTAAAATTATAAACAGGATAAGGTTAGGCAGGAACATTATCAGTGAAGCCGCAGCCGCCATACCCTGTCCGGCAACGGTATTGTTCGCGTTTACAAGTGTGTTCATGTAAAATGTCAGCGTTTTCATGCTGTCATCACTGAAGAAGTAGCTCGATGTCTCCATGTTCGTCCATACCTGCTGGAACACAAGTATGGCGGCAGTCGCCACTGCCGGTCTTATCATGGGCATGATGACTTTCAGATATATATCGAGGTCGGTCGCGCCGTCCATATACGCCGCTTCAAGCAGCGAGTCCGGCACCTGTTCGACGAACTGCTTCACAAGGAACAGCGCCACGGGCATAGCCACCAGCGGGAGGATATGCGCGAGCAGATTGTCGATAAGCCCCAGCTTGCAGATAACCAGATATCTCGGTATCAGCACAGCCGTGCTCACGAACATGATAGCTACCTGATTGATCTTCGCAAGCATATTGCGTCCCTTGAACTTTATCTTCGCAAGGGCAAACGCGGACATCGTAGTGAGAAGCAGCGCAAGTCCGACAGTCACTGCCGTGACGATCAGGCTGTTGAAGAGATACCTGCTCAGCGGTATGCCGCTGCTGTCAGAGAATTTTATCAGCTTTGAAAAGTTTTCAAGAGTTGCGTTCTTCACGAAGAACGTGGGCGGGAAAGCGAACAGTTCTTCCATGGGCTTGAACGCGTGGTTCAGGATAAAGATGATCGGCATACCCATGAATATAACGAGCGGGAGTATGAGGAGAATTATCTTCAGCTGCCCTATCTCAAAGCGTTTGGGGTTTATTTTTCTGCCTTTCATTTTATCACCTTCCCTTCGGTCTGTACCTTTACGGGCTTCGATTTTGCCTTTCCGTAAGGATCCTTTTCGGTGAGAAGTGCATTTGCGCCTTTGCTGAAAAGCTGTACTATAAGCAGAAGCACTACCGATATAGCCGCAGCATAGCCCATTTCGTAGCGCAGGAAGCCGTAGTCCTCGATGTGGTTAACGAGGAGCTGGGAGGCATAGCCCGGAGAGGGGTTGCCTACAAGCATAGAGCTTATCATACCGTTCTGGAACGCACCCACTATCGCCATTACCGCCGCGAAGAGCATCTGCGGCTTCATCTGCGGTATGGTTATGTAGATCATTTCCTGAAAACGATTGGTAATGCCGTCGATGGAGGCGGCTTCATACAGCGACGCGTCGGTATTCAGAATACCCGCTATCATGCTCAGGAAGCCTATACCCATTGAAGACCAGAGTCCTATGATTATTACTATCGGAAGCAGGTATCTCGCATCCGTGAGCCAGAGTATCGGTTCCGTGATAACTCCCAGCTCCATGAGCCAGCTGTTGAGGAGACCTGCCTGATCGCCGGAAAAGATAACCTTCCACAGTACCGTCATAGCTACGCCGGTTGTCATACTCGGAGAGTAGAGAATCAGCGCAAAAACGGTCCGCACGGGCTTTGTAAGATTACACAAAGCCCATGCGAGAATGAAGGAAAGAATATAACCTCCGATACCTACAACAACAGCATAAATGATGGTATTCGGGAGGACATATTTCATAAACTCCGCATCGTTCGTAAGGATAGTTATATAGTTGAGGAACCCTACGAACTTCGGGAACTGGATAGCGTTGAAATTGGTGAATGAAAGTATTACAGCAAGAACTACAGGAACAAGAATGAATACCGAAAAGATGAGCGCATAAGGCCCTATGAACAGCCAGCCGCGCCAGTTGTTCTCACGCCGGGAGATCTTGTTTTTTCTGCGTTTTTTTGCCGGCATTGCCGCGGTCTGCGCGGTATTCGCCTGTGCTTCCATTAACAAGCACCTCCTTGTTATCTTCCGAGTATCGGCATGATACTGTTGATATCGGGGATACGGTATTCGATCAGCGTATTCCCTTCACTGTCTATGTAGCCGAATTCTTCCAGCTTGCGCTTCATTTCGCGGTCTATCACCTTCACCGCCTCGTCAATGCGGGTCTGGGCGCTCTTGCCGTCAACGACCACGGAGTTGAAAGCGTTGCTTATCTCACGTTCCAGCATATATGTTCCGGGAACGCGGGCCACATCTATGACGTTCTTCGCAAATTCAAGTATAACTTTCTTGTGGGAGCTGTCAAGAGGCAGTCTTTCAAATGCCTCGACATTTGCGGTGGTCCACAGGTATTCATCGCCGTAGGTGATCTGCATGGTCTGACCGAACTCCGACTGAACCGGAGTCGAAGACCACCACTTTATGAATTCCCATGCCTTTGCTTCACGTTCTTCGCTGCTCCTGAATATGACAGTCGATTCCGCACAGCCGCAGGTGTTGCGGGATATGCTGCCGTCAGGCTGTTCGAGACCGGGGACTATCGCTATGTTCCATGAGCCGGCCAGCTCGGGAGCCGCGTTGCTTATAAGATTGTATGAACCGTAGTCGCAGATCCCTATCGGTATGTCGCCGTTGCGGAAATGCTGATAGAAGTTGTCGATATCCACCGGCATATCATATACGGTGAACAGGTCGGTAAGCGTTGTGAAACCCTTGACAGAAGCCTCGCTGCCGAGCGTTGTGCCGTCCTGCGCAAGTCCCGAGTACAGCGCACCGCCGCTCTGTACGATGAGAGGTGTGGTGCCGTGGAAGTTGCGCATCGCTCTCATTCCGGCAGTAGGATAGTAGAAGTTGAGTCCGCGCATCTGAAGTTCGGGCAGCATATCTATGACGTCCTGCATTGTATCCGGTACAGAAAGCCCCAGCTTTTCGAGAACATCGGAACGGTACACCAGCACCCAGAAATTCATTGTTTCCGGCATCGAATATACCGACTCACCGATAGTTCCGGTCAGGAAGAAGCCGGGCTCATATACCGAGGCAGTCTTCTGAAAATCGGGGTATTTCGCCATATCCGCCAGCGCTCCGCGTATCGCGAGTTCGTACGGTATGGTGTAGTTTATTCCCGTCGCCACATCGGGAGCATTGCCCGATGAATTGGCAAGCACCAGTTTGTACTGGTCCGGCATTATGCTTATATCCACATCTATGCCGGTACCGGGAGTGAAGTACTCGTCGATCATCTTCTGCATGACCTGCACATACTGACTCGAACGGTTGACCCACACCTGAACGTGTTCCGGGTCGATGTTGGAAGCGGAGTAGGACTGATCGAAGAACGACGCTACGAAACGTTCTATCGCTTTCCATATCACCTCAAAGAATCCGGGAGGCTCGGGTAGCTTTGCGCCCTCCTGATACAGCCATATACGGTCAATCGCAAGACCGTTTTTCAGCAGAGAGTCTATCGTATTGGCAAGATACTGGTTGACCGAATTAGTGCTTGACGAAAGCTCGCCTATGCGGTAGGGTATCTCGTCGGGATTGTCCGCCAGTGAACGGAGCTGGTTCGCGGCGATCAGCATCGAGGACATCACAGCCACGTTGCTGCCGCCCGTGAAACGTCTTGCGCCTGCTTCAAGCTCCGTGAGCTCATCTGCGTAGGCTCTCAGTTTGGTGTCAAGATCAGGTATATAGCGGGAGAGGGACAGGTCTCTGTACTTGTCGGAGTTTGTTCCCGCCACCTTTGTTATTTCGAGGGCAAGGTCGTTTACGCCCGCCATGATCTCCTCAACGGATTCAAGGATATTGCATATAGGGTCGAGTGTTATAGTGCAGGAGATCGTGTGCTCGCCGGGTTCAAGATAAACCGGGAGCTTTTTTCCGTCATGATCGGACAGCGTACTTATCCTGTAATTTGTGGAATATGCCATTTCACACGCCGAAAAAGCGGTATCGGGTATTTTATCGTCAATACGCACGTCAATAAAAACCGGGAAATCCGTCTTGTCGGCCTGACTGTAATTCATCGCTATATAATAGTATCCCGCAGCCGCGGCATTGAATCTGTATGTAAGCGACTGACCCGCAGTATCGAAAGAAGCGGGATCTATGGAGTTCAGCTCGGAATCGGTCACCTTGTAGGGCGAAACTCCCGCATCGAATTCCGCGACAGCGTGTATCGAGGATTCGTTGGAGCAGATATAATCCTCACCCTCGATCATTATGAGCTCACTGCCGTCGGCGGTTCTGGCACCGCTGTATCCCGGTATGCTTTCCGGGGCAGCAAGGCTCACTCTGCCGAGCAGGAAGCTTCCGCTCTTTACCTCGAAATAAAGGGTATGCTGACCGGCAGGCATCTCTATGAGCAGAGGCGCAGAACGGCGGCCGCTGCTGTCGGTGAAATACGCGCTCTGCCATTTCACTGCTTTATCCGGAACGGTGACAACCTCATCGTTGTATCTGTCGAAGGCCTTTTCGGACTTCGGGATCCATTCAGAACGCAGCTTTATATTGCGGCACTCATAGAACGGATACGAACCTTCTGTATCGAGTGCCATTGAGAACTCCACGGGCAGTACGGAATCATCGTAGGATATGTAGTCGAAGCGTACCGCGTAAAGTGCTTTTTCCGCCACATCGGCAGAAAATGCGGCTTTATCTCCCGCGTGAAGATCAAGAACGCTCTCCGCACCGGTATAGCCCATTGTATCGGAAGTCAGCGCACCGGAATTACCGCCGGAATATCCGAAGCTTATATCTTCGCCGTTATATTCCTTCGCCGTATATCCCACGCTTACCTTACTGTAATTATTGGATATCCGTTCACTTAACAACTGCTTGTCATAAACACCGGAGGACGCGGAAGAAGCCGCGGGAGCATTGACAGCGTCCGCAGGAACAGCTATATCCGCAAACGAGATCATTAGCAGTGCCGCCAGCAGTTTTGAAAGGCGTCCCGCCGATTTCTTTCCGTTCATATTTCTACCTCCGCTCCCGCAGGGATCATGTTTCAGTAATAGAATTTCCTGTGTACCAGCATATAAGCATACACAAGCGAGCTTATACCGCCGAGTATGCAGGAATAAATGATAAGCTCGGTGATATTGGTCTTCCACACGTTCACAAGTATCATCGACACCAGCAGCAGCATGACAAACCAGTACACGAACAGGAACGCGCTTATCAGCAGCCAGCGGAGCGCCGTTTTAGCCGTATCCGCAGCTATCTGCTTTTTGGTCATTCCTTCATAATAAGAGCTCTTGCGCCGTCTGAATCCCTCTCGCGGCGGCTTTTTCTTATTCTGCACTTTCAAGGTATTTAACACCCCATACGCTCTCATCATATCCGACAGCAGAGAATGTCATCACGGGAGTCCCCGCCTCATCGGGCATCTTGCAGAATACTCCGCTGTATGTCTTTTCACCGAGAGTAACGGTCATATAATATGTACCCTCGTGCATAGTCCATGTTCCGGAGGACTTTTCGGTCGCGGCTGTGCCATCATCGTTCAGATAGAGTATCTCCGGCTGCGCTACTTTGCTGTCGATCTTCGTTCCCTGATTTATAAAGTAGTAGCGGCCTGCGGTCTCCTGCATCGTGTAGCCCGTCGCGGAGACTTTCTCTCCCTGGGTCTGATACGGCAGCATACACGGCCAGCCTTCTTCATTCACAAGGAACTGATGAACTCTCGGCGAGTGTCTCTCTGTGCCGTCGTCGAAGCGTGTATGATAAACGATGTATTTTCGTCCGTCATCGTCGATGAGTGCCGAGTTGTGTCCGGTAGCCTTATACGCTTTAGAGAGGCTCGGCAGCATATAATTGCCGGAGAGTTTAAGACCGAAATACGCGTGGTTCAGGCCCTTTGCCGCGTTTTTTCCGTTCATATCGATATATTCTCCGTCGGGTCTGTCGCTGCGGTAAACGCGTATCTGATAGCCGCCGTCACGATTGAGGCCGCCGTAGGAAACAAACAGATAGTAATATCCGCTTTCCTTGTCATAAAGTATATACGGGCCTTCTATGGACATATGTCCGCCGCCGAAAAGCCTTTTTCCGTAGTACGGGTCAACGCTGTTTTCCGGGTCGGCAGCCGGGTGTATCACCTTTCCGGTCTTTTCATCGAGCTCCAGCAGGAAGATGCCGCCGCTCCATGAGCCGTACACCATCCACATCCTGCCGTCCGCGTCATAGAATACGGCGGGGTCGATAGCATTCGGGAAGCTGTCGAAATTGTACTCTCTTCCCTTGAAGTAGTTCTCTTCTGCATAGTCTTCATCGACATATTCAAGTACATCGGTGGCCTTTATGGTCTCGCGGTCATAACCCGAATATATCAGTGCGCCCTGCCACTCGAAGGGACCTTCGGGGCTGTCGGATATGCCGTAGCACAGATTCGAAGCATTCCAAGTCGAAGATGTGCAGTAGTACATCACATACTTGCCCATTGACTTGTTGTATATCACATCGGGAGCCCAGACGTGCTCGCCGCCCTGTTTCGCGTTGTCGGTAGGAATGATGCTCTTAGGGCTGCCCGCATAGGCAAAGGCCTCATCATATACATCATATATCTGTCCGTATACTGTGTTGCTTGCGCGGTATCCGTCAGCCACGAACCGCCATGTCTTCAGGTCGTCGCATGATGCGCAGGACATATGGGAACCGTAGATGTAATATTTACCGTCCGCTTTCAGCACGGAAGGATCATGAACTGACGGCCCTGCAGATACATTGCCTTTCTTTACGCTGTCGAAATTTACGGTAAAATCATAATCTCTTTCCACCGTGGGAGCCTCCGTCTGTATCTGAGTCTGTTCGGTCCCGGACGATACAGGTTGTACGCCGCAGCCGGAAATTGTAAGTACAACTGCCAGAAGGGCAGCAGATCTCCTGATAATTTCATTTTTCATTCCAATACTCCTCCGAACCGGATGGCAGACTATCTGACAATGTATTTACGCTGTATTTATTATATACCTGTTTTTGGTAATGTTTCAATGGATAATATTCTAATATATATGGATAATTGTCTCGTATAGTTATACGCTACTTACAAAAAGCAGGCTCCGGAAAACTGTACGGACAAATTCTGCCATGTTGTACAGTCCTCCGGAGCCGGGATATGTATAGGTCTGTTTCTTAATAATCCGTTTTTGCCGAATGCCGGTATTCTTTCGGCGACGTACCGCTGAAAGCGTGGAAGCACCTGCTGAAATACAGTCTGTCCTCAAAGCCGAGCCTGTTCGCTATATCCCCGATCGGGAGCAGCGTAGACCGCAGCAGGAAGGCCGCAGCCTGCATACGGTGTTCCGTATGATACTGCTGCATCGTAACGCCCTGCTCCTGCTTGAATACAGCCGCCATGCGCTTGTAGCTCAGATAGAACTCCTTTTCGAGTTTATCCGCGTTGAACGGCTCGGCATAGTGCTTTTCAAGCCATGAGCGGATGCGGCAAGACAGTGAGTAGTCGTTTTTCTCCATATATTTAGCAAGAGCTATATCCGCAAGGAACTGGTAAAACATACTGTTTATCCGCATTCGTTTCAGTTCGTCGCCCGTGCGGCAGTAATCCACAAGCTCGGCAAATCTGCTTTCGATATACCCGCCTTTCAGTCCGGTGAGTTTCTTCGGGAGAGGCTCGTAATATTTCAGCGGCTGATTGAGCACAAGCGGAGCGGAATTCGGTTCAAAGCGCGGTATATCTCCGTCAGGTTCCTCAAGATAAAAGTGTGCGTAGTACCACTTCGTACCGCGCTGAGTCTCCTTTACGCCGTAGTGTCTTATGTGGTGCTTGAGGAAAAGCATTTCGCCCTCGTTGATATCATAATCCGTGCCGTCCTCCGAAACGTACATCGTCCCCTCCACAACATAAAGAAGATCGTTGAATTCAAGCACACGGTCAAGATGATAGAACGGCTCATAAGCCGCCAGAAAGTCACAGGCACATACGATCGGCTGATATGCAGTCGATAATATCACTTCGTTCAAGATTATCCTCCATATTTATAAGAATATTGTCCATTGATTTTTATTCTATGATACAATTATAATAAAAACACATACAAATGTCAATACAATGTCCTGATTTTTTGCGTATAAAGAAATATATCATCTTTGCAGGAGCAGGACAGCGGTATAATATCCGGTCTGAGGATATAGACAATACTCTTTCCGGGGGACTATTTCAGTAAAAAAGGCGGAATATAATAATGAAAGTACAGAGTCAGATCAGACAGGGCGCATACAGCTCCGACGCGTTTATCAGAAAATATCAGCGCCTCGTGAGCGATACGGTACTGCCGTATCAGTACGCGGTGCTCAACGACAAGGCCGAGGGAGCAGAAAAAAGTCATGTTGTACAGAATTTCATAAATGCCGGCAAAGCTGTGCGCGGCGAAGATACCGGCGACGGGTTCTACGGAATGGTGTTCCAGGACAGTGACGCTGCGAAATGGATAGAAGCCGCGGCTTATTCCCTGCGCAACTTCCCCGATCCGGTACTGGAAAAACAGGTCGATGACCTTGTTGATATAATCGCCGCCGCGCAGGACGAGGACGGATACCTTGACACATATTTCATAATAAAGGATAAGGACAAGCGCTGGACCAACCTGCTCGAAGCCCATGAACTGTACTGCGCGGGACACATGATCGAAGCCGCCTGCGCATATTATGAAGCCTGCGGAAAGCGTAAACTCCTCGATGTCATGATGAAAAACGCGGAGCATATTTATAAAGTATTCATTGAGAATAATCACGGCGGTTTTCCGGGACATCCGGAGATCGAACTTGCTCTTATGAAGATGTACCGGCTCACCGGGAACGAGAAATGCCTGTCTCTTGCGGAATACTTTATTAATACACGCGGCACCGATACCGATTTCTATAAGCGTGAATGCGAAGCCCGCAGCTGGAAAGTCTGGGGCTGCGATCCCGGCAACGGCGAATACCAGCAAAGCAATATCCCGCTGCGCAAGGCCGAGCGCGCAAAAGGCCATGCCGTGCGCGCCGTATATCTCTATACGGGAATGGCCGACCTTGCTGCCGAGACCTGCGACAGTGAGCTTTTTGAAGCCTGCAAGCGCCTCTGGGACAGCATAACGAAACGTCAGATGTACATTACCGGAGGTATCGGTTCCACCGTACACGGTGAAGCGTTCAGCACGGACTACGATCTCCCTTCCGATACCGCCTACGCAGAGACCTGCGCCTCCATAGGACTGATGTTCTTCGCGTCGCGTATGCTCGAAAACGAAGTTAACGGTGAATACTCCGATGTTATGGAGCAGGCTTTCTACAACACAGTACTTGCCGGTATGCAGCTCGACGGAAAGCGTTTCTTCTATGTGAACCCGCTGGAGGTCGTTCCCGGGATATCGGGAGTCGCGCCTACCCACAGACACGATCTTACGCAGAGACCCGGCTGGTATGCCTGCGCCTGCTGCCCGCCCAATGCGGCAAGACTGATATCCTCCTTCGGCAAGTATGCCTACGGAGAGAACGAAAACACCATATTCTGCCACCTGTACGCGGCGGGAACAGTCTGCTTCGAAAACGGTATGAAGCTGGTCTGCGAAACGGATTATCCCTACGGCTTCACGGTCAGATACAAAGTGTCGGGCAGCGGGTGTCTGGCAGTAAGGATACCCGGCTGGAGTAGCAGCTATTCCCTCACCGTGAACGGAAGCAGCTTCACCGGCGCTCCCGAAAAGGGATATGTGTATATAAAAACTGACGGCGACAGCGAGATAGTACTTACTCTCGACGATACACCGCGCTTTGTTTACGCTTCTCCGAAGATCCCGCGGCTCACAGGATATGCGGCGGTATGCCGGGGACCTCTCGTTTACTGCTTCGAGGGCGCCGACAATGACGGGGATGTGCTCCAGCTCGGGCTCGATACCGAAGGCAGCATAAGCACTGCCGAAGAGCCGGAGCTTCTCTGCGGCACAGTGCGGCTCGGAGTGCCGGCATTCCGGACAGCGCAGACAGACGGGCTCTACACAGCCCAAAGACCCGCATATACCGCCTGCACCGCTTATGCCGTACCATATTACACATGGGGCAACAGAGGCGAGAACCAGATGAGAGTATGGTTACCTGTACGGAAATAACAGATCTGCAAGAATTTAAATTATCAGGAGGAAAATTATGAAAACACTTTCGGCAGCAGTCAACACGCTTGACAAGAAGTCCCACATAAACCGTGAGATATACGGACACTTTTCCGAACACCTCGGAAGATGCATCTATGACGGCATATTCGTGGGCGAAAATTCCGCGATCCCCAACACCAACGGCGTGAGAAACGATATCATCCAGGCGTTCAAAGACATAAGGCTGCCCGTTCTCCGCTGGCCGGGAGGATGCTTCGCAGACGAATACCACTGGCGCGACGGCATAGGCGAAAAATCAACCCGTAAAAAAATGGTGAATACCCACTGGGGCGGAGTCACCGAGGACAATTCCTTCGGCACCAACGAGTTCTTCAATATGTGCGAGGAGATCGGCTGTGAGCCCTACCTCTGCGGAAATGTTGGCAGCGGCACAGTCGAGGAGCTTGCTGACTGGATAGAATACATAACCTTCGACGGCGTATCCCCCATGGCCGACCTCCGCCGCAAAAACGGCAGAGAAAAGCCCTGGAAGCTGAAATACCTCGGCATCGGCAATGAGAACTGGGGCTGCGGCGGAAATATGCGCCCCGAGTATTATGCCGATCTCTACCGCAGGTTCCAGACCTACTGCCGTAATTTCAGCGGAAATGAACTGTATAAGATAGCCGGCGGCCCCAATGTGGACGATTACCACTGGACAGACGTGCTGATGAGCATAGTGAACGACAATCACGCAAAAGCTATATCCCTGCACTACTACACCATTCCGTCCGGTGATTTCTGGCACAAGGGCAGCGCAACCGTGTTCAGCGATGAAGAATACTACAAGACCATAGCGCAGGCGCTTCGCGTTGACAGACTCATAGAAAAGCACGCCGCAGTAATGAAGAAGTACAGCGACAATATGAAGCTGGCAGTCGATGAATGGGGATGCTGGTTCGACGTAGAGGAAGGCACGAATCCGGGCTTCCTGTTCCAGCAGAACACCATGCGTGACGCGATCGTTGCTGCAGTGAGCCTGAACATATTCAATCAGCGTTCGGATATAGTCTGCATGGCAAATATTGCGCAGGTCGTAAACGTGCTCCAGTGCATCATAATGACCGAGGGCGACAAGCTGCTCAAAACTCCGACCTACCACGTTTTCGATATGTTCAAGACGCATCAGGACGCGGAACTTCTCTACAGCTACACCCAGAATACCGAGACCAACGGCATACCTGCCGTTTCACAGTCCGCCTCCATGGACAAGGACGGCAAGATCACAATGACTTTCGCTAACGCGTCGCTGGGCGAGGACTTTGAAATAGACTGCGCGATCGTAGGCGCGGCTCCCAGGACTGCGGAAGCCCGCATACTTACCGGTGATGTGAGATCATTTAATGATTTCGCTTCTCCCGAAAAGCTGGCTCCCGTCGGACACAAGGCGGAGATCACCGACAAGGGCGTTAAGTTCACCCTGCCGAAGTGCTCCGTCGTAAGCATCGTACTTTCATAAAAACGTATATTCTCTCATTTCCGGGCTGATTTCCTGCTCTATTTTATCGGAAGGGGTGATACAGGCGATGAACAAAAAGACCGCAGGCAGACTGACGGACAGTCTTTCGTTCTGCTTCGGCATCATGTTTGCTGTTCTTATGGTCATTGTACCTCTTGCAGCGGGAGTATTCTCTTACTTCGCCCGTACCTCCGAAAATACCGGGCAGCGCGGAAATACCGCCGATCAGGTAACGTCCCTGTTAAAGACCGTAGCTTCGGGAAACGCCCCGGATGACATACACGGCGACTGGCAGCGGCACGCAGAGCTTTATCTGAACACGTTCGATCTTGCCTATATAAGCCTTATCGCCGTGACCGACGACAACCTGCGGGTAAAACACATCGCGGACACGGTACGCACTGCCGAAGCGAAGAACAGTTTTCCGGACACCTCCGAAGCCTATTTCAGAGAAGTGCCGGAAGATGTTGCCGCGGCTCTGGCCGAAGCGAAAGAAAAGGGCGTGTATATCGGTCTGTCGGATATTTACGCCGGCAGATACGGCAGGACCGTGTCTTGCTGTATTCCGGTATCCGCAGGCAAGGACGGAACTGTGATGATCTGGACTGCCGCGGACATGAGTTCTGCGGAACACGATGCATTCATAAGCTCGCTGCTGCTCTCGCTGATACTTGAAGCGCTCATTCTGCCCATAAGCATACTGTCTGTACGCTTTATCCGCAAGCGCTGCATCAACCGCCTGAAAGAGCTTTCCGAAAACATACGCGAATACGCGCGTGTAAAATCCCCGGAGATCGCCGAACAGATAAGGCAGCGCGAAAGAGACAATGATGAAATAGGTGTTCTGGCGCAGCAGACAGCCTCCATGATGTCGGAATTCCAGACTCATATTGACAAGATAATGACCATATCCGGAGAGCTCCTGACCGCGAACGAGAGAGCCGAGAAATTCAGCGAGCTTGCACGGCGCGACGCACTTACGGGGCTTGAAAACAAAATGGCCTACTACGAAGCGATAGCCGCTCTTGAAGAGCAGATACATTCCAGAACAGCGCAGTTCGCCCTGATCGTGATCGACCTCAATTTCCTTAAGCGTATAAACGACGAATACGGCCATATACACGGCGACGCCATGATAAAGAAGCTGGCCGGGCTGATACGGGATTTCTTCCGCGGCTGCGGCGCGTACCGCATCGGAGGCGACGAATTCGCGGTGATAACAGAGGGTGAGCTTTCGGCAAAGGCACTTACCCTTGCCGCTAATTTCAGGCTGATGCTCGCGGAGGGCAGTTCTGCCGGATATATGAACTTCCCTTCCGCAGCGGTGGGCTGCTCGAATTACAGGGCAGGTTCCGACACCTGCGTCAGAGATGTCTTTGACCGTGCGGACAACGAGATGTACGGCAACAAGGTACAGATGAAGGCTGTGCGGAGTGACTGAGAAAGTCTTTTAACGCCGCTCAGCCCGGAAGCGGAATTTATGCCGCATAAAACAAAGCCCGGAAGGACATTACGGCACCGGAGGATTCCGATGCCGGACAGATTCACCCGGAACATATATCAAAAAGTCCTCAGCAAATGCCGGTCCGGCAAATGTTGAGGACATATTGTTTATTCAGGAGCCGCGGCTCAGTATCCTGAACCTATAATGCAGCACAAATCAACACAACTATGAACATTATCAGACTGAGCGGTAATTTCAAAATTTCTTACTGATCAGGTCTTTCCTTGTATCTTGCAAGCAACAGAAAAGAATCCGCAAGAATTACTTCGGCAATATAGTAAACCGTGAGGCTTACATAATGCATCGCCTCGATTTTTCCCGTAAACGCATACAGAACGAGCAGTATATCCGAGATCATAAATAAACCCGTTCCAAGCAGCATATACCCGGAGAACCGTGTCTTTGTTCCGATACAATTGCTTACAGCTTTGCCGGTCATTGCGGAAATTATCAATGCATACACTACGCACACTGCTATTGTCGCAGGTTCCCTGAACCGCATCGGCGCAAACATTATGATCGACAGATTCACCAGAAATAAACCCGCCGCACATATTATGTCCCGTTTTATGCTTCTTCTGTCCGGCGGACACAGACGAAGCTGCGCTGTTAAGAAGAATATATGTCCTGCCGCAAATACAGCGGCTCCTGCTATGAAGATGAAGTTAATGACTATATCTCCCGCCATCGCCAGGAAAAGGCCGCACAGAAGAAATACAGAAAAGGCTCTGTATTCTCCGAGCCTGTCCTTCGTTATAAAAAAGTTGATGAGGCCTATGGCAGCAAAACAAATACTCGCACCCGCCTTGGCCAATATGCTTCCTGTTAACAGATATAAAACGGCAAGCAGAAAAACTGCACAGGTCAATAGTATATTGAAAGCAGCCGCTCTTCTGGTTATCATATTCTCACCCTATTCCATATAAAAATGCGGGAGATATTTCATGTCAATTATATCACATTAACTGCGGAAATTCAAGTCTCACCCTGAAAAACGATATTTTCGGGCAGTTACTGCGTGTCAATACACTGCTGTCCTTCTGTGAAGTCAACTGTGGGGATACTGTACATCCGCTTACAGGTGCGCTATTATTCCAGATAATACAGAACCGCCCCCGTTCATGTAAACGGAGGCGGTCTTTATGCTGTTTACTGTTCGTCCTTACCGCGTTTTAACGGTCTTACAAGCACCATGAGTGCAATACCCAGGAGAGCGCAGGGCCATACGCCGTCCAGCGGAGCTCCGGTAACGGGGTTTTCATCATGAGAACCGCTGTAGATCATAGCATAATCGGAGAATTTATCCGAACGGAAAGTCAGAATACCTGTGTTTGCGTCATACTGACAGTCGAGTAACTCAACCTCTTCGCCATGTATTCTGACAATACTGAATGAATCGCTGAATTCCGCGATCAGTGCTCTCAGATCTTCGGGCAGCTCAATGGAAACAACTATGGGCTCATTGACTTCATACAGCTGTTCGGCAATCTCTCCATTGACGGTCCGGAAAAGATTGATATCCCAGAAGAGTCCGTCATAGCACTCCTTGCCCATTTTTTCGGCGATTGCGCGTACTTTTTCTCTGGTTTCATCCGACGGGGTAATATATGTTACCTGAACGAAATATCCGAGATCATAGTCGTCTTCGTCTTCGTCGTCTTCGTCGTCTTCATCGTCGTCGTCATTTCTGCCTGTCGTATCATCGTCAAACTCGTCGTCAAAGTCATCATCGAGTTCATCGTCATCGTCGCCGATGTCATCGTCATCATCGTCGTCATCATCACCTTCGATGATATCGTCGATGTCATCTTCCGGTTCTTCCGGAGGAAGCGGCGGTGTCGTTTCACCGGTAGTAGTCACAGGCGGTACATAAGTAGGTGTCGTGATACCGGCGGGTCTGTCCGGAGTATTCTGCTCCCACAGTGCCTTTATCACCGCTCCGTCGAGAGGCATTACAGCAGGTATCGGCGTATCCCATCCGAGGAAAGTGTAGCCGTCCTTCACAGGATCGGCAGGTGCAGTGACCGCAGTGCCGTAGTTCTGAGTGATAGGAGCAATGTAGGTTCCGCCGTCTGTATTGAAGGTTATGGTGTACTGATTTATAGTCCAGCCTGCCCAGTATTCCTTGTCACCGAATTCATCCGCGCTTATATTTGCCGTCGGGTAACCGGTAAGTTCGTCGTTGTCAAACCAGCCGTCAAATGTGTATCCGACTCTCGTTACATCTGTCGGCAGGAATGTCACCGTGCCATAAATGTATGTATTCAGATTGCCGGAGTTTATCGTACCTTCGTTTACATAGAGAGCAACGTTATAAGTATCGGGAGTCCAGTTCGCTGTGTATGTGCGGATGCCGGTACTGCCGGCCGCGACAGTTACGCTCTGGTTCTCGCTGCCAATGAGGTCAGTTCCCGACCAGCCCTTGAAGCTGTAATGCTCTCTTGTCGGGTTGTTGAGCGTGAACGCAGCACTCTCGATCGTGTACTGTGTGGGGTTATTCACCGCTACGGTGCCGCCGCCGAGATTATAGGTTATCGTGTAGATTGTCGGTGTCCATTTCGCGTATATCACTGTATTGTTTACGGTCACAGTGTCATCTGCGAAATTCCACGCGGTAATGCAGTCGGGTTCCTTGTACCAGCCGCCGAAGCCGTAGCCGTTTCTGGCCGGATCGGCCGCC
Source organism: Ruminiclostridium sp. (assembly GCA_016282095.1). GTDB lineage: Bacteria > Bacillota > Clostridia > Oscillospirales > Ruminococcaceae > Ruminiclostridium_E. Next base: position 18,623 of record JAEEJW010000199.1, on the reverse strand, counting down.
GGCGCTGCAACGATGCCATTGTAGTCAAGGCTCTGGTTCGCGGGCATACCCGAAACCGAGGCATCGGTCGTATTCGCGCTGAAGAGCAGTGTGAGCTTTGATCCGGCCTTGATCTGGAATGAAGCGAACGCGGAAGCCTCGTGGTTATCATCTGCTTTATAGCGGAAGAAATAATAACCCGGGGCCTTATCCGTAAGGACAGTCTGCAAAGTAGTTCCGGCGGGAACTGCGGTCAGTGTTGCCGCTGTCGGGTTACCGGCTGCGGTATCCAGACGGCAGTACTCCATGGTATCGTCAACATTCGAGATCTTACCGTCATTCTTTCCGCTTATAGTCTCGTCTTCATGAGTCGGAGCCGGAAGTGTTATGCTGGCTGTGGGGACTTTGGAGATCGTGAAATCGGTATATGCCAAAGCTTCGTTATAGTTCGTTGTCTGCGCGACTTTAGCTTCAACAGTATATGTCCCTGCATCAACAGGTCTTGTCGCCGAATATGAGTTGTCGGGATCGGTCTTTTTCTTGAATCTGAAGGATTCCGCGCCCTGGCTCGTATTGCCCGTAATGACAGGATCGTCAGTACCCGCATGGTCTGTGCCGTCATAGACCCAGTCCTGCATAGCTACGGAAATGTTTATAGACTTTCTGTTTATCTTTGCGGTCGTCGAGGCCTGCTGACCCGTTGCCGCAAGAGCATAGTTACCCGCGTCATCGCCGGTAAGCGAAAGCCCGGAGAGAGTAACGTTCTTGGCGGTATCGGATGCGTCTGCGTCATCAAACGCACCTGTCGCGGTGACGGAAAGATCGTCGCCGTTGATTTTGCCGGTAATGCTTATATTACCGAAATTAAGTGTAGCGTTTGTGGTGCCGTCGTAGGTCTTATCCACTGCCCCTATTCCGGAAACCGTGACTTCCTTGGCAGCGATCTCTACGTTGAAAGACTGTTCAGCGATATCGGAGTGATTGGCATCACCGGTGAACTTCCAGTAAACGGTGTAGCTGCCGGCACCTTTTCCCTTCGGGAGCGAATCGCCGTAGCTCTGGCCTTCAAGCCTGTACCGGAATGTTCCGTGTGCAGATATTCCCGCGCTGATAAGTGTCTGTTCCGTTCCGTTGTATGTGAGCGGAGTAATCGCCGCCGGCGCTGTGTATGTCGGCGCACCCTTTGTTACAGTCAGAGTACCACCGACCGGAGTTATAGCATAATTCTCGGTAACATCAGTATCGCCGTGCTTTATTGTCACGGTAGTGGGTGTTATAGTACCCGAAGTCGTTACAGATGCGGTACTGCTGGGTGTGAGGGTCACCGTTATCGTATCAGTAACACCGCCGTAGGAAGCCAGTGTTCCCGAAGTCATTGACCATCCGGTCTGGGCGATAGTTCCGCCGACAGCGACCTCCTGATTGCCTGCGGTTATCGTGATCGGTCTCTTCTTTACCTCAAGTGTGCCGTCTGTATAAGTAAGATCATAATTGTCGGATTCGGGCTTGCTTGTAAATGTGACAGCATAGTTTCCGGGAGCGCTTCCCTGTGTGTATGTGCTGCCGCACTTGATAACACCCGCTTCGGTACCGCCGCTGAGGTAGATCGTGCTTATAGTGTCGGGCGAAACAAGTCCTTCGGCGGTAAAGGTATAAGGCGAGGGAGCCGAGTCACCGTAGACAAGCGCATTTCCGTTTACTTCGGTCAGGCTGTCGGCAGTCACGGTAAGAGACTTCATCTCGATCCTGAAATTGCAGCTTGAATCGACAGCGACGGTATAGTTGCCGTTGGTGGCGGCTGTTGTCGGAACCGTGGCTGTATAATTGTTTCCTACAACTGTCGCACCGCCGCTCACTTCGTCTGCATCTATTCCGCAGGTATCACCCTGTAAAAGGTCATTGGGATCGGCTGCCGGATACGGGCACTGCTCGCTTCCGTTATAGACATACGGGTCGTTGTTATCATAAACCGCCTGCTTTGTGGAATCATAGTACCAGATAACGTTGATTGTCTTCGGCGAAACAGTTATGCCCAGATCCTTGGTTACCGAAGCATAGTTTGTATTTGTGGGGGTATATGTAGCGGAGAACTGATTTGTTCCCACATTGCCGACCAATGTTCCGGCCGGTGTGTTCCAGCTCCAGTTAGCGGGCAGATCTACGCTTGCCACAGTGTCGCCGTAAGTGGCTGTAAGTTCTCCGGCTGCGGGCTCCACATATGCGGGGTCATCTGAAGCCGAGCCCTTGTTTACTGTCAGAACGCCCGTGCTTTCCGTTATATCATAGTTTGCCGTAACGTCCGTCTCGCCGTGCTTTATAACCACAGCGGCGGTTATCGTTCCATTTGCAGTGGCGGCAGATGTGTCTCCGCTGAGCGTCACGGTGATAGTGTCGGTAACGCCGCCGTAGGAAGCCAGTGTGCCTGTCTGCGACCATTCAGTCTGGGAAATATTATCGCCGAGATTTACAGTCTGATTGTTGACCGTTATCGTGATCGGTCTCTTATTTACCGTAAGCGTACCGGGTGTAAGGGTGAAATCATAGTTGGTGGTATTGACGGTATCGGCGTTGGTGAAGGTTATCGGGTATCCGGCAGCGAGAACGCCGTCGCCCTTTGCGTAATCACACTGAACGGCAAGCGTGCCGCCGCTCAGATAGATGTCGGTAGTATTGCCGGTGCCAATGGTGTCTGTACCCTTCAGTCCGCTGGAAGAAATGGTGTATTCCGGCGCATCCTCACCGTATGTGACCTCTTTGTTTACAGCCGTAACGGTAAGCGGGGCTTTGGCGATCGATACATTAGCAACAGAATCGATATCGGTATTGTTGTAAAGGCCTGTACCCTCTATATAAAAGTCAACAAAATAATCGCCGGCGTCGGTAGCTGTCGGGGGATCAGTCGACCAGTCGTTGTCTCCGAGTCTGTACCGGAATGTGCCGTGATCGGTGGTACCCGCAGATACGAGAGCCTGTGCACTGCCGTTATACGTCGGATTCAGCGCAGAAGGAGCTGTATATGTCTGCTCGCCTTTTACGGTAAGTTTACCCGGCACACAGGTTATCGCATAGTTGGAAGTGACATCTGTCATGCCGTCCAGGATCTTTACTGTACTTTCTGTGATAACCAGCGCATTATCATATTCGCCGATCGTTGTCCTGTCATTGTTGGTAGTAACAGCAACATCGCCTTCCCCGTCGGAAAGCCTGTGATCTCCGAACTGTCCGGTAAGTTCAGCCTGCGAAGCGCCGGACGATATATCTCCGCCGACACTTACTTCCTGATTTTTCGCGGTAACCGTAACGGGTCTCTTTGTTACTTTAAGCACTCCTGATACATAAAACACTTCATAGTTATCTGCTGTTACCGTTCCGTTTATCCTCAGTCTGTAGTTTCCGACCGGGTCGCCCTGAGCATACATGCCTATCGGTTCGTTTGAAGTAGTATACATATAGCTTATCGTATTCAACCCGCTGAAAACGCTCTGGTCATCTCCTGCCACAAATGCGGCTTTTCCGGCCTGATACGGCTCAAATGTATAAGGAGTCTCCGCGTTTGGCGCACCGGCTTCACCGTAAACTACGGAATTGTCAGTTGCTTTGATATTGATGCTCCTTTTGTTTATTGAAAATGCTTTTGTCGCTGTACCGCCTTTATGAGTAGCAGTCTCCTCCAGTGTATATTTTACAGTATAATTACCTGCCTTTACAGGCGGTGCAGCGCTCTCAGCATAAACGGAACTATCATTTGCGGTGCCATAATAAACTACTGTGTACGGCGCCCCATGATCGTTGCCGCCGAGAACCGGCGCATTTGCTGTTTCGCCGTAAATCCACGAAGTAATATCTACCGTAGGAGTAACGGCAGACTTATCTCCCCAGCCAGCGTAAAGTATTGTTGCATTCGCTACTTTATCAGTAGCAAAGTTCCATTCATTCTGACAGCCGGATTCTTTATACCATCCTGTAAATACTTTGTCCTGCTTGCTGAACAAAGCAAGCGCAGAAGCGTCGGGTGCGGCAACTGTGCCGCCGATGACGACATTCTGAGCAGCAGGTGCAGTGCCCGAACCGCCATTCAGATCAAATGTAACTGCAAATTCAGACGTTGAATTATTATTTGTGAGCGTAATATTACCAAATGCACCGCTGCCGTTAACATAACCCGATATAACAAAATCGCCGGTAAAATAAACACCGTTTATCGGACTGCTTAATACCGTAAATGAAGTTTCGGTTACATAATTATCTGTATATACTGGGACATTATTAATAATGTATGTTACTGAAAAGGAGGAACTTGAATTAGAACCGGCAATATCGGAGCCATTCACGACCTGTCCCTGAGCGACCGTTCCGGAAATGTTATATCCATTGTCTCCGTCCCATGTACCGCTTATATCCGCCCACACCTGAATACCTAACGACTGCACTGCCACGGCCACAGCCATTATAAACGACAGAAAGCGCTGCTTTCTCCTGCTTATGATACTGTTTTTCTTCATATTTAGCCTCCCGTATATATGGACATACCCTCACTCCGGGTATAGTTCACCACATTAAGATATTTTATCAGCTTATTGTAACACATTTTCTACATAATGTCAAGATTTTTCGGCGGATTTTCTGCTTCTGACGGTAATTTTTTACAACGCAAAAAAGCGCCCTCGTTCCGGAGAACGGGGACGCTGTTATTATGCCGCGAATTTTCTGTTACTGAACGTCGTTCTCGTCGAAGAGATCGCCGCACTCGGGGCAGAACTTCGGAGGCTTTTCGGGATCCGCAGGAACCCAGCCGCACTTGTCGCACTTGTACTTCTTGGGAGCCGCAGGCTTGGGCTTGCCGCAGTTCGAGCAGAACTTGGAGGTATTCTCCGCGCCGCACTCGCACTTCCACGCTGCCGGAGCCGCAGGAGCAGGAGCAGCTTCGCCCTTCTTCGCGCCGCAGTTGGAGCAGAAGTTGGTCGTATTCTCCGCGCCGCAGTTGGAGCACTTCCAGCTTGCCGGAGGAGCGGGTTTCTTCTCGCCGCAGTTGGAGCAGAAGTTGGTGGTATTCATCGTTCCGCAGGAGGGGCACTTCCAGCCGCCTGCCGCGGGAGCTCCGCCCTGGGGAGGAACAGGCTGCTGAGGCTGGGTATTGTACGAGCCCATGAGATTTGCACCCATGTTCATCATCTGGCCCATGCCCATAATACCCATCATTCCGCCGCCGCTGCCTTCGTTCGAGCCCATAGCCTCGATGCCGTTGGCGATGCTCTTGTTCATCATAGCCTTCTGAACGCGGTCGTCAAGCTGAGTATCCGCTTCGAGTCTTGCGCCGAGACGCTTCTTGGAATCTTCGGACAGTGTTACCGGTCCTCTGAAGCCGACCTTCTTGATCTGGAAGCCTCTCTCCGTCCAGTCTACAGCGTTCTTTGCCGCATACTGAGCGAGTTCGGGGAGGTGTGTCTGGATGCTGGAATATCTCACGCCCTGATCGGACAGCGAGCCGAGACCTGCGAGGAGAGCCTGAATGAACTCTGCCTTGTACTGATCTCTGCCGAAGATCTCCTGCGCTGTAAGATCGCCTGCGTCAACGCCCTTGGGGCATACTTCGGTGTAGAATCTTACCGCAGCCTCTGCGTCGGGTATCTGAATGGAGAACGAACCGAAGCACTTGAGCTCGATAGTGGTGTTGTAGTACGGATCGAAGTAGGGCATAGGCTCACTTGTACCGAAGAGCAGATCCGGGATTTCCTGAAGGTTGATATAAACTACCTTCTGTTCCGCAGCGGGAGTTCCGCCGTAAGTAAATCTGCTGAGGACGTCCTTGAGCGAATCCTTGATATTGCCGGCAAAGATCGACGGCGCGGAGGAGTTGTCAAGAATGTAGCGTCCGGGCTCGGTAACGATGTTTGTGATCTTACCGTTGTCGACCGTCAGCATGCAGGTACCGGTCTCTACCATAATGGCAGAACCGTTGCTTATGTAGTTGTCGGTGCCTTTGGTGTTGCTCGATCTTGCAGCACCGTCATGCATCTTGGTGCCGACCTTCATAAGGATTTTGTTGTTGATAGACTCACAGTGTATGGCTTCCTTCCAGGTATCGCCAAGCGCACCGCCTACAGCGCCTATCGCAGCTTTGATAAGTCCCATGGTCAATCATTTCCTTTCATTGTAAAATTAAGTATAAATAAAACATTTCTGTTTATTTAATGAATTTATAGGCGCTGGCGACCCAGCTCCTGTGTACGTCCTCGGTAACGCCCGTGCCGCAGTACTTGCACTGCATCATTCTGCCGCCGACGGAATATACCGGCGCGCCGCAGTTCGGACAGTTGTGCGAGAAAGTAAGTGATGAGGTGTCCTCGGAGAACTCCCTGCCGTAACTCAGCGTCACACTTGCCGCCATCTGGCACAGCGTATCGGGGTTCTTGTTCTTCTTCCCCTCATAGAAGTGCAGGCATTCGAAGGATATCTCGAATACCGCAGTTGCGATATCGGAGGTGCTTTTGTAATCCGCTATCGCAGTACGGTGTATCTTTACATTGTCGAAATGCTCTACTGTACCCTTGTTCTGGTTATCCCTGATAATGTTGTAGACTTTCTCTTTCAGCGTATCGGTAGCGAGCTTCATATTATCGGTGCTGCCGCTCTCTATCGATGTCAGTATCGACAGGAATGCCGAGTTTGCCATCTCGAGGAAGCGCTCATAGCTCATATCCGGGAAATCACGCATCAGCCGCGGCTTATACATCGCGGAGACGTTGGATATCGATTTCGGCGTCGAAGCCTCTTCCTGAAGCCCCTGCTTCAGCATATCGGCGGTCTGCCCCAGTCCCATGCCGAGGTAACGCTTCGTCACGGAGTTGAGCTTCCATTTTATGAACATGACGCCTCCCGCAATGGCGAGAACTATTATTGCTATAACTATCAGTGTTGTGAGTATCGGTCCCATATCAAGCGTTGTTATTGCTGTCCGTTCCGCTGTCCGGCAGTCTTATTCCGTCATCCTTTGTATCATTGCGTATGGTATCGAAGCCCGTGAGCACCCAGCTGTACTGGCCGGTGGTAACGGTGGAGCCGCAGTAAGCGCATACTCCGGTGCTGGAGATCTCAAGCGGCGCGCCGCAGTTCGGGCAGTTGTGTCCGACCATGTTGCTCTCTTCCGCGCTGTTGGTCTTTGAGCCTACCGAGCGGACGAACTTCATCTTGTAACGGAAATCCCAGCGGGTATTCTTGTCGCCGCGGACTATGTTGCCGGTCTTATCATCGGTCTGGTAGTCGATGAAGCGCGCGTTGAGGTACGCGGTCAGGTATTCGTACTCATTGTCGCGTACAAAGCTCGTGAGATACGCGGTATTGATCGCGATGCTCTCATAGTGATATGTCACGCCCTGATCGATCTTGGACTGTACCTGCTTTGCGGTCGTATTATAGAGGTTGTTGTGCATAACGGGTCTTACGGGAGTAAGGTCACGCTTGCACCATGCGCTCTGGATATCCATATAGACTTCCTTGACGAACGCGTTGAAATCATCCGCCGAGAAGTTCGGATCGTCCTTCTTGATTATCTGCTCTATCTGCGCGGTCCTGTCCGGCAGGTTCACATTGAGGCCCTGACCTCCGTTCGCGGGACGAACACCGCCGCCCACAGGAGTGGTGCTGCCGCTTCCGCCGGAATTGCCCTTTTTCGAAGCCGCCAGAACGATTATCACTATAATGATAATAGCTATAACGATGCCCACGGGGAATCCCCCGCCTCCACCGCCGGAGCCGCCGTCACTGTCGCTGTAGTAATATGTACTGCCTCCGCCGTAATCGTCGCTGTCCCAGCTGCTCCCTCCGCTGTCAAAATCGAAGCTGTAGTCATAATCGTTTGCGTCGAATGCCGCCGCCGAGATGCCGAACAGCATAAATGCGGCAAGAAGTATCGCGATTAACGCGGTTATCTTTCTTTTCATCTTTACCCTCCGTTTTTCCGAAAGTATCCGAATATATAATATCATTATTTCACAAAAAAGTCAAGAATTTTTGCATTTTTGCTAAATATATATTTTATTATCTGTGTATTTAGGGCAAAATTATGTAATACAGGTTATTTTCCGGAATATCGCAGCGGCGGCTTTCCGTAAGCACCGAGGCCTGATACCATGGAAGAAAACACATTAATATTTGCGATTTTTCCGGTGTTATTTGCGATTATTTTGGTGACTGTTGACAAATTGAATGTGATGTATTATAATAAATTCAGTAATATTATAAGCATTGCTTATACCGGAAAGGAACGATGAAATATGGCTTACATTTTAGGCGTGGATATCGGAACATCGGGAACAAAGACCGTCATCTTCGATGAAAGCGGCACTGCCCTCGCTTCCGCTACCTACGAATACCCTCTCTACACCCCGCAGAACGGCTACGCGGAGCAGGACCCCGAGGACTGGTGGAGAGCCGCTGTCAACGGTATCTCCGATGTTATCTCCGAAAGCGGCGTATCCGCCTCCGAGATCAAGGGCATAGGTCTTTCGGGACAGATGCACGGTCTCGTTATGCTTGACGCGGAATGCAAGGTAATACGCAAGAGCATTATCTGGTGCGACCAGCGTACATCGAAGGAAGTTGTCGAGATCACCGAGAAGGTCGGTCACGACAAACTCATCGAGATCACCGCGAACCCCGCGATCACAGGCTTCACAGCCGCGAAGATCATGTGGGTGAAGAACAACGAGCCCCAGAACTTCGAGCGCTGCCGCCACATACTGCTGCCGAAGGACTATATCCGCTTCATGCTGACCGGCGAGTTCGCCACCGAAGTGTCCGATGCTTCGGGTATGCAGCTCCTCGATATCCCGAAGAGACAGTGGTCCGACGAGGTGCTTGAAAAACTGGGCATTGACAAGTCCCTGCTGGCAAAAGTCTACGAGAGCCCGGAGATCACCGGTAAGGTAACAAAACAGGTCGCAGCCATGACAGGTCTCGCGGAAGGCACTCCCGTTGTGGGCGGCGCCGGCGACAATGCGGCCGCGGCAGTAGGCACCGGCGTGGTAGAGGACGGCAAGGCATTCACGACTATCGGTTCCAGCGGTGTCGTATTCGTACACACCTCCGATATCTCTATAGACAAGAAAGGCAGAGTCCACACGTTCTGCTGCGCCGTTCCGGGCTGCTGGCACGTCATGGGCGTTACCCAGAGCGCCGGTCTCTCGCTGAAATGGTTCCGCGACAACCTCTGCTGGAGCGAAATGGAAACAGCGATGAACATGGGCGTTGACCCCTACTTCCTCACCGATAAGGCTGCCATGGAAGTTCCGATAGGTGCGAACAGACTGCTCTATATGCCCTACCTGAACGGCGAGCGCACACCTCACCTCGACCCCAATGCCCGCGGTGCATTCATAGGCCTGTCCACGATGCACAAGAAGCGCGATATGATACGCGCGGTCATGGAGGGCGTTTCCTACTCCCTGCGCGACTGTGTTGAGGTAATGCGCGAAATGCGCATCAACGTCAGCGATATGATGGCCTGCGGAGGCGGCGGCACTTCCCCGCTGTGGCGCCAGATGCTGGCCGATCTCTACGGCTGCCCCGTAAAGACAACCCAGAACAAGGAAGGCCCGGCGCTGGGCGTAGCTCTCCTTGCCGCTGTCGGGACAGGCATCTACTCTTCCGTACCCGAGGCCTGCAAGGCTGTTATCAAGGCAGACAAGATACAGGAGCCTGTAGCCGAGAACAGCGAAAAGTACGAAAAGGTATATGAGCTCTACCGCAGGCTCTACCCGCGTATGCAGCAGACCTTTGCCGAGCTGGCACAGCTCTGATGACACAAATATAAAACAGGCAGTCTGCCGGACGGCAGGCTGCCTTTTTCTGTTCTCAGTCAAGACCTCTGCGTTTATATACCGCCATGAACAGGGCTGTTTCCGCGACGAGATACAGCCCGATGACCGCAAGGCTCAGCGGCTTCACTTCCGCCGCTCCTATCCCGTTTATCAGATCACTTATCTGCTGGGAATAGGTCACCGCCGCAAAAGACCTGATCGTGTCATTGAACATCGACAGCATAGGCAGGAACGATATCAGCATCATCACAGGTATGCTCACCGACGAAGCGGTCATCTGGTTCTTACAGGACACGCCTATCAGCGCACCTGCAAGCTCCGAAAGTATTATACCTGCCAGCATGACGCCGACGAACAGGATAAGATCGCTGCCGCCGAAGCCCGCTGCCGCAGCAAACACCGCTGTCCCGGCAAGGCACATCACAAACACATAGGCGCCTGTGCCGATGAGATATTCCGCGGGCTTCACTCCGCTCATCAGCAATACGCGGAGTGTATTTTTCTCCTTTTCCTCGGCAATAAGCGCGGACATACAGGTCAGTGGAGCCATTCCCACGAACATCACCGCGAAAAGCTTCGCGAAGAAGTGCTCCGGCATATTCTCGATATTTACTGCGTTCTCGAATATCAGCACCAGCGCCGGGAACAGCACGAACTGTATCAGAACGGGCTTGTTACGCAGCGTGTCTTTCATCTGTTTCAGGAATATGGCTTTTATGTTCTTCATGCAGAAAGCTCCTTTCCCGTAAGTTCCATGAATACCGTTTCAAGGTCGGGTTCCGTGGTGTGTATGGTCTCTGCCCTGCCGCTGCGTATAAGCTCCGCTATCTCCGCCGCGGCTCCGGCGCCATACGGCAGTTCCGTATCACTGCCGTCGGAGAGGTGTATCTTCAGCCTGCGCTGATGGTCGTACTTCCTGCATATCTCCGCGGGACTCCCCTGCTCGACTATTGTTCCGTCATTGAGCAGAGCTATATGATCGCAGAGCTTCGCAGCCTCGGCCATGTCATGGGTGGTGAGGAACACCGTCCTGCCCCGGGACTTTTCAGCAATTATCATCCTGCGTATGGCATCCGCAGCTGCCGGATCGAGTCCGCTCGTCGGCTCGTCGAGAAACAGTATATACGGATCGGTCATGAATGCCCGCGCCAGCCTGAGCCGCCCGGTCATGCCCTTTGAAAGAGCAGACGCGGGCTTTTTCGCCGCTTCCGCAAGCCCGACTTTTTCAAGTACGCTCTTTATGCGGCTGTCATCGAGGCCGTATATCCGTGCGAACAACTTCAGGTTATCGAAGCAGCTCAGGCGCTCATATACGCCGAAATCGTCCATCATAATGCCGAATTTCATTCTGTCGGCATCGGTGAGCCTGTCGCTGCTGCTGCCGTTTATTGAAGCTGCGCCGCTGTCGGGAGCCGTCTGTCCCGTCAGTATCTTTATCAGAGTGGTCTTGCCTGCCCCCGAAGGACCGAGCAGCCCGAATATCTCCCCCGCCGGTACTTTCATATCAATGCCGTCAAGGACCTTGTGCGCACCGAAGCTCATGGTGATGCCGGCCGCCGTGATCGCATAAGTCATATCACTGTTCCCCCTTTACCCGTTCCAGCGCTTCCTGTAATCTGCGGTTTTCCTGTTTTTCGGCAAGCAGAGAGATGAATGTGCTCACAGCGCAGCTCACGGTGACGCATATCACGAACATCACCCATGCCAGCGGGTCGTCTGCCGAGAACCAACCGAACGCAAACACGAACGCCACTATCACCGCGAACACTCCCCCGAACAGGGCTATGATCCTCGCCGCCAGCGGCATTTTCTTTATCACCGCATCCGTCATGAATACTACGCGAAGGACAATTATCACTGTAATCGCCGCGAGGAACTGCAGGCTGGTAGCCACCCCGACACCGCCGGTCAGCGAGAATATGGTCGAATAGCCGTATGCCGCTTCACCGAAGAGCAGACTGAATATATTGAGCAGCAGGGTCGTGATTCCGTAGATCATGAACACCTGCGCGAGAAAGCCGAATACTGTAGACTTTTTTTCCATTTTACTTTACCCCCAGTCTTGTCTTTATGTCGTCCGAATACTGCCTCGACACTATTATCTGTTCACCGTTCTCCAGCGTCAGCCTGAGCCGCCTGTCCAGTTCGGCCCGCAGCGAACGTATGTGTTTCAGATTCACAAGGCAGGATTTGCTCACCCGCAGAAAACCGCTCCCGCAGAGCCGTTCCTCGGTCTCGTACAGTCTGAGCTTCGTTTCATAGCATTCGTTCAGTGTGTAGACAAAGGTCTTTCGGTCTACGGACTCTATGTATGCTATCTCAGAAATGTCCAGCATATATGTTTCGTCGTCCTTTACCACCGTCATCCGGCTGTCCATTATGCGCAGCAAAGCTATAAGCCTTTCGGTATCCGCTGTAAGCCCCGGGCAGTTTATCACTATCTCCGTTTCGTTCAGAGACGGGTCTGTATTAATGGATATCTTCACTGTATCACCCCTCTGTATGCTATATTACCACGTTACGCGAAGGATTTCAAGTACCCTTTGCGCGACCTGCCGCCAACCGTGCGCGACCTGCCGTTTCCATGACTGAAAAAGCCCGCAGTATCCGTTTGCAGGACACAGCGGGCATCTTTTATTTATCATCGTACTTATCAAGTATCCTGTACTCCTCCCGGAGCATTCTGCGCTTGACTGTGCTTCCGCGGGCTATCCTTACGACAAAGCCTACGGGATACAGCAGCGGGTTATGCTTCACGAACGGACACGCGGCAGTCATAGTGTTCAGATCGGGGAATACGCGGCGCATGATATATGTGCTTTTAGAGCGTTTTCCCGTCTTTCTGTACTGTTTTTCGAGCTTGTTTTTTACCTTGTTTTCCATGTTTCCGTAAGTGCCCGAACCCAGATAGTATTTCAGCATCTCACGTTCGTCCGCGTCAAGCCCGGACACGGTCCCGTGCTCAAATACCTTCATAGCGAGAGTGCGGCGCTTTTTTTCAAAGTCAGCTATGCCAAGCTCTTCAAGCTGTTTTTCTATGTAGTGGAAGTCCAGCTTATCCGCTTTTGCCTTTAAAAAGACATAACAGTCGAGAAGGCTTCGTATACCGGTACCGGATGTGGTGAAATGCTTGTATTCGTGCGCTGTGATGAACACATAGAAATCATTGTCGGAAAGATGATATCCGAAATTATTGTCATCGTCCTTTTCCATAAACCGCACAGGCTCACGGTAATAAGACTGTATCTTCTCACCGATATTATCTCCGAACAGCGCCGTGTGCAGTTCGAAATTGAATACCGGCGGCTTCATGTAGACATCATGATTGCTAACTCCGACCGCATCCGCTTTGTACCCTTCTGCGGTCATTATCTTTAAAACATCTTTCTGATAATTCTTATCATACAGTATGTCATTGTCTGCCATTTCACGCATCCCGCATTTAGGGTAAAGGTCTTTCAGGATAATGCCTTTCAGCGGCATATACCATATCCCCCGTTGTTCGAATTCCGCGAGCAGCTTCTTACGTTCCGTATCAAAGCATAGCACTTTGCGCAGAGCCCTGTGTTTCGCTTCGATGAAATCCTTGTCACGGATTCCGGCACGCTCCAGCGCGGCACATACCGCGGCGCGCACCGTATGACGCTTAGCCAGCTTATAGAGCTGAGGAATATCGGGTTTCCCGAGCTGTCTGCTGTCAGGTACATCTCCGTTCACCGCACAGGCAAGCAGATATATCAGTTCTTTCATACTTTCACCAATCCGTTCATTCCCTCATGCGCTACCCTTGCCGCACACGGGTATTCTGTAGGTATCATTCATCTGTCCGTTTATTACCCCGATAATGATTATCCGTATTATTATAACATATTTCACGGATCAATGCAAGAAAAAAATAAAGTATGCTTCTTTGTCCCTGTAGTGCGTTTTGCTGTTCTTTCTATTGCATTCCTTGCCAAAAAGTGATATAATATATGTTAAGAATAAAACCGGACACTGCGCGGAGGCACATTATGACGAACAATAACAGCGAAAAGCAGCTCCAGGAGATCTACGATATATGCAGCAGACTTTACACCGATATGTGCGGCAACAAGCGGACAGACCACGCCGTTCTGTTCTCTTACCTTACCGAACTCGGCAAGTCCCTTGTCGGTGCGGACAGAGCGAGCTTCTGGAAGTGGGATACATACAGCCACAAGCTATGGACGACTTCCGCGACAGGCACCGACAGGATAGTAATTCCGGACAATACCGGACTTGTGGGAAAAGCCTTGGCAAAGCAGTGCGTCGTCATCACAAATGACCCGTACAATGATCCCGATTTCAACTCCGATGTGGATAAAAAGACCGGCTATGTCACAAAATCCATACTTGTTATGCCCATAGCCGACGTGAACGGCGATTTCATCGGGGCATTGCAGGTGATAAACAAGGAAGGCGGCTTTGACAAAGAGCGTGATATCCGCTGTCTGTCACTGGCGGCAATAGTCTGCGGCATCACGCTGGAGTCGGAGACATTCCTTGAAAACTCGCACCACGACAAACTGACAAGACTGAAAAACAGAATGGGCTTTCACAGCGATTACGCAAAGATATACAGCAAACTGCTCGAACAGGGCAAACCGGTAAGTATGTTCATCTGCGATATTGATAAGTTCAAGCGCATCAATGATACCTACGGACATAATGTGGGCGATGCGGTGCTTGCGTTCAATGCCGGTATTCTGTCGGAAGCCTGCTCCGACGGTGAATGCGTCTACCGCTGGGGCGGCGAGGAATTCATTATGATGATGCCCGGTACCACACTTGAAAAATGCGCAGAAAAGGCCGAGATCATACGGAAAACGATAATGTCAACCCCCTGTGATACCGGCAGTAAGACCATAAGCTATACGGTGAGCTTCGGCTGCCGTCAGCTCGACCCGGCGCTGTCAATAGTGGACAATATCAGCAAAGCCGACGAACATCTCTATACCGCGAAGTCCAACGGAAGGAACATGGTGATCTGGTGATATGGATAAATGTCTGACATTCCTCGGGCGCGGTTCGGCGTTTACAAGTGAACACAACAGCGCGTTCTTTACTCACGGCAGCGAGCTCGTTCTTATAGACTTTCCGATGTCGTCGTTCCATAAGCTGTGCACATTCGGTGCAGATAATCTGGCAGGGATCACCGGTGCTGCTCTCACAGTCATCGTTACTCACACCCATGGCGATCACATCGGCGGTATCCCTATGCTAATACATTACGCATATCATATCCTGAAAAGGAAGGTCACGGTAATAGCGCCGTCGGCCGAAGTTGCAGACGATATGCGGTTCCTGATAGACAGGCTGGAGGGCTGCGCTCCCGATGCCTATGAACTGCTTACCGCACAGGATGCAGAACGTCCGTGGCTTCTTGATGTGATACCCACAAGCCATACTCCGACGCTGGAGGGGCGCTGCTTCGGTTACAGGCTCTGCGTATACGGAAAGAATGTGATCTATACCGGAGATACGGCATCCATAGACCCGTTCCTGCCTTGGCTTGAACCTGGCACATACCTTTATGCCGAGGTCTCACTGCATGACTCTCCGGTACATACGAATCTGCGCGATCTTCTCGCCAGGACTTCCGGTCTCGGTATAAAGCTGTTTCTCATGCACCTCGACGCCCCCGATAAGATCGCCGAAGCCATAGAAGGCTCACCTGCTGAGCTTGCTCCTCTGTATAAGTAGCCGCTCCGCTCGAGCGTTGAAGAGAGTCGCTGTCGCTTAAGCGTTGAAGAGAGTCGCTGGCGCTCGAGTGTTGAAGAGAGTCGCTGGCGCTCGAGCCCGGGGCTCTGCCCCGGACCCCGCCGCCCCTTTTAAAAAAGGTGCGTCCCCTAAAACAAATCGCTTCGCCTTGCAAATTCGTCCATAAGTACCACTTACGAAATACTCCGGACTGCGAGGCAGAAATGTATCATTCGCTGAATGTAACAGACGGATTGACAGCGGGGGTACCCCGCCGCATTGCAGATTCGTTCATAAGTACCACTTACGAAATACTCCGGGCTGCGAGGCAGAAAACCGTCCATAGCTGAATGTAACAGACGGATTGACAGCGGGGGTACCCCGCCGCCTTGCAGATTCGGTAAGTAGTACCACTTTACCAAGAAAAAGACACTAAAAACATAAAAATATCTGCTCCCTTTGACTACCAAAAGGAGCAGATTTCTTTTTAATTTAATAACGAAGTGGTTTAAGTTTTTTGGGAGGGGGTCCGGGCGCTCCGTTCCCATGTAGAAGTTTTCGTATTTCCTTTGGCAGCGTGATTTCTCACGCTGCCTTTTTGTAGTAATCTCTGCTGTCAACGGTCGCCGTAACGACAAACACGTTGAATCTGAAACATATTTCGACTTCCTGCTCCCGGTGACCGCTGGATTTGTCAGCTTCGTGGACGATGATCTTTTCCACAAATTCGTGCATCACCTTCGGCGTAAGGTCCGAAACGATCTCGTGCCTGCGGACGATCTGCATAAAGCGGGAAATATCACTGCTTTTCTGCTCTTTGACTTCGATAAATTCACGAAGTTTTGCCGCTTCATCCCGAAGACTGCGCTGTTCCTTGGTATAATCCGCCGACATCTGCGAAAAACGCTCGTCATCGATCTTTCCGAGAACATTGTCCTCATAAAGCCGTCTGAACAGCCTGTCAAGCTCCGAAATGCGTCTTTCGTCTTTGCTGAGCAGCTTTTTGGCTTTCTTGACATCTTCGAGGTGCGTAGCCGACGATTTGTCCATTAAATTCTGGATAAAGCTGTCTTCATTATCGTTTACAGCAGTAAGCAGCTTGTTTATCTCGCCAAGCACGATCTCCTTGAGAATACGGGTCCTGATGTAATGCACCGTACATTCGTGATAATTTCTTGAATATGTGCCGCATTTCATCGACTCGTACTTCGACAGAAGACCTTTTCCACGATTGAGATACAGCTTCGCTCCGCAATCCGCGCAAAAGACTATGCCCGAAAACGGGTTAGGTTCGTTGCTCCTTTGAGGCTTTCGCTTATTGGCACGAAGCTGCTGAACAAGGTCAAAATCATGCTGTGAAACTATCGGTTCATGCGTATTCTCGAAAATCAGCCAGTCCTCTTTCGGAAATTTGATACGCTTTTTGCATTTGTACGACTTTGTTGTCCCCTTGAAGTTCGCAGTATGTCCGGCATATTCCACTTTTTCAAGCACATCCCTGACTGTCCGCTGGTCCCATCTTTTGGCAACCCGGTTGTTGCCGTTGGTCCCCATTTCAGCAAAATGCGCGGACGGCGGCGGTATGCTTTCGGCATTCAGACGCTTTGCAATCTGAAGCGGTCCGTATCCGCCAATACACAGCTTGAAGATTTTTCGGACAATTTCGGCGGCAGGCTCGTCGATCTCCCAGACATTTTTGTCAGTTTCGGATTTCTTGTAGCCGTAAGGCGCTCGGGCAGCAAGCGGTTTTCCCGATTGACCTTTGGCTTTGAAAACTGCGCGGACTTTGCGGCTCACATCTTTGGCATAAAACTCATTTATCAGATTTTTGAAGGGCGCAAAGTCGTTATCGCCGCGCTGGGTATCAACATTGTCGTGAACTGCTATGAACCTGACATCGTGTTCGGGAAAGAACATTTCCGTGTAATACCCCGTCTGTAAATATTCTCGTCCGAGACGGGACAGATCTTTGACTATGACCGTTGACACCTTGTCGTGTTCAATATCCGATTTCATTCGCTGAAAGTCGGGGCGGTCAAAATTCGTTCCGCTGTATCCGTCATCGACATAGACCTGCGGATCGAGAAAACCGTTCTCTTTTGCGTATCTGAGCAGGATCTCTTTCTGATTTGTTATACTGTTGCTTTCTCCCGCGAGCATATCGTCCTGCGAGAGTCTGCAATAAAGTGCCGTTATCTTGTTTGTCATCTTTTCTCCTTTCTCAACAAACAAGCGGCGGCTAGGATTTGTACTATTATTATACACCCTGCCAAGAAATTTGTCAAGGCTTTAAAGTTTTATTTCGCTAAACCGCCGCTTTTCATTGTTTTTAATCGTCAGTATCGTTCAGATCTTGTAAAATCAGCCTTCCGACTACGTCGGTAATGGTCTCGGTACAATTCAGATTGAAGTGCGTCCTGACCTTGTAGACCGATTTGCCAAATCTGTAAATCGACACATTGTCTTCCTGAACCGGCGACGGTTCGTTTTTGGTTTCTGCCGTATCCGCTACGGCGGCGTTCGTGATGAGTTCATTTCCTCTCAATTTAGCTCCTTCCTGCATAAATTGCAACTTCCATGTTTCTCCCAAACTTATCTTTTCTGTTTAATGCAGCAATATTTCTGTTTTTATTCTTCATCGTCTGCATTTTCATCATCATCGGAATCGTTAATAATATCGTCAATGATACTATTCAAGGATTTCGATTTTTCATTTTCCGGTGGCAGCGGCTCCGGTGCGTTATCGCTGATTTCTGTACCTTTTACGATAGCGATCTCGACTGCCTTACGCTTTTTCTTTTCGGTTTCGACATACTCCCGGATCGCGTCGTTGAGGAAAATGAACGCGATCATATCCTCGAACTCGGACGGAGTAATGTCATCCCCGAATTTTTCGTAGATAAGTTCTCCCATCTTACGACAGTTCTGCGTTTTCTGCCTGTCAAGCTCGGCGCTGAGTTCTTTTTCGAGCTTTGCGAGCTTCGCCTCGGTCTTATCGACCTCGGACATCAGCTCGCGCTGTCTTTTCTGCGCTTTGGCGATGCTCGTGCGCAGAGCTTCGGTCTTCTGTTCTTTTGTCATTGTGTGGTTCCTCCCTCATTTTTT
>JAEEJW010000198.1 GCA_016282095.1 Ruminiclostridium sp. | reverse complement strand
GTTCGGCACTTGCGGAAGCTATCTGCGCGATCAGTTCGGCGGTGTCGGAAGCCATTTCCTTGACTTCCTTCATGGACTCGGCGGTAGCGGCAGCTATGCTGCTGCCCTTATCTACCGCGTCTATCGAAGCCGTTATCAGCACCGATGTGCTCTTTGCAGCCTCGGCGGACTTGTTGGCAAGATTGCGCACCTCGTCGGCAACAACCGCGAAACCCTTGCCCGCGTCCCCTGCCCTCGCCGCTTCGACTGCGGCATTGAGCGCAAGTATATTCGTCTGGAATGAGATATCCTCGATAGTTTTTATTATCTTGCCGATCTCCTTGGAGGTATCGCTGATCTCGTTCATCGCGGAGACCATATTGCGGATCTGCTCATCCTGCCGGTTGACCTTATCCTGCGTCTCTGCGGAAAGCTCACCCGCGTGGGCGGCGTTCTGCGCTGTGGAAGCTACCTGCGAGGAGACTTCCGCGATAGTAGCGGATATCTCTTCGATAGCCGATGCCTGTCTCGATGTACCGTCCGCAAGAGACTGTGAACCTTCGGCCATCTGATCGGAGCCAGAAAGCACCTCGTCGGAGGACATATTCATATTGTTCAGCGCCCGGCCGAGGTCGTCCTCGATCTTCAGCAGGTTCTTCTCGATATCCTCGAAAAGCCCGGGGTATTCCACATTCGGAGTCTGTGTGAAATCGCCCTCCGCCATTGCCGCGAGTATCCTCGACGAATCGCTGACTACATCGCTCATGCCGCGCTTTGCGCCGCGCAGTATCTCAACGAACTGCCCGACCTCGTCCTCGGAGAACCTGTATGTAACGTTCGTGGTGTCCAGCTTGCCGGAGCGCATCTCGGCCGCATATTCCTCCGCGTATCTGAGCGGCATAGTCACACGTTTCATACAGAATACGAAAATGAATACCGCTATTCCTGCCGCGCCTATCACACCGATCACGATCGCTATCGTCGTTACACCGGAGAACTCCTTATCTGCCGCGGAGGCGTTGGCACCTGCCCAGTAAGCGCCGATGATCCTGCCGTCATAATCCTTCATGGACTGGTAGGAAACGTAATAGTGCCTGTCAACGACGTCATGCTGGCCTTCATACTTGCCGTCCTTATCGAGAACAGCCCGTGCCACATCCTCGTTGAGATCAGTTCCGGTAGCGCGCTCGCCGTTGTCCCGCAGAAGCGTTGTGGCATAGCGTATGTTATTATTCCATATCGTGGCGTCGCAGTTGGAGACCTTCATAACTTCGTCGAGCCAGTCGGTGGCTCCCATGGTGAACCCGAGGCAGATAACGAATTTCTCGCCATAAACCACGACTGTGTCGGCATACATCGCAACTATCTCATTGTCACAGCGTGCCACACCCTTTATGATCTTGCCGTTGGCTGCGGGGGCGTAATCGAAGGAACTGAGCGGGTAGTTGGACGACCGGTATATGATATTGCCGCTGCCGTCGGTGACCACCATGTAGAAGTCCTTGTTTCCGTCAAACTCATCATTGAGAGCGGAGTCAAAAATATCGGCATTCTTTTCCGCTGTAGGAAGATAAGCCGTCACCGCCTCATCCTTGACAATACTCCTGTAGGAATCCTGAAGCTTGCCGAGCTCGGCACTTACCTGATTTTCAAGCACCTGCATACCGACAACGGCTCTTTCAAGCATGATGCTGTCATTGTACTGCCGCATCGAAATAAGCGTCACAGCAACCAGAACGGCGATCACCGCCGCGATGCACAGAGTGGTGATAAATACGATCTGAGTTCCCAGTTTCTTGAACATATAAGCCTCCGGTAAACTGCCTTTTAAGGCGACTTTCGCCCGACCCGTATTTTTCGGGTCAGGCGGAGCGGTATTATTTACTTGGAAAAATAGTTCACTGCGTTGTTGTAGCAGATATCCCTGACTATCTGCCCCGCGAACTCAACGTCGTCCGGATACTCGCCCTCTTCGATGAGCGTGCCGAACATATTGCAGAGAATGCGTCTGAAATAGTCATGGCGCGTGTAGGAAAGGAAGCTGCGGCTGTCGGTGAGCATACCCACGAACTTCGATACAAGACCGAGCTGCGAGAGAGCCATGAGCTGGCGTTCCATTCCGTCCTTCTGGTCATTGAACCACCATGCGGAGCCGAACTGCATCTTGCCCACCACTCCGGACTGCTGGAAGCAGTTTATCATAGCCGCGAGGACTTCGTTGTCACGCGGATTGAGGCAGTAAAGTATGGTCTTCGGAAGCTCGTCGGTGCTGTCGAGAGTGTCAAGCAGCATTGCCAGCTTCTTTGCGAAGGTCTGATCCTCGATAGCGTCAAAACCGGTATCGGGACCCAGCAGACCCATATATCTCCTGGAATTGTTGCGCAGCGCACCGATATGATACTGCTGTACCCAGTGCAGACGGGCATACTGTTTTCCGAGGTGGACGAGCACATAACCCTTGTACTGCTCGATCTCCTCGCGGGTAAGCGCTTCACCGGCAAGAGCCTTCTTAACGATCTTATCCACAGTGTCCTTGTCGGCAGGCATGAACATAACCACGTCAAGCGCGTGATCGGAGCATACGCAGCCCACGCTGTCGAAGTATTCGATGCGCTTCGTAAGTGCTTCGCACAGGCTGTCGATACCGTCGATCTTCATTTCCGCGGCTTCGGCCAGCTTGCCGATATACGGAACGTAGGTCGCCAGCTCGATGTTTATTGCCTTATCGGGGCGGAATGCCGGATAAACCTCAACATCAAAGGTCTTGTCTTCTTTCAGGAGCTTGTGGAAATGCAGGTCATCTATCGGATCGTCGGTGGTGAAAAGCTTCTTCACGTTGCTCATTGTTATCATCTTGCGCGCGGTAAGGGTCTGGAGCTTTTCGTTGCACTTGTCGAATATCTCCTTCGCTGTCTTCGGAGAAAGCACCTCGTTTATGCCGAAGTACTTTTTCAGTTCCATGTGCGTCCAGTGCAGTATCGGGTTGCCGATAGCGTACGGCATGACCTCGGCGTATTTCAGGAATTTCTCGTAGTCGCCCTTATCGCCGGTCATATAGCTCTCGTCAAAGCCCATTTCGCGCATAAGGCGCCACTTGTAATGGTCGCCGCCCAGCCAGCACTCGGTTATAGAGTTGAATTTTCTGTCATTCCATATCTCCTCCACCGGCAGATGGCAGTGAAAGTCGAATATCGGCATATCCTTTGCGTAGTTCTCATAGAGTTTTTTTGCTGTCTCGGTCTTAAGGACAAAGTCCTTATCCATGAATTTTTTCATCGTATGCTCCTTAGTTTATAATGTAACGCCCGTCTTGAACAGGGCTATATCACGCGAGTTATAACGCTCGTTGACGGTCTGCTGTCCGTTTGCCACAGCGACCACAAGATCCGTAAGCTCCGCGAGCTTGCTGGCGAAGGTCTCGCCCTCCGCGATACCGCCCGCATTGAAGTCTATCCAGTTCGGTTTTCTCGCGGCAAGGTCGCTGTTCGTAGAGATCTTCACCGTCGGCACGAAGCCTCCGAAAGGCGTTCCGCGTCCCGTGGTGAAAAGAACGAGATGACAGCCTGCGCAGGCGAGGTTCGTCACCGCCACCATATCGTTGCCGGGTCCGTTCAGCAGATTAAGTCCGTGAGCCGTCAGGCTGTCGCCGTCGAACAGTACATCACATACTTCACGGGTACCGGATTTCTGTGTGCAGCCCAGCGATTTGTCCTCCAGCGTGGTTATGCCGCCGGCCTTGTTTCCGGGGGACGGATTCTCATATACAGGCTGATCGTATTTCTGATAATATTCCTTGAATCCGTTTATAAGGCTTACGATCTTTCCGAAAGTCTGTTCGTCCTTTGCGCGATCCATAAGGAGCTGCTCGGCGCCGAACATTTCCGGTACTTCGGTAAGCACGCTGGTTCCGCCCACCGATGCAATATAGTCGGAAAAACGTCCCACAAGCGGGTTCGCAGTAATTCCCGAAAGACCGTCCGAGCCGCCGCATTTGAGGCCTATCTTCAGGCAGCCGATGTCCCTTGGAACACGTCTGTCGTTCTTCGCGTTCTCATAAAGCTCTTCAAGGAGCTTCACGCCCTCGGCTATCTCGTCCGCGACTTCCTGCGCCACAAGAAACCGGGTGCGGCTCTCGTCGTGGTCGCCGAGTGTTTCGCGGAATACATCCATCCGGTTATTCTCGCAGCCGAGACCAAGCACCAGCACTCCTCCGCAGTTGGGATGCTTCACCATACGCTGGAGCAGCAGCTTCGTGCGTTCATGATCTTCGCCTATCTGCGAGCAGCCGTAGGGGTGTGTGTATGTGAAACAGCCGTCAGTTCCCGGCAGATCGCCGTGTTTCTTCCGGAACGCCTCAACTATCGCTCTTGCCTGCGCGTTCACGCAGCCGACTGTCGGAATTACCCAGAGCTCGTTGCGTATGCCGACTTCGCCGTTCCTGCGAACATAGACGTTCACAGTGCGGCTCTCGCCTGCGGCTGCCGGAGCGATATCCCGTTTATTGTAGGAATACTCCAGCGTACCCTCAAGGCAGGTCTTCATATTGTGTGTGTGGATATGCTCGCCGGGAGCTATATCGGCAGTTGCGCTGCCGATCACTTCGCCGTACTTGATGACCGGCTCGCCGGCCTTTATCGCTTTAAGAGCGAATTTATGTCCTCTTACGATGTCCTCGGTCAGCGTTACGCCCTCAGCAGTCTCGCCCTTTTTCAGAGCCGCCAGAGCTACGCCCACCGAATCGTCAGGAGAGATCACTATACTTTTTTTCATTCTGTTATCCCAAAAACTTTTTCAGTGCCGCCCTCATGCCGTCATTCAGCATATCGCCGATATATCCGGCCACAAGCGCCGCGTTGTCGTCCTCGTCAAGATCCTGCTGCCAGATGCCGGAGGCTGCAAGAGCCTTCTTCGCTATCGCGGCAGGGTCGGAGAGCTGCCATACTTCCTTCCAGAAGTCTATATATTCCGCGTCGTCCTTTATCGCTATGTCCTCGTCGCCGCGCTTGCCGCGGAAGAATACGGTCAGTGCCGCAAAAGCGAACATTATGTGCTTCGGGGATCTGCCGAACTTCGTGCGGTAGTCGTTGTAGGACGGCAGGAGACGCGTCCTGAATTTCGTTGTTGAATTGAGCGCGATCGACATCAGCTCATGTCTGATGAACGGGTTCATAAAGCGCTCTATAACGCTGTTCGCGAAGGCGTTCATCTGATCCGCGGGCAGGTCTATGGTCTGCTTGATCTCCTCGTTCACCAGCTTGCCGATGAATTTTCCCACATCGGGATCCGTAACAGCCTCACGGACGGTATCTATGCCGCAGAGATAAGCTATCGGAACCATTGAAGTGTGAGAACCGTTGAGTATCTTGACCTTGCGCTGTTTGTAGGGAGTTATATCGTCTGTGAAGATGACGTTCAGGCCGGACTTGTCGGCAGGGAGCTTTTCATACACAAAGGGCTCGTTCTGCAATACCCAGAGGTGGAATACTTCGCCCTTGACGATGCTGTTGTCGCTGTAGCCCTCTTCTTCGCATATCTGCGCGGCCTTGTCCTTCGGGTAGCCGGGTACTATGCGGTCAACGAGAGTATTCGTGAAATGGTTCGCCGTCGTGAGCCAGCCTATGAATGCTTCGTCCATGCCGTTGATCTTCGCCAGCTCAGCGAGTATGCGCTTCAGTTCGTCGCCGTTATGGTCGATGAGCTCACAGGGAACTATCGCAAGTCCCTTTGAAGCATCGCCGCCGAAGTGGTCGTATCTTGCCTTCAGGAATGCCAGCAGCTTTCCGGGGTAGCTCTTCGGGCATACCGAAAAGTCAGTGTCCGTGCTGTCCAGCGCGATACCTGCCTCGGTGGTATTTGAAACGATTATCTCAAGTCCGGATTCCTTCGCGTAACCGAGGTACTTTGCGTACTCGGTATAAGGGTCGATGAAATCCCGGAGCACATCTATTATCTGCCTGCTCTGTACTTTTTCACCGTTGTCTATGCCCTCGAGGCACACGGTATATAAGCCGTCCTGCTTTTCGAGATCACGGACTCTGCCCATGGGGGTAGGCTGTACCACGGCAACGTTCGCGTCGATAACGCCCTTGTCGTTGAGGTCCTGTAATATCCAGTCCACAAATGCCCGCAGGAAATTGCCCTCACCGAACTGCATGACCTTTATGGGCCTGTCCTTGCAGGGGTGGTTGGTTCTGTTAAGATCTTCCATAACTTCTGTCCGCACCCGGGTGAGTGCGTCTCCTCTCATTCTTTTCTGAGCTTTATTCTCTTCTCGGTATGCTTGTCAAACAGATAGACAGCCTCCCACGGAATATCGAAATCAAAGGAAGTACCGGTATTCGGGGCGTGGTGCGGGTCTACCTTGAGAATGCTGTTCGCATTGTCGAAATTGACATACACGTTGGTATTGTCGCCGAGAAGCTCCACGAGATTGGTGAAGCACCTGATCCTGAAAGCCCTGCCGACGGTATTGCCGAGAACTGTCTTCACAGACTCGGGGCGGAAGCCGAACACAACTTCTCCGCCTTCATACTTTTGCAGCACATCCTGATCTGCGACATTGGTAAGATCAATTACGTTCTGTCCGAGTTCAAGCTTTCCCTTTTTCAGCACTGCTTCGATGAAATTCATCGGAGGCTCACCGATAAAGCCGGCCACAAACATATTGACGGGATTGAAGTACAGATCATAGGGCGTACCTATCTGCTGGATATAGCCGTCCTTCATGACTACTATCCTGTCCGCCATAGTCATGGCTTCGGTCTGGTCATGGGTAACATATATGGTGGTGGCACCGGTCTCACGGTGTATCTGGGTGATCTCCGAGCGCATGGTGACACGCTGCTTGGCGTCGAGGTTCGACAGCGGCTCGTCCATAAGGAAGATATTCACCTTGCGGATTATCGCACGTCCTACGGCCACTCTTTGTCTCTGACCGCCGGAAAGCTCTCTCGGCAGTCTGTCAAGGTAGTCCGTAAGTCCGAGTATCTTGGCGGTGGAGCACACGCGCTTCTCGATAACATCGTCATCGACGCCCTGAAGCATCAGTCCGAAAGCGAGATTGTCGTAAACCGTCATGTGCGGATACAGCGCATAGCTCTGGAAGACCATTGCCACACCGCGTTCGCGGGGGCCCTTGTCGTTCACCTTTTCACCGTCTATGTAGAATTCGCCCTTGCTTATGTTTTCAAGTCCGGCGATCATGCGCAGAGTGGTCGATTTTCCGCAGCCCGAAGAGCCTACGAAAACGATGAACTCACCCTTTTCGATCTCCATATTAAAATCATGCACGGCATGGAAGCCGTTGGGATATATCTTGTTGATACCGCGTAATGTTAAATATGCCATAACTCAGCCCACACTTTTTGATCAGAATTTTGTTTCAGGTTATACGCACGAAGAGCGTGCGTCTGTCTGTGCGTTTTTGCCTTTATCTTAAATCGAGATTGTTTATATTGTCCATGTCGTCATAGGTCTGGTTCTCGCCGCACATACCCCAGATGAACGTGTAGTTGCTGGTAGCGGTGCCGCTGTGGATAGACCAGCTCGGACTGATGACAGCCTGCTCATTGTGCATGATGATGTGGCGTGTCTCCTGCGGCTGTCCCATGAAGTGGAATACCACATTGTCGTCCTCGAGCTCAAAATAGAAGTAAACTTCCATTCTTCTCTCGTGAGTATGCGACGGCATCGTGTTCCAAGAATTGCACTTGTCAAGCTCTGTCATTCCCATCTGCAGCGAGCAGGACTCGCATACTGCCGGGTGGATATACTGGTTGACAACGCGCTTGTTCATGTTCTCATTGCTGCCGAGCGGTCTGTGGTTGGCCTTTTCCTTGGTGATGTACACAGTAGGATAAGTCTTGTGGGCAGGGCTGGAGTTCAGATAGAACTTAGCCGGCTTAGCCGGGTCAGCCGAGCGGAAGATGACTTCCTTCGTACCCATGCCTATATACATACCGTCCTTGTAGTTCAGTTCATATTCCTTGCCGTCAAGTATTATTGTGCCCTTGCCGCCGACGTTGATAAGACCCATTTCGCGTCTTTCAAGGAAGTACTCTGTTCCGAGCTCCTTTGTGCTGCCGAGTTTCAGCTCTCCGTCCACCGGCATTGCACCGCCCGCTATCATTCTGTCCTGATGCGAATAGGTAAGGGATATCTCGTCCTTTACGAATACATTTTCGATCAGGTAGTTCTTGCGGAGTTTCTCCGTATCATAATACCTGGAATCATCGGGGTGATTGCTGTATCTTATATCGAGTTTCATTCTGAATATTCTCCTTAAAGTAATTCTCTGAGACGATTTACGGCGAACGGTATGTCGTCACCGGTGGTGCCTTCAAGCACGAGATTCGCGTCGGGACATACCTTTCCGATCTCAGTGAGTATGCGTTCATAATCGAAGATGCCCTTGCCTGCGCCGACCTGTTTCAGAGAACCGTCACTGTTTATCACGCAGTCCTTTATGTGGAACACGCATATCCGGTCTCCGAACCTTTGCAGGCCTTCATCGAGGATATCGTACATCTTTCCGATGTTTGAGCCGTCGAGATAATTGTACAGATCGAATATGAAGCGGATATTGTCTCTGCCTATGCGCTTAACGGCTTTTTCAAGCACCGCAGGCTCCCAGCAGACATGACCGAACGCGCCTTCCATGCAGACATTGACGCCGTAGTCCTGCGCATATTCGGTAAGCTCCGAGAACACGCCGACCACTCTGTCAAGAGCCTCGCCCGTGCGGTTCAGCGGGTGATAAGTCCACTTGTCGCCGTTATAGGAGCCGGTCTCCGAACCTACACGGTCACAGCCGAACTCCTTAGCCAGCGAGATGTAATCCTTGAAAACCGCAATACCGTTTTTTATCTTTGCCTCGTCCGGATGAACCGGATTGAAGTACGCGCCGATGAGCGGAACTGTCTTTCCGGCTTTTTCAAAGGTTTCCCGGAACGCCGAAGCTCTTTCGGCAGTGACCGAACCGGGCGTATAGGCGATCCCGTCAAGGCACTTGTATGCCACGAGCTGAACGCCGTCGATGCCGTATTCGTTCAGCTTCGCGGTTATGTTCTCCTCACCTCTGACCCCAAGGTCATGGGCGCGGATAAATATCTTCATCATCTCTGTACGCGGCCGGAAGCGTCGCCGCCGGCAAGAGTCTCCACTTCTGCACGGGTAACGAGGTTGAAGTCACCGGGGATTGTGTGCTTGAGAGCGGAAGCGGCAACAGCGAATTCCAGCGCGGTCTTGAAATCCTTGCCGTCGCAGAGTCCGCAGATAAGGCCGCCGGCAAAGGAATCGCCGCCGCCAACGCGGTCAACTATGGGATTGATGTTGTACTTTCTGGAGTGATAGAATTCTCTGGTCTTGCCGTCCATTATGCAGGCCGACCAGTCGTTGTTGGAAGCGGAATGGCTCTCACGAAGCGAGGAAATGACATACTTGAATCCGAATGTGTCGATCATGCGGTTGAAGATGTCAACATAGCCGGCAAGCTCCAGCTCACCCTTGGTAACGTCTGTGTTGCCGGGCTTGAAGCCGAGTACCTTTTCAGCGTCCTCTTCGTTGCCGATGCATACGTCAACGTACTGCATGAGATTTGTCATGACCTGCTTTGCCTTCTCGGACGACCAGAGCTTCTTGCGGAAGTTGAGGTCGCAGGAGACTGTAACGCCGTGCTTCTTCGCTGCTTTCAGAGCTATTTCGGTAACTTCCGCCGCAAGGTCCGATACAGCGGGAGTGATGCCGGTGAAGTGGAACCAGTCTGCGTCCTTGAAGATATCGTCAAAGTCGAACTTCGAAGCGTCGGCGGTTGCGATAGAGGAATGAGCACGGTCATAAACGACATTGGACGCGCGCAGGGAAGCGCCTGTTTCAAGGAAGTAGATACCAAGTCTCTCGCCGCATCTTGCGATATGATCGGTCTTTACATTGTACTTGCGCAGAGCTGCCACGGCAGCAGCGCCTATCGGGTTGTCGGGCACCGCGGTAACGAATTCCGCGTCATGTCCGTAATTAGCCAGAGATACAGCTACGTTGGCCTCGCCGCCGCCGTAGTTGATATCGAACTCGTCTGCCTGAATGAACTTTTCGTTGTTGGGGGTCGAGAGTCTGAGCATGATCTCGCCCATTGTAACTATTTTAGCCATGATTATTTCTCCTTCCGGCTCTCTGTTGTTTATTGCGCAAAGCGCTCCGACAGCGGCATTCTGCCGCGGTTTATTTTCTTTCAACAAGGTGGATGGCAAATCCGCCGAATTCGTCCTTTAAATATACTACTGTCATTCTGCCGTCGGCATCATACTTGGCGGTGGACATATCCGCTTCGATGCCCTTGTGTCTGAGCTGATATACTGCTCTGCGGACGCTGTTGGTCGCTACGGCTATGTGGCCCTTCGCGCCCTTGAACGGCGACTTCATGCACTCTACGAACGAACCTGCGAAAACGCTGCTGTTGCCGGGTTTCTGCCCCCAGCCGAACATGGTTTCAAACTTCGAGGAAACGTCCATAGCCTCGCCCTCGTTATCGCAGTTGATACCGATGTGAGCAACGGAGAAGTCGAGCATCTTGTTCACCGCCGAGCGGCACAGCGCAGTGATCTCGTCCCATGCGCCCGCCTTTACGAGCTTATCCGGAACTATCCAGCTGCCGCCGCAGCATACAATCTTCTTGAAACCGAGGTAGGTGTTCAGATTGTTTTCATTGACACCGCCCGTGGGCATGAACTTCATCGAGGAATAGGGAGCGGATATTGCCTTGATATAAGGAAGTCCGCCTGCCTGCTCCGCCGGGAAGAACTTGACGAAATCAAGTCCGAGCTCCATTGCCTGCTCGATCTGTGAACCGTTGGCAACGCCGGGAGTAAAGGGCACGCCCTTGTCCAGGCAGTGCTGAACGACTTTCGGGTTGAGTCCGGGAGCTACGCAGAACTTCGCGCCTGCTTCTATCGCTCTGTCGCACTGATCGATCGTGAGCACGGTACCGGCTCCGACGAGCATATCCGGGTATGCTTTTACCATATCCGCGATGACCTTGTCTGCTCCCTCGGCGCGGAACGTTACCTCCGCGCAGTGGATACCGCCGTCGTAAAGTGCTTTGGCGAGATTTACCGCGTCCGCGGTGTTTTCGAGCTTGATGACCGGCACTATGCCCGTACATTCAAGCTGTTCCAGAAATTGTTTGTTGTCCATTTGCATTTTGTCCTTCCGATATGTATTTTAGTTATTTATTTGTCTGCTTTTTCCGCGGGGCTGTTACCCGCCTGTTTATCAAAAGCAACAGACGGACCGGGAGCCGCGGTTAGCCGCTTACCGTGCGAGCCAGCCTCCGTCAACGGCGAGTGTGAAGCCGTTTACATAATCGCTTGCGGACGATGCGAGGAATACTGCCGCGCCCATAAGGTCATCGGGTGTGCCCCAGCGTCCGGCGGGTATTCTGTCGAGTATATCCGCGCTTCTCTTTTCGTCATTGCGCAGAGCCTCGGTATTGTTCGTTGCCATATAGCCGGGTGCTATGGCGTTTACGTTGATGCCGTACTTCGCCCACTCGTTGGCCATTGTCATTGTGATGCCCTTAACGGCGGACTTGCTGGCGGTGTAGCTCGGTACACGGATGCCTCCCTGATAGGAGAGCATACTTGCCACGGAGATTATCTTGCCGCCGCTGTTCTGCTTGATGAACTGTCTTGCGGCCGCCTGGGAAAGGAAAAAGAGCGTGCGGCAGTTGACGTTCATCACGAGGTCCCAGTTATCCACCGAGAAATCTATGCTGTCCTCGCGCTTGATGATACCCGCGTTGTTCACGAGGATATCAAGTCTGCCGTACCTCTCGACCGCCGTGTTTATTATAGTTTCAACGGGTTCAAGAGAGGAAAGGTCGGCGGTGATGTAGCTGAAATTTTCCTCACCGAGCAATTCCTGTGTTGCCTTGCTTGCCGATCTCGAAACGCCCAGCACCTTTGCGCCCGCCTCAACGAACGCCCTGCTTATGCCCTGTCCGAGTCCTGTGTCGCTGCCTGTTACTATCGCGACCTTTCCGCTTAGTTTGAACATATCCAGAATCATATTTTTACCTCCGTTTTTCCGGAAAATTATTGACTGTCAAAATATCCCGAGCATTTTCAGTACCGTGACATAAACGAATATCGTCACCGTGCTGAAAAGACTGGTCCATACCACCAGCTGGCCTGCGAGCACGTCATCTCCGCCCATTTCCTTAGCCATTATGGCTGAAGAAACTGCCACAGGAGTCGCAAATACGCCTATAAAAGTGGCGAAGTGCTCTCCCGAAAGCGAAAGCGGCTGCATGAGCAGATATGCCGCCGAAAGTCCCAGTACAGGCACCGCTATGTTACGCAGCACCGTGCCGAACACTATCTCACGCCGGAGCGCCGGGACTGCTGAGAATTCAAACCGTCCGCCCAGCACTATCAGCGCAAAGGGCGTGCATATGGCTTTCACACTGTCCAGTGACTTGTATATGACCGTGATATCGCTGAGCCTGAACGCAATATCACAGGCTTCGAATATCCCTCGTATGCCCAGCACCGCAAGTCCGGCGACCGTGCCGATTATCAGCGGGTTCTTCACTATGCCGAGCAGTATCTTCCTGACGTCGGGCTTTTTCTTCTCGGAACTTCCGTTGAAGAGTGTCAGTGAAATAACGCCGAGTATGTTGAACAGCGGCACGCAGAAGGCGGACATAACGCCCGCGGCAGCGGCTCCGGCTTCGCCGAAAAGCGACTCTGCCAGCGGTATACCGATTATCGCGTAATTCGAGCGGAATATGCCCTGTATCAGTACGCCCCGCTTTCCGTTGTCCTTCGTGAACGCGCAGCAGACGGGGATAGCCAGCAGGAATATCATTATCACCGCCGCTGTGCCGAATATCACATAAGCGGGGTTCACGTCCGCCAGCCGTTCGATCTTATACACGTTGCAGAACAGCATCACCGGAAGCAGTACCCTGAATACCAGCTTATTGCCGGCATCGAAGAATTCCTTGCCCAGCAGTCCGATGCGCTTTACGAAATAGCCCAGCGCTATCAGGATTATTATGGGCAGTACGGCGTTCGCGGCAAAAATAAACGCTTCGTACACCGTTACAGCTTCTCCATGGGATAGTAGTCTTTCAGGTAGCCTTCCGTGGCCCTGACCATGCGCCTGAACAGCTCACGCCCGTTTTCAAGGGTCAGACCGGCGCAGAGAGGCTGGTTCATGAATGCCTCGAATATCCTGTCGAACCTGCGTTCTTTTATGCCATAGTAAGTGTTTTCAATATTAAGAGCGTTGCGCAGCACAAGGGCGTTCACCTCGGGCGGCAGACGCTTCGCGGTGATCGGTTTCAGACTGTTCCGCGAAAATACGCAGTTGGTCTCAACAACCGAGCCGACAGGCAGATCGGGCATCTGTCCTACATTCACCGTATTTGCATTTGATATGCGCTCCGGTATAACACCCGCCAGAGCCTTTATCAGTTCTACGACTTCCTCGTCGCTGTGAACTACTTCTATCTTGTCCGTTCCGTCCGCAAGGCGTCCGGACGCGGCTATTTTGTCTGTTCTGTCCTTCTTCCGGTAGTCCACCGTTGTCAGGTGGAACAGCCAGCGTTCCGCATCGGCCTTGTCCTTTATGTACCATGCTCTGTCCATGAATTCCGCCAGGTGTCTGTCACCCGCGGCGGCCAGCACTCCGAAGCGCCTGAACAGATCCATTTTGACCTTGTTGCCGTACCGGAACGGATCGTCCCGGAAATCACCGGGAGCCGCATCGATATGCTCACAGTAGCCGCGCTCATAGAATCTGTCTATGAATCCGGGAAGTATCTTCAGCATATCGTTGCCTTTGTAGTCAGCCTCGGTTATCCATGTGAAATGATTCACTCCGCAGGCGTCGATCTTTATCTCACTGCGGTGGGGCCTCTCAACTCCGAGCATTTCCTTTGCCACACAGGCCAGGAACTCCTGCGCGTGGAAGACCTCATGACAGCAGCCGAAAGCCTTTATTTCCGGGAACACATCATACAGCGTCTTTGTGCAGGCCGTCATCGGATTTGTGAGGTTCAGCACCCACGCGTCCGGGCAATGCGCCTTTATCTCACGGGCAAAGCCCTCATAGATCGGGACTGTCCTCATAGCGCGCAGAACGCCGCCGGGTCCCACAGTATCGCCTACGGACTGATAAATTCCGTATTCCTCCGGCAGATGCACGTCGGCAGCCATTTCATCGAATGTTCCGGGAAGTATGGAACACACAACGAAATCCGCGCCGTCAAGTGCGCTGCCGAGCTTGTCATACACGTTGTATTCCCACACCGAAACGGTTTCCGGTGCGCTGTTTATTCTCGCGCCGATGCGTTTGTTCAGCTCCGCCGCGGGGATATCGATATCGTACAGCGCTATCTCGCCGCTCAGCTCCTCAGCCAGAGCGAGGTCGGTCATGAACACTCTTGCCCATGCTTTTGAACCGCCGCCGATGTATGCTATCTTGACTTTTTTCATAACTTATTTATCCGGTTACCTCAACAATATGTCGGTTTCTGTATCGTTCTGACACTGTCAGCTGTTCATTCTCCTGACCTCAGTGTAGCACAGCAGGAAAGGAGCAACGCCCTTGGCATCATTCTCCACCACCGGTTCGGAGATGTAGTACTCAAATGTGCCGTTGCGGACAGGATTATCTTCGGGGCCGAGCCCTGCCATGAGACAGATGCCGCCCAGATTGAGCTCTCCGCTGTCGCTTATCTTTAAATATCTGCGGCAGATGCCGTCGAAGGTCTTTCTGCCATACTCCGCATACTTGCCGTCAAGAACTCCGAGTCTTGCGCCCTTCAGCATCGCGTAAGCTATCATGCTGCTGCCGCTGGTTTCGAGATAATTGCCCTCACGTCCGCCGC
The DNA here is from genome assembly GCA_016282095.1 of Ruminiclostridium sp. Lineage (GTDB taxonomy): Bacteria > Bacillota > Clostridia > Oscillospirales > Ruminococcaceae > Ruminiclostridium_E. Next base: position 1,959 of record JAEEJW010000198.1, on the reverse strand, counting down.
AGTCCACGACCTGATAATACATACCGGTCTCCGGATCCGCGTACTGCGATATGCCCTCTATGATCTCCCGGAACAGACCGATAAGCTCGTCTTTGTCGCTGCCGGCGTTCAGGTAGCCGATGATATCGGCAAGAGCCACCGTGAACCAGCCTATGGAGCGCAGCCAGAAGCTCTGTGAGCAGCCGGTCTGCTTGTCTGCCCAGAACATTTTCTTTGAGCAGTCACAGCCGTGATAATACAGCTTCTTGTTCTCGTCGAACATGAGCCTGCGCACGCTGCGGAATTGGTTCATCGTATCGGAAAAGTCTCCGCTGCCGAACTCAAGCTGATATCTCACCGAGAACACCTGCGCCATGTACAGACCGTCCAGCCATATCTGATCCGGATATATCTGCTTGTGCCAGAAGTTTCCGGTATTCGTGCGCGGCTGTTCTTCAAGCTGTCTGTGCAGCAGCTCTATTGCTTTCCTGTACTTTTCCTTGCCGGTCATTTTGTACAGGTCGAACAGAACGCGCCCCTCATTGATATTGTCGAGATTGTACTGTCCGATGGAATATCCGCGCAGTGAACCGTCCTCAAAGACGTAGTGGTCTATGAAACGCTCGACAAAGTCAGAATAGCGTTTTTCGCCGGTCTCCTCCGCTTCATTCAGAAGCGCTGTCATTATGCAGCCGTCAATGTAATTCCATGTCTCAGGCTTTCCCTCGCGGATCTTTTCGATATTCCACAGGGGTTTGTCCGGCGTAGAGCCGTCCAGCAGCCTCTCAATATACTTCTCGATCTTTTCGTACATCTTTACTCCCTGATAAGCTCTTCCACATTGTGAGCGATCAATTCTTCTCCGTCACAGCCAGTCACGCTTACATTTCTGACCGTGAGCTTTCTTACGTTATCAAAATACATTCCCGCTCTGCACATCTTCTCGTTGTTGTTGCGCATCGACGGGAATCCCGGTTCGGCGTCTCCGGCGTAGGTGAATGTGATGTTCTCCACCGTTATTTCGCCGATCGGCATTTCCGGCAGTCCGTCGCAGTAGCAGGCCGCCACATGGCAGTTCAGGCACTCCATATCCCGGAATGTGAACTTCCCCAGGTACGGCGTTCTGTCGTCCACAGGAAGCTTCTCGCGGGTGGTGTTGTACTCCGAGTATCTGTCCGGGTCGCAGCAGTTGTACCACATATTCATTACAATGGGCGTCTTTACGCCGTCCATTCTGATGTTCCCGAATGTAACTCCGTCGATCACCGCGTACTTGCCTCTGCCGCGTCTGGTCTTTATGCGAAGTCCCCGGTCCGTATGGTTGAATATACAGCGCTCCACCGTCAGTTCCCTGACTCCGCCGGCCATTTCGCTGCCGAGAGTCACGGCGCCGTGTCCGAACTGCATAATGCAGTTCCTTATGGTATGACGGGAAGCGGGTCTTTTAAACTTCCTGCCCAGCTCTATCTTGCCGGACTTTATGGCTATGCAGTCATCGCCGACGCTGAATCTGCATCCTATGATATCTACTTTGTCGCAGGCCTCCGGATCAAGCGCATCGGTATTCGGGCTGTCCTTGGGTGCGTTTACCGCAAGGTCCAGGAACGCCAGCTCTTCCGAAAAGTACGGGTGTATATTCCAAGCCGCGGAATTCTGCACCGTAATGCCGTGGACTTTTATATCACGGCAGCGGTTGAAGAACATCACTCTCGGGCGGGCGATCTTACGATCCTTCACGTTTATCCACCACTCACTGTTCTGCGCGTTGCCGTCTATGGTGCCTTTGCCTGTGATGCGGATATCTTCGGCGTACTCCGCGAAGATCAGCGACTGGTGCATAGGTACCGCGTTGCCCTCCCACGCGCCGAAATGCACGTCTTCACCGGTCATTACATCGGGGGTCGTACCGGGTATCACAGGGTATCGCGCCGGATCGGTATTTCCGAGCAGCACGGCTTTTTCGGCAAGCTCCAGTGTGAT
>JAEEJW010000197.1 GCA_016282095.1 Ruminiclostridium sp. | reverse complement strand
CGCTATTCCGCTTACTCAATAAGATCGGATATAAAGAAGAAACTTGTATGCCGCTCCGATTCGTTCGCACTGGAAATGACCGATGACAATATCGCAATACTCAAAATGACCACGTTTTCGGATAATTCAATGCCGGAAAAAATATATGAACAGTTTGTGCTATTGCAGTTATACAACGAAAGGATCAGTGGCATTATGTGTTAACAAGTGCGCGTGATTGTTGTGAAACAAGAAAATGCGTCAGACTGATGAGATGAAATAAAACGACTTAACGCCATTTGTGATTGCGACAATTGCGCCTATTTCCCAAAATTGAGAAAATTTCAATATTGGGAAATAGTGAAACATATGTCCTATTGGACATAAATCAATGGCAACATAAGATGCTCAAAAAGGAATGTCAAGTAAAATCATAAATTACTTGACATTTTTGTTTGTTTGATATATAATATCGGTAAGGAAGTGATTAGTATGAAGGGAACAACTGCGATAAAAGACGAGCTTGTTAACTATAAAGAAAACGAACTGATATTTGCAAGCAGGTTATATAAAGAAAAACTGTCCGATGCTGTTGAAGAAGCCGCGTATTTTAAAGCTCTGGAAAGAATGTGTAGCGCCGGAGAGCTTGCAAGAGCTGCAAAGGGCGTATATTATTTGCCTAAAAAGAATAAATATGGATCCGTTCCGCCGTCTGACCGGGAAATCGTTGATGCATTTACCAGAAACGGTAAAGGAACGGTAGTCGGGTATTCGCTGTATAATTCGCTTGGACTCACTACACAGGTACCTAAAACCGTAGAAGTTTTATCATCAGTTCTTGAAGAATTCTCTAAAACCATAAGAAATGTGAGTGTAAAAAAATCTGAGCTTTTTTATGACCATGCTGCTGAGAACATTATACACGGACTTGATGTTTTTCAGAATTATAATTCTATTCAGGATATTGATTATAAGATGTTTATTGAATTTGCAAAGTCTTTTGCAAATAAATACAGTGACGAGGCATTCGAAAAAGTTATTGCTGTTGAAAAATACAAAAAATCAACCATTGCTTTTCAACGGGAAGTTTTGAACTACTATGGAATCAGAAACTGCTTAGATCGGCACTTGTCCGCAATGTCAAAGTATAAACATCCGAAAATGGAGGAAATATATGAAGCTGCACGAATCAATAGATGAATTCAAAAGCCTGATAGTCCTGACGGCAGAATATAAGCACATTCCGCAATCTGCTGTTTTAAGGGATTACTATATTGTCATGCTTCTTGGCAATCTTGCTGAAAGTGAATATGCAGACAAATGTGTTTTCAAAGGCGGTACATCTCTGAGTAAGTGTTATCCCGGATCAATCGAAAGATTTTCGGAAGATATAGATTTGACATTCCTCGGAATGGATTTGTCAAATAAGGAATGCGACAAAACAATAAAGAAGATTGAAGAAATTATTACTCAGGGGGCGCAAACAGAGAAAATACCTTCTGAACGCTCCGACAGAAGTAAGAGTATGTGGTGCTGGTTTGGTGATCGTGCAGATCGTGTAAAGCTTGAGATAGGTAGTAGCGTCAGACCTGATCCGTATTCAAAAAAGTATGAAAACATATATACAGGAATTCCTAGAAGAAAACGATGGTACAGATGATGTTTTGAAATATGAGCTGCAAGAGATCTCATTGAATGTCCTGAATATTGAGCGAACTTTTGTTGACAAATTATAATTCAAAAGAAAAGTGCAATGATAATTAAGGAAAACAACTATGAGCATTGGTATTTATGATTGCTTCGGATACGGCCCCGGATACGATGTGCCGTTCCCGGAGCGCTACAGACTGATAAAGGAAGCCGGCTTCGATTGCGTCATGCTGTGGTGGAGCGACAGGTTCGGGCGCGGCGAGGGCTACCGGAAAGACGCGGAACTCGCACGAAACGCCGGCCTTCTGATCGAGAATATGCACGCTCCCGTTCACGAGCAGAACTTTCTGTTCTCCGACAGCGACGAAGGCGAAAGCGTCTTCCGCGATTATTTGCAGTGCATCGAGGACTGCCGCACTTACCGGATACCAACAGTAGTAATACATCTGCCGGACGACGGATTTCCGATAAACGATACAGGCAAAGACAGGCTGAATACGATCATCGGCAAGGCCGGAGAATACGGGGTCAGCGCTGCGTTTGAAAACCTTCGCAATGTGAGAAACCTGTCTTTTGTAATGGAGAATTTTACTTCTCCACATGTCGGGATGTGCTATGACAGCTGTCATCACGCGAACTATGCTCCCGGGACCGATCTTCTCGCATTGTACGGAAACAGGCTCAAAGCTCTGCATCTGCACGACAACGGCGGGTTTCGAAATCAGCATCAGCTGCCGTTTGACGGAAACATCGACTGGGATAAGCTCGCTGCGAAAATAAGGGTGACCGGTTACAGCGGAGCAACAACGCTCGAGCCGATGAACTGGGACTACACGCACTTAACTATTCGTGATTTTCTTGCTCTGGCTTATGAAAGAGCCGGAAAGCTCGGACAAATGATAGGAGCGTCGGCGGAAGAAACATCCCTGCCGTAAAATGATACCCGCTGCGGCAAGATCTGCGCCGTATCCGGGTGAAAGGACGAACAAATGAAAAAGAAGCTTATCATTCCGCTCATTCTTGCTTTGCTGCTGCTCGGGAGCTGCATCCCTGCCGGACAGATCCTCGACGGCGACGGTATGGTGAACAGTTACACCCAGATATCGCAGGATGAAGCAAAGAAGATGATGCAGGCTGACGACGGTCATATCATTCTGGATGTGCGGCGTCAGGACGAATTCGACGCAGGCCATATTCCGGGCGCGGTATGTATCCCTAACGAAAGCATAGAGGACACCCCGCCTGCCGGGCTACCCGACCTTAACCAGATAATTCTTGTGTATTGCCGCAGCGGAAGACGAAGCAAGGAAGCGGCACAGAAGCTCTTCGATATGGGCTATACCAGAGTATATGAGTTCGGCTGCATAATAGACTGGATAGGTGAAACAATGAAAAACGAAGAAGATCACAGCATGGACCCCATAGCGATACCGGGGCTTCTTGTCGGTGACAGGTATTATACATTCGATTTTGAGAGCAACAGCTCTGCGGACGCGTTTTTTGAGAAGATAAAAAAGGAAACGCTGACGGTCGTGATGCACGATCAGGACAGTTCCGGAAAGATCGGAGACCTGCCGTGGGAACTTCCTGCGAATGATGTTGAAATGACCGCGGAGCCCGGCAACATAATCCTGTGTGCGGGCGGCAGGATCATGCTCTGCTACGGCGAGAGCACGGGCAGTTATACAAAGCTCGGCAGCATCGGCGACGTGACCGGCGAGGAACTTTCGGAGGTCCTCGGTGCCGGCGATGTTACAGCGGAATTCTCGGTCGAGTGGACGGAATGATAAAAGAAGGACAGATATGAAAAATAAAACAGAACGATTTCCGGGACGCGCTTCATTTCTGCGCTACGAACTGAAAGGCAGCACCGGATTTTTTATAGCAAGCATGCTGCTGTCTGCTTTTGTGACGCTTGCGGATCTGATAAATCCAAGGATAATTTCCTGCGTCATAGACTATGTTCTTTCGGAGCTGCCTTTGCCCGAAAGCGGCATAGAATCGGAGCTTATACGCCTTTTCGGCGGACCCGCGTATATCCGTGAACGGCTCTACATAACCGCGCTGCTTGTCATCTTCGCTGCGCTGATCGGAGCGGCGGCAAGATACGCGCAGAGCATAACGAATACGGCAGGCGCGGAAAGACTTGTAAAGCGTATGCGGAATACGCTGTTTTCCCATGTTGACAGGCTCTCCGTAAAGTGGTACGGTGAAAACTCCACCGGCGACATCCTCCAGAGATGCACCTCCGACGTTGAGACCGTGAAGCAGTTCGTTTCCTCAAAGCTCACATCGTTTATCAGAATAATAATGCTCATCGCGCTGAGTATGTTTTTTATGTCGGGGATAGATCTGACGCTGGCGTTTATCGCCGCGGCTTTTATCCCGGTCATAGTCGGCTATTCAATGTATTTTCACACAAGGATCGGCAACATCTTCATGAAAGCCGATGTGCAGGAGGGCGTAGTTTCGTCCATAGTGCAGGAGAATCTCACGGGTATAAGGGTCGTGAGAGCCTTCGGCAAGGAAGCGTACGAGTGTGACAGGTTCATAAGCGAGAACTCGGATTACACGAATATGTGGATCAGAATGATGAGACTCATGAGCTTTTTCTGGTCCGCGGGAGATCTTATCTCGGGACTTCAGGTGATGATTGTTGTCATTATGGGCGCTGTATATTGTGTGAACGGTGTCATTACACCCGGCAACTATGTGGCGTTCATTTCCTATAACGCTATGCTGATCTGGCCGGTCAGGGAGCTGGGACGCACCATTGCGGATCTGAGCCGCGCCGGTGTCTCAATGGACAGAATAAGAGCGATACTCAATGCCCGCAAGGAGGATCTCAGCGACGAACCCGCATCTTTCGGGGACGTACAGGAACCACTTATAGAATTCTCCGATGTTTCCTACACCTATAACGGCAGCACCTATGCGCTCAGAAACATAGATCTGCACATCAACAAGGGCGAAAAGATCGGTATCATAGGAGGTACCGGCTCCGGGAAAAGCACACTTGCCGATCTGATGACCCGTATGTGCGGCGGACAGGGGCTTACCGGCAACATTACCTACCGCGGGAAAGACATTACCGAATACCCTCTCGCTGCGTACCGGCGGCAGTTCTCGTCGGTGCTCCAGGAGCCGTTCCTGTTCTCGGGAACGATATCCGATAACATCGGCATAGCCGCGGAAGACATATCTCCGGAGCGCATCAGAAGCGCCGCGGAAAAGGCAGCGCTGCTCCCTGCGATAGAAAAGTTCACCGACGGGTTCGATACATTTGTCGGGGAGCGCGGAGTCACGCTGTCCGGCGGTCAGAAACAGCGGTGCGCGATAGCCGCGGCTCTCGCCAGGGACTGTGAAGTGCTGATACTCGACGACGCGTTTTCTGCGCTTGACGCTCAGACAGAAGCACAGGTCAGAAAGAATATTTTTGCGGAGCTTGACGGAAGGACCGCGGTGATCATTTCACACAGGATATCGACAATAGCGGGATGCGACAGGATATACGTCCTCGACGGCGGCAGGATATGCGCCCACGGCACACATCAGAGCCTCATCTCGCAGGAGGGTATTTACAGAGACATATATGAGCTTCAGAAATAAAAAAGGCACGTTTTCCTCAATGGTGACCATAAGCCGGCCTTACACGAAGAGTATGATAATAATGATAGTGACGGGCTTTATCTGCAGCGCCTGCGACTCTGTTTTCCCGCTGTTCAACAGATATGCCCTTGATCATTTTGCGGCGGAGCACACGCTCGATACTCTCGGTATTTTTATAGCGCTGTATATAGCTGTCCTTGCGGTGCAGGTAGCAGGCAATTATATCTCCGCGGCTATCTGCGGCAGAATAGAGGTCAGCGTGAACCGTGACCTCCGCGACTCTTCATTCCGGCATATACAGAAGCTCTCGCTTTCATATTTCAACAGCAACAGCATCGGCGCCATACATTCAAGGGTAATGAGCGACACATCAAAGATAGGCGAAACCGTCTCATGGAAGCTTATGGATATAGTCTGGTGCGGCTCGTATCTGATAAGCATACTTATCAGCATGGCAATAATATCTCCGGAGCTTTTTGCCGCGATACTCGTGCTTATCCTGTGCGCCGCGCTGTTCACGGCGTTTTTCCAGCGCAGGCTGATAAAGGTCAACAGACTTATCAGACAGCAGAATTCCGTGATAACCGGCGATTTCAACCAGACCGTCACCGGAATAAAAGCCGTGAAATCCATGTCTGTCGAAGCCCGTATGGAAAAAGAGCTGTTCTCCGATACAGAGAAAATGCGCAGACATTCCGTAAGAGCCGGACATATTTCGGCGTTCTTCTCTGCGGCGGTCGGCATGGTGAGCGCCCTCGCGCTTTCTGTTATCCTGTACCGCGGCGGTGCGCTGACGATCGAAGGAGTAATGCTTATAGGCACGCTTTCGGTGTTCATGTCGTACGCGCTGGGAATGATCGAGCCGATACAGCATATCGTCATGACGCTCTCGGAGTTTGCCGCGATACAGGCAAGTCTTGAACGATACAACGAGCTTATGAGCACTTCGTCTGACGTCAGCGACACAGAAGCCGTATTTGAAAAATACGGTGACGAGTTTGAACCTAAAACCGAAAACTGGGAAGCCGTAAACGGCGACATCGAGTTCGACCACGTTTCGTTCACCTACCCGGACGGAGATATTCCGGTGCTCACCGATTTCTCGCTGAAAGTTCCGAAGGGCAGCATGGTCGCACTGGTCGGCGAGACAGGTGCCGGGAAATCCACGCTCGTAAATCTCGTATGCCGCTTCTATGAGCCTACCTCCGGCAGAGTGCTCATTGACGGAAGGGATATACGCGAAAGATCGGTCAAGTGGCTGCACAGTCATCTGGGCTACGTTTTGCAGACGCCGCACCTGTTTTCCGGAACAGTCCGCGATAATCTGCGCTACGCGAAGCCCGATGCCACAGACGAGGAGATACGCGGCGCGCTCGCGGCCGTATCGGCTCTGGATATAGCCGAACAGCTCGAAAACGGCCTTGACAGCAGGGTCGGCGAAGGCGGCTGTACGCTTTCCACGGGTCAGAAGCAGCTCATATCCTTTGCGAGAGCCGTGCTTGCCGACCCCGATATCCTTATACTCGATGAAGCGACTTCATCTGTCGATACGATAACCGAAAAGAAGATACAGTCGGCTATAAAGAAGCTTACCGGCGGCCGTACGTCGTTCGTTATAGCGCACCGGCTCTCCACGATCGCGGACGCGGACATCATCATAGCTGTAAAGGACGGCATGATCGCGGAACAAGGAACCCATGCGGAGCTGCTGAACAAAAAGGGCGTTTATTACGAGCTGTACACAAGACAGCATGAAGATATAGACAGAGTGGTCACCGACAGAATATGATACGACAGACGTATAGAAAATAAACTGAAAGGTATGTTTATGAAAATTGATCTGAACGAAAACTGGACAATGAAATACAAGGACAGCGTGTATACCTGCGCCGTTCCTTGTTCGCTGTACAAGGTCCTGCTTGATAACAAAGAGATACCCGACCCGTATTACCGCGAGAACGAGTATATTTCCACCGACCTCTGCCGTGAGGACGTGACATTCAGGTGCATATTTGACGCGAGCCCCGAGGTGCTTTCCGCGGATATGCAGCTTATCGTATTCCACGGCATAGACACGCTTGCGGAAGTCCGGGTCAATGGCGAACACGTTCTTGACACCGACAATATGCACCGCATATGGGAACTCGATGTGACCGGAAAGCTGCGTGAATACAACACTCTCGAAGTGCGCATCAAATCGCCGATAAACTACATCGAGGAAGAGGACAGAAAGCGTCATATATGGGGTACCGCCGACTGCATGACGGGATTTATGCACCTGCGGAAAGCGCATTATATGTTCGGCTGGGACTGGGGCTCGAAACTCCCGGATATGGGTATCTGGCGCGGCGTTGAGCTTCGCGCATACAACATCGCGAGAATAGAAAACATTTACTGCGAAGTGAAAAACGAGCTTCCCGCAGAAGCTGCCGACCTGAAAATTACCGCGCTTATCGACAGCAAAAACGATACGGATATTTATTTTGAATGCGAAATAAGCGCTCCCGAAGGCACTACGGTGTTTGACGGGCGGCTCCCCGATGACGGCATCATCCAGATTTCCGAGCCGCAGCTCTGGTGGGTGCGCGGCCTCGGTGAACAGCCGTTATACACTGTCACGCTGAAACTTATCGGCGGGCAGGGCGCCGTTCTCGATACCTGCACCAGACGCATAGGTCTGCGCACTCTAATTATCTCAAAGGACAGGGACGAATGGGGCGAGGAATTCTGCTTCAAGTGCAACGGCGTGAAGGTGTTCGCAATGGGCGCGAACTATATCCCCGAAGATCAGATAGTCACCCGTATGACAAAAGAAAAAACCGCCCGTCTGCTCGAAGACTGCGCGGCGGCTAACTTCAACTTTATCCGCGTGTGGGGCGGCGGCATATATCCGGACGACTGGTTCTACGACAAATGCGACGAGCTCGGACTCATCGTGTGGCAGGACTTCATGTTCGCCTGCTCGGCTTACCGGCTGACAGAGAAGTTCCGGAAAACCGTCGAGGCAGAGATTGCCGACAACATCATACGTCTACGGCATCATCCCTCCCTCGGACTGTGGTGCGGCAACAACGAGATCGAAAGCGCGTGGCTCTACTGGGGTCTGCCCGAAGATCCGGAATGCAGGCGCGACTATCTTACGCTGTTTGAGGAAATTATCCCGAAGCTCGTATATAAATACGACCCGCAGCGTGCGGGCTTCTATCACCCGTCTTCCCCGTCGTCCGGCGGCGGGTTTAAAGAGCCGTGCTCCAACGCGGCGGGCGATATGCACTACTGGGACGTGTGGCACGGCTTCAAGCCGCTCGAGGATTTCCGCAGGTATTATTACCGCTTCTGCTCGGAGTACGGCTTTGAGAGCATACCCGATATAAAGACCGTCCGCACATTTGCGGAGGCCGGTGATCTCGATCTCTGCGGAACGGTGATGCAGGCGCACCAGAAGTGCTCTCTCGGCAACGAAAAGCTGATGTTCTACCTTGCGCAGATGTGCAACTACCCCTACGATTTCGAGAGGCTGATATACTGCACACAGCTCGTGCAGGCGGACTGCATACGCTCGAATGTCGAGCACATGAGACGCGCGAGAGGCCGCTGCATGGGCTCGGCTTACTGGCAGGTAAACGACACGAACCCGGTCATCTCGTGGTCGGGCATCGACTATTACGGGCGCTGGAAAGCCCTGCACTACGCGGCAAAACGCTTCTACGCGCCGATACTTCTGAGCTGCGACGACAGCGACCCGGAACACCCTGTTCTGTATGTCACCAACGATACTCCGAACGCCGAAAAGCTCACGGTATCCTGCCGTGTCAGAAACAACAAAGCCGTGATACTCGGCGAGTTCACGGCTGAGATATATTCGTCTGAAATGTCGGCGGCTCCCGCGCTTGCGCCCGATCTGTCCGGATATTTTACCGATACAAACGACAGGCGCACAAAGTACATCGAGTACACGCTCGAAAGCGGCGGCAAAGTCATAAGCCGCGGTACCACACTGTTCGTGCGCCCGAAGGAGTTTGACTTCATGCCGGCGGAGGTGAACGCCGATATCGAGGACAGCGGTGACAGCTTCACAATAACGCTGACAGCGGACTGCTTTGCCAAAAGCGTATGCGTATCGTTCAGAAGTCTTGACTGCGTACTATCGGACAACTGGTTCGACATACACGGAAATGAACCTGCTGCGATAACGCTGCCGAAGCAGGACGGACTGACCGCCGATATGCTCCGCGAACAGCTCGGAATACGGAACTACTGATCTGTGATCCCGTTATCATTTTCCGCTGTCGTTATATCCGACAGTGTCAAGTATCGTGTCGAGCAGCTTCATGTTCTTTATTGAGAACTCTTCGGTGACAAGCGGCACTGCCCTGCCCCGTATGCTTGCGTTCATGTTCTCGGCTTCGAGGGTGTAATTCGATACGGAAGTTACGGTCTCGGTGCGGATATCGCGCTCCCAGCCCTGCTTCTTTATCGTTACGCTGAAGGAGAGCTCTCCGCCCGCGTTGTATTCCACATCGGAGCGGATATGACCCTTCGAGCCGTGAACGAACAGCCTGTCATATCTGTCGCAGGTGTCTGTACCGAGTATCATTCCCGTGTTGAACGAGGCTCTCGCGCCGTTCTCAAAGCCTATGAGCACTCCGGCAAGATAGTCCACGCCGGTGCTGTCGAGCTCCGCGTCCGCCTTGACGTACTTTATCGGCGAGTCGATAAGCGACAGTATCATCGAGGTGCAGTAGCAGCCGACATCATAGATAGCGCCGCCGCCGAATTCCTTGTGCAGTCTGAAATCATCGGAATAGCACTGCGTGAGGAATGCGGTGTCGATGTAGTCCACCGAGCCGATCTCCCCGCCCGCAACGATGCTTCTCAGCTTCTCCATATAGGGGCTGTGCAGATACGCAAACGCCTCCATAAGTATGACGCCGTTCTCCTTTGCGGCGGCGAACATACGGCGAAGCTCCGCCTCGTTCATCGCTATGGGCTTTTCGCAGAGAACGTGCTTGTGCGCGTTGAGGGCTTTTATCACCCATTCGCAGTGAATGTCGTTCGGCAGCGGGATATATACGGCTTCGACCTCCGGGTCGGCGAGCAGCGCGTCATATCCCTCATACGCCTTTTCAAACCCGAAGCGCTCCTTGAAGGACTCCGCCTTTCTGAGGCTTCTGCCTGCTATCGCGTACAGTTCGCAGCCTTCTGCCGCTTTCATACCCGGAATGGTACAGCCTGCCGCGATACCCGCTGTTCCCATTACTCCCCATTTTACCTTTTCAGACATAGTAGTTCTCCTTAATTACGCTCTGTGGAAGAGCTTTTTTAACGCGTCAGCCAGCGCGAGATAAACAAAACCGATAATGATGAGAAAGATCAGTATCGCGATTATCCACCACACACATCCCATAAAAGGAAGCCCGTCGGTAAATCCTACCGCGCCTGCGGGACTGCCCCAGTTGAGGAAGAAGTAAGGATATCTGAGCCCCGGCGCGAATTCCCAGCCGTTTATGTACCCGATCCCCGCAAATACCGCGTAAAGCAGCGGCGGCACAGTCACCCATAGAACGCTGAGCTTTCTGATGTTCCCGCTTATGCCCGTGACGAAGAAGTCAACGACCGCAGCTATCGGCACAACAACGTGCGTGAGGATGTTCTGTATGTTCCATGCCGCATCGCCCATTGTCGGAGCGAGCACGAAGCAGAAAACGACACCGGTCAGCGTTATCGAGACCGTTCCCACGAATTTGATGATGTACCACACAGCGGGCACAGGCTTTTTTCCGGACATTACAAACAGCCCGATAAGGCTGATGACCGCGACCGCGATATTTGACTGTATCGTGAAGAACATAAACACGTTCGCGCCGCCCATAAATGAGTCCTTCCCCGCATACCAGCTGAGGAATGTACCTATGACGGCGGACAGGAATACCGTTATTTTCAGTACCGCAGATATTAGCTTCTGCGGTTTTGTTATTTCGTTCATGACGCAGGACCTTCTTTCATTCATTCTGTTGATATTATAACATTATCCGGGCAGTGATATCTATCAATATTATTGTGTTTTTGTCAATAATATGGCACTCGGAAAACAAAAAGTTTTCCGTATCACTGACAGCTCTTCCGGCTTTCTTCCGCTATTGCTTTTTTAATCCGTATATGATATAATGTTCAGGTAAAACCAAAGAGCGAAGGCGCAGAAAAGAGAACATAAATGGACATTAAAGCAAGTATTGCGGAAACGAAGCGGGAATTTGAAGCGAGCTTCGCGTCGGGAGTATTTTATGACCGGCAGACGCAGAATTCGGAGCATCTTGAAAAGATACAGGAATTCATAAATATCCGTGACGGAATGAACATACTCGACCTCGGCACGGGCAGCGGGTATCTTACTTTTCCGATCGCCGGAAGAAATCCCGGCTGCACTGTCACCGGGCTTGATATCGTCAGCAATACGCTTGAAGTTAACCGTGAAAAAGCCGCAGCAGAAAGACTTGAAAACCTGTCGTTCGTGAGCTACGACGGTATTGATTTTCCGTTTGAGTCCGGCACTTTTGATCTGATCGTCACAAGGTACTCACTGCACCATTTCCCCGATATCGGACAAAGCATCGGAGAAGTGAGCAGAGTTCTGAAACCCGGAGGAATGTTCTTTATCTCCGACCCCTGCCCGAACGACTGCGATACCGGGCGGTTTGTCGATGACTATATGCGTATATGCGCATGAAAAAAGACGGTCATATAAAATTCTACACAAAGGACGAGTGGCTCTCGTTATGCGGACAGCACGGACTGAAATACGCGGACGGTTTTGACAGCAGTCTGCGCTTCCCGAGGAAGAAGGAGCTGTCTCCCGGATACGAAGATATTCTCCGCAGACACGATAAAGCCGTTATCGAAAGCTATGATTTTGCCGAGACCGACACGGAACTGTATATCACGGAGCGCGTAAACAATATTCTGTTCGTTAAGGAGCAAACATAATGAGCATAAGAATGGCATATTCTGCGGATGCCGATGTTGTCCGCAGGATCACCCATGAAACAATAAAGACGATATATCCGCACTATTATCCCGCCGGAGCGGTGGAATTCTTCCTTGCGCACCACAGCGAAGAAAATATCGTGAATGACATTTCGGCCGGTATAGTTTTCCTGTGCCTTGATACGGATAACAATACTGTCGGTACTGTTACTCTCAGACAGAACGAGATATGCAGATTATTCGTTCTGCCGCAGTATCAGGGACACGGTTACGGGAAAGAGCTTCTGGAATTCGCGGAAGCCGAAATAGCAAAGCACTATGATGAGATAGTGATCGACGCCTCGCTTTCCGCAAAGAAGTCCATTTATCTGAAAAGAGGCTATAAGGAAACGGAATATCACACGATAAAAACCGGAAACAACGATCATCTTTGCTAAGGTTCGTGAACGGTTATACGACCTTTCTTGAGGGCTTCGGCTATGGTTTCCTGTTATGGACAATTGTAAATCTGTTTGATGCGATCGTTCTCGATATTATATGGTTCTGCCACGATCCGTATTTTGTGTTCAAGGGAACGGAAGACATGACCGATGAATACCATAACTATTGGTTTCATATCAAAGGATTCTTTATCGGGGAAGCT
>JAEEJW010000196.1 GCA_016282095.1 Ruminiclostridium sp. | reverse complement strand
CTCGATCTGTTCGTTTACTCGTGGGCTCTGCCGACGCTGTTCGGCCTGATAATAGCGCTGATGAGCATAACGGTAGCATTCAGTGTCATCGGCATAGTGTGCCTGCTCGGAGGCATCGTCGCGATAGGTGCAGGCTTCGGCGGCCTGATAGTAACGGGCTTTGCGCCTGTATCGGTGGCCTGTCTCGGTATAATGTTCATTGGTTTCGCAGGTATGCTTGTCATCGGCTCTATTGGCTCGGTGAAGGGCTTCATCAACCTCTGCATAGCGATAATCAACCAGCACAGCAGAGCTTGCGCGGGCAGAAATGTACTTAATAAGATAGGGCAGAAGGGGGTATAAAGATGAAACACACAGGCAGATTACTTCTTATATTCGGTGCTGTGGCGCTTATCGGTGCGATAATGTTCGGCATCACCGTAGCCGCGTTCGGAGTAGTGGACGGTAACTACGGAATATCAATAGGAGACAATGACATATTAAGATTAGGAGGAATAAACATGGGCGGCTTTTTTACAGGAAATCCCGGTGTACACTGGTATAACGGCATGACTAAGATCAGTGAGGAATTTGAAAAGAACAAGGAATACAAGAACAAGATCCAGGCAATGGACGGCATTGAGCTGAAGGATATCAGCATCAGTCTCGCAAGCTGTAAAGCCGGCATAGCCTGCGCAGCGATCGATGAAGTCTGGGTAACCTACAAGACCGGCGATATGAAGACAGACTTCTCCGTTGAACTCGATGACGGCGTTCTGACGATCACTGAAAAATCCGGCTCGTGGTTCAATTTCGGCAGCTTCAGGAGCTCAGAGCTTACACTCACTCTTCCCGAGCGTATATATAATAGTATAAAGTTTGAGCTTGCTTCGGGCAGGATATCTTCCGATGTTCTCAAGGCAGAGAATATGAAGGGCGAGATAGCCAGCGGAACAATGGATATCAATGTGTATGCGCGCAATATGAAATTTGAGGTGGCTTCCGGTAAGCTGATACTCACAAACTGCAGCAGTCAGGAAGTGGTGGATGAACTCGATATAAGCGCGGCTTCCGGCAGTGTTGAGCTCAACGGCTACAAGACGGACAAGACAGATATAGACCTCGCCAGCGGTTCTGTTACTGCAAACGGCATTTCCGGCGGAGTAAACTGCGACCTCGCTTCCGGCCATGTTGTACTGAACTATGCAGAGTGGAACGGCGATCTGTCAGTTCACCTCGCGTCCGGCAAAACAGATGTTACACTCCCTGCAGGCTCCGGAGCTGATGTAAGCTTCAAGCGCGCCTCCGGCAACATGAAACTCGACCTCGACGGTCAGTCAGCCTCTATGACCGGCAATTCCAATATGACAGTCGGCGGTTCCAACGTGCATAAGATAGATGCGGAGACCCTCAGCGGCAGCATCACAGTGCATAATTAAGAGTCGCTAACGCTTTAGAACGAGGCGGCGAGCCGCCGCCCCCGATCCGTCTGTTACATTCAGCGAATGACAAGTCTGTGCCTCGCAGCCGTCAGTTTTGTTCAGTAGTCGCTTGCGCTCGAGTATGACGCCCTTTAAAAAGGGCTTGGCCTAAACTTAAAACGCTTCGCCTTGCAGATTCGGTCGGTAGTACCCCTTTTCAAGGTAAAGGAACTGCAAACATAAAAATATCTGCTCTTATTAATAACAATAGGAGCAGATTTCTTTTAATTTAATAACGAAGTGGTTTAAGTTTTTTGGGAGGGGGTCCGGGGGAACCCTTTTGTTCACAAAAGGGTTCCCCCGGGCTCGAGCGCCAGCGACCATACTCGAGCGCCAGCGACCATACTCGAGCGCCAGCGACCGAACTTGAGCGTCAGCGACCATACTCGAGCGGCTAAAGCTGTTCTGCGAGTTTATCGTAGAGCAGGACGGCGGAGGCTCTGACCTCACGTTTGGCGAAGATGCCGAGCTCGCCGTATTTTGCGGCCTGTTCGGCGTATTCCATGCCCTTGCGCGGATCTTTGGAAGCCTTCGCGAGTTCGAGATAGGACATGGCGAGGATCGAGCAGGCCTCGTCGTAGACGATGCTGCCGCTCTGGGACTGCGGGAGGGCGTGCTCGACGGCGGCTGAGTAATCGCCGCGTTTGAAGGCGTTCTTCATTATCGTAAGATCGTCTATCTCCTTGAGCGCGGAATTGCCGCTCTCATCGGGGACCTCGAGCTCATCAGGGAGCAGGTAGTTCACAGGGAGCTGGAGTACCTTCGCAAGATACGTCAGCGTCTTGACCGACGGGGTAGCGGTGCCGCTTTCTATCTGACTGAGCATATTGCGCGTGATGAAATCGCCCACTACATCGGACTGAGTCATTTTCCGTGCGAGACGGGCTTCCTTTATTCTTTTTCCGAGTTCAATGGAGTCCATACTTACCCTCCTTTCCTTGATGTCGTTCGATTCAGCGCCTGTATTTTACGGCTGTACCGTATGCCATGATCTCGGCAGCGCTCTGCATTACGGCAGATGTGGCGAAACGCACGCCCACTATTGCATCGGCGCCCATTGCGCTCGCTTCGATGATCATTCTGTCCGTCGCGATCCTGCGTGCTTCGTCCATCATCTGTGTGTAGTGCTTAAGCTCGCCGCCCACTATGGTCTTTAGGCTCGCGCCGAAGTCCTTGACGAAATTCACGGTCTGTATCGTACTCCCCTTTACAAGTCCGAGCATCTCGATGTCCGCGCCCGCCAGAAATTCGGTTGTTACCAGCAGCATTTTTCATACCTCCTTTTTTGTAATATATGCTTGACGTTGGTTTAAATAAAAGTAAATCTTATTTACTTATGATTGTACCACATAAACTCCGGAATTGCAATAGTCTGCGCGTTATTTTTATATTTTCGTCGGCTTGACTAAAAACACTTTGCCCGGTTTGTGCGCTATCACGATTTTGAAAAAAATACCGTCAAGGCATTGACACCGGCGAAAAATGTGGTATAATTTAAGTAAATAAAATTTACGCATATAACGAGAGGAGTGTGGCGTATGGAATGGTTCAATAACTGGTGGAACGGACTTGAGCTGTTTGAGCAGATCATGTACTGCGTGGCTGTGCCCGCTACGCTGATACTGCTCATACAGACTATAATGATAATACTTGGCTTCGGTCACGACGGCGCGGGCGTAAACCCCAGCGATACTTCGGGCATCGAGGGACTTGACGGTGACGTGAGCTTTGACGGCGACATAACGGACGTCGGCGACGCATCGGATTTCGATACCGATGTACATTACAATGACGGAAGCAGCCCCGGCGATATAGGCACGATGAATTTCTTCACCGTTCAGGGTATGATCTCGTTCCTGTGCGTGTTCGGCTGGGTAGGCATAGCGGCTTACACAATGACAAGGAATGCCGTGATCGCGGTACTGCTCGGCCTGGTTCTCGGACTTGCGGCGATGTACGGAGTGGCGAAGCTGCTCTGGGCATCAAAGAAACTGGCGCAGAACGGCACACTCAATGTCAGGAACCTTCTCGGAGCTTCCGGCACCGTCTATCTCGTGATACCCGGAGACGGCAAGAGCAAAGGAAAGGTGAATATAAGCAGCGGTGAACGCCTTGTGGAATTTGACGCGATAACTGACGGCGGCGAGGCTCTTCCCGACGGCACGCCCGTGAGAGTTATTGATATAAGAGCAGGGAATGTCCTTGTGGTCGAAAAGGTATAACGCGGAGGCTCTATGGAAACACTGGACATAATATATATAGTAACGATAGCGGTCATAGTGCTGGCCGGACTTGCGGCGCTGCATTTCCTGCTGCCGAAGGAGAAGAAATTCGACGACAAGCACGCGTACCTCTACCGTATAGAATACCGTGACGGTTCTTACAAGATCAGTCATAAAAAGCCGAGCTTCGGAGAGAACATATATTCGGTCCGAAGCAAATTCTTCTACCTGCCGAGGGCTCCTTTCGATGTTGAGGTTTTCTGCGATGAGGCCGTAGGAAAGGACGGCAAGAACTACCGTGCCGCAGCTGTCGTGACGGTTTTCTTCCCGGAGGATAAGCTCGATGTTTTCGCGCCCATATTCCAGAATATGGACGAGGACGGCAGGAATGATACTGTGGCAGAAGCCTTCAGCACTGCTCTTGAAGAAGCTGTGAAGAATTATGAGGGAACCGAACCCTTCGACGCATATTTCAGAGGCATAGCCGATAAGAAGGCAGATCTGTTCGGTGTAAGGATCAAATCCGTGCAGGATCTGAATGTCACAAAGATAGGTACGGCAGAACAGTAAATATTGCGGAATACCGCATTATTATATCAAATCACAGGAGGAAACAAAATGGATCCAATTATTATTGTAGTGATAGCCGTTGTGGTCATCATTCTTTTCGCTCTTATCGCGGGTATCCTTTCCAGATACCGCAAGTGCCCGTCCGACAAGATACTTGTTATCTACGGTAAAGTCGGCAGCGACAAGAGCGGTCAGGCGCGGAGCGCACGCTGCATTCACGGCGGCGCGGCGTTCATAGTCCCCATTATCCAGTCCTATCAGTATATGGACCTGACGCCTATCTCGATCAACGTTGACCTGAGAAACGCGCTGTCCAAGCAGAATATCCGTGTCGATGTACCGTCGAGCTTCACGGTAGGTATCTCTACCGAGCCCGGCGTTATGCAGAACGCGGCGGAAAGACTGCTGGGTCTCAAGATGCAGCAGGTCCAGGAGCTTGCAAAGGATATCATCTTCGGTCAGCTCCGTCTTGTCATCGCTACAATGGAGATCGAGGAGATCAACACAGACCGCGACAAGTTCCTCATCGCAGTATCGAACAACGTTGAGATAGAGCTCCGCAAGATCGGTCTCCGTCTTATAAACGTAAACGTTACGGATATCAGGGATGAGTCCGGATACATCGAGGCTCTCGGTAAGGAAGCAGCCGCAAAGGCTATCAACGACGCGAAGAAATCCGTTGCCGAAAAGAACCGCGACGGTGCTATCGGTGAAGCGAACGCGAACCGTGACCAGCGTATCCAGGTAGCGGCTGCCAACGCAAGCGCTATCGACGGTGAAAACTCCGCGAAGGTAGCGGTAGCACAGTCCGAAGCGACAAGACGCTTCAAGGAAGCCGAGGCTGACGCAAAGGCAGCCAACGATGCGAAGGTTGCTATCGCGATGACCGGCAGAGACGGTGAGATCGGACAGGCGAACGCTCTGCGCGATCAGCGTGTACAGGTAGCCGCAGCGGACGCTAAGGCAGTCGAGGGTGAAAACTCCGCAAAGATCGCCGTTGCACAGTCCAACGCACAGCGCCGTGAGAAAGAAGCGGAAGCTCTCAAGCTGGCGACAGCAGCCGAGGCTGTTCAGGCCGCAAAGGCACGCGAGGAATCCTACGCAGCCCAAAAGCTCGCCGAGGATCAGCGTGCACAGCTCGAAATGTCCACTCAGAAGGCCGATATTATCGTAAAGGCACAGATCGCCAAGGAGCAGGCTCAGATCGCTGCGGAAGCGGAAGCTGAGGTTATGCGCCGCAAGGCAAAGGGTGAAGCGGACGCTATATACGCAAAAATGGAAGCGCAGGCAAACGGTATGCGCGAGATACTCCAGAAGCAGGCGGAAGGTATGCGCGAACTCGTTAATACAGCGGGCAGCGCGGACGATGCCGTTAAGCTGATGCTCGCGGATAAGATGGAAGACCTGCTCAAGATCCAGGTAGACGCTATCAAGAACATCAAGATCGACAAGGTAACTGTATGGGACGGCGGTTCCGGCGGCAAGGACGGCAAGAACTCCACCGCGGATTTTATCAGCGGTCTCTTCAAGTCCGTTCCTCCCCTCGGTGAGATGTTCGATCAGGCCGGTATGAAGCTCCCCGATTACCTCGGTACACCTGTCGACACATCGGCAGTTCCCGAAGCACCCGAGGCGCCGAAGGCTGAGTAAGAAGCGCGGTACCCACGCGGACGGGCCGCGGCATTGCAGCCGTAAAACACCGCTCCTGTTGACTTGCAACAGGAGCGGTTTTCTTTTAACTTAAAAGCGGAGCGGCGTAAAAAGGAACCTGCCCCTTATGGAAAGAGGCAGGTTTTATATAAAAAGCGGAAAAGTCGGTTAACACTCCCGGGATAATGACCGCGACCGGGCTATTCAGGAGCGCAGATGCGCTACCCCGTCGTTTTCCGCTTTTTAACATTATATGCGGAGCCCCGTTTAGTGTGCCGCGTCCGGAACGACGTTTTTCAGCAAATTATTACAGTGTTTCGCTGCGGCAAACCTTGACAATTCTGAAATATGGTAGTATAATAGACATATATGTGATACGGCAGGTGATCCGATGAAGTTTTACAGGTGGAACAAACATTACCTCGGTTGGGGTATAACCGCTTTCATTGTGATAATCGCCTCGATCCTCGTCGGGACGATGCTCGTTAATATCAACAGCATTGCCGCGGGTATAGGAAACTTCATATCCGCGATAAGCCCGATAATCTACGGTATGATCATAGCTTATCTGCTTGCCCCCGTAGTCGAGTCATTTGAAAAACGTGTGTTCGGGAAACTCTTCAAAAAGAGCGACCAGCCTTTCGCCCAGATTGCCAACCATGAAGTTCCCGGCGAAGGCACAGACCGCAGCAAATACTCGCATCTGAAGCTGTATGTCCGCAACAGGCCGCGCCGTGCCGTCAGCATAGCGGCAACCTTCCTTATCTTCATCGGAATAATCGTGGGCATCCTGGTTGCAATAATCCCTCAGCTCACTGCAACTATAAAACTGCTCGTTGACAACATACCGACATATATGTCGAACCTCGTAGCGTGGACTCAGGAAATGTTCACCAACTACCCGGAGATCGGTGCCGAGATCACGAACATGATCAACGACGCCGGCTCGGCTCTGCGTACTTTCCTCAGTACGTCCATACTGCCGCAGATGGGAGACTATCTCGGATTCCTTACCAACGGCATCATGAGCCTTGTGGGATTTATCCTCAATCTTGTGTTCGGCATGGTAGTCGCTATATACTGCCTGTACAGTAAAGAGCTTTTCGCCGCTCAGGCGAAAAAGGTGCTGTACACGGTCTTCAACGTAAAGCACGCCAACGGAATGATATCAAGTATGCGCAAGCTACATCATTCCTTCGGCAACTTCATCACAGGAACAATAATAGATTCCTTTGTCGTAGGCTGCATAACATTCGTGGTCACGACATTTGCGGGAGTTCCGTTCTCGCTGCTCGTTTCCGTGCTTATGGGAATTACGAACATAATCCCGTATTTCGGACCGTTCATCGGACTTGTGCCGAGCCTGTTCCTCATATTCATGGAAAACCCTGTGATGTGTATTGTGTTCACGGTAATAGTTCTTGTAATACAGAACCTCAACGGAAATGTCATAAGCCCGCGCATCATCGGTGACAGCACAGGTCTTACGAGCTTCTGGGTAATATTCGCTATCCTTGTGGGTCAGGGAATGTTCGGATTCTGGGGTCTGATAATAGGCATACCGCTGTTCGCGGTCATTTACAGCGCGGTCAAGGCCTTTGTTGCCGGCAAGCTCGAGGCAAAGGGGCTCCCGGCCGGTTCCGACGAATATACCGACATAGACAGCATACGGGAGGAAGACCTTTCGCCCGTGTCGCTTACCGAGACTATCGCGGTAGAACAGGCCGAAAAGGCAAAGCGGGACGCAGAGTCGAAAGAGCTCAAACGTAAGGCGCGTGAAGCCAAGAAACAGGCGATAAAAGAGACTATAGACGGTATCGTGGGGCATGAAGAACCCACAAAGAATAACGCAGGCAAGCCTTCGTCCTCCGGAAAAGGGAGCGGCGGAAAGAAGAAAGGGGGAAAACGGCATTGAACATGGATAAACTGAAGGCCGATTACGGCAACGTGCTGTGGTCGGGCAAGAAATGTATCCTCGGTATGCCGATCTCGTTCACGAGGTATGTACTAACGGACACGACGCTCTACACAAGAATAGGGCTTTTCAACATCAAGGAAGATGAAATCGAACTGTACCGTATCTTCGACAAGAAGATATCGTTCACGCTGGGGCAGAGGATATTCGGCTGTGGAACCGTAGCGATAGCGTCGAAGGATATCGACACTCCGGAAAAGAAGCTCATCTCTATCAAGAAACCCCGCGATGTCAAGAAGCTGCTTGATGATGCTGTAAGAGTGCAGCGCGACAAGTACTATGTACGCGGCAGGGATATGATAGGCGGTCAGGTCGATGTACACGACGATATAATGCAGGACGATTTCACCGAAATCTGAGGCGGCGCAAAAGGCGGTTTTGTGCAGGACTGACAAAATTTCGCAAAAAACGAAAAAAATCAGTTTTTCGGCGTCACCTTTTGCCTATGAATATCGTTTTATAATATAAGGGCGGTCAAAAGGACACAGGACCGCAAAACTTCAATATGTCAAATTCCGCCGGCGGCGGATAAGGAAAAAGGAAAGGAAGATAAAATGAACAAGCTGATGAAAAAAGCCGTGGCATTTATCACGGCAGGACTCATGGCAGCGACGTGCTTCGGAGCCGAGGCATTTGCCGAAAGCAAAAAGTACGACGCATCGGCGACCACGGTAGTTGCTTATGAAGCAACAGTGGCAAAGCCCACTTATTCCGTAAAGGGAACAAAGGGAGTAAGAAAGATCAAGCTCTCCACCAAGACGGCGGGTGCTCAGATCTATTACACAACGAACGGTACCACACCTACCAAGAACAGCTACAAGTACACCAACGGCACGCTGCTCAAGGTAACAAAGGATGTCAAGATCAAGGCTATCGCCATTTCCGGCAGCTCTTCCAGCGCCGTTATGATCAAGACCTTCAAGGTAGCGTCCAAGTGCGGTGATATCACCGGTGACGGCAATATCAACCAGAACGACTATACGAGACTCAAGAACTACATAAATCTCAAGACATCGTATGTCTGCAAGGACAACGCAGACTGCAACGACGACGGTTCTATCAACTCGGCAGACCTCACGGTTCTTTCGATGTATCTGAACCGCTCGATCTCTTCTCTCCCGTACAGAAATGCGGCAGTTGAAGTCGAGGACGAGGAAGAAGATGATGAGGAGGATACACCTTCCGCTACTCTTCCGAGACCCGGTATCACGGTCTATAAGTCTCTCGGCGGCAAGAGAATAGAATTTACAAGCGCGACCAGCGGTGTTACATTCTATTACACCCTCAACGGTTCCGACCCGACAACAAGGAGCACACGCTACAGCGATAAGTTCCTTATAGACAAGGCCGGCACATTCACCGTAAAGGTAATAGCTTACAAGAACGGTGAGCAGAGCCAGGTGCAGCAGACAACAGTAACGGTAGGTCAGACCTCTTCCGTTACCTGCCCGACGTCCACAGCCAACACTTACACCGATTATGCACAGGTTTCCCTCAACTGCGCAACGACCGATGCAACGATCTACTACACTACGGACGGCACTGACCCCAAAACAAGCTCTACAGCAAGAAAGTACACAAGAACATTTGAAGCATATCCTCAGCAGAATACCACCAAGGCAGTCGTAAAGGCTTATGCACGTTCCAAGGCGAATGCCGACAGCGATGTTGCAACGTTCACATTCAATATCAAGGCTAACTTCTCACTCAGCGGCAATGTATGGGACGATACGACCTACTCCATGACCATGGACGGTATCAGAAGCACCGGTGAGAGCGGAATCTCCGGCATCAAGGTATATGCTCTCAACGTTAATTCCAACGTAAAGGAAAAGGAAACCACCACAGACTACAGCGGTAACTATACACTTACCGGCCTTGTACCCACAAACGCGTACAGAGTCGTATTCGAATTCAACTATGAGAAATATCGTCCGTACAACGTTGTAAGAACAGGCGGCAACCAGGCTCTTATGTCCGGTTCTATCCCGCAGCTTCTTGTAAGGAACGCAGGCGCTTATAACCCGACAGGTTCTCTCATAGCTCCCAATATCAACAAGTATGCAAATGCTGTATCTTACAGTGGCTTCATCGGCCAGGCAATATCCTCAAGCACCTACAGAGCTTCGGCTACTGACATAAACCTCGCGCTCAGCACCAAGGTATACGGTTCTCTCGCGATGTCTATCGATACTGTCGGAGCTTATACAACAGCCACATCCCGCACACCGTCCATAATGAACGATGAAAAGCTCACATTCAAGGTAACGCTTACCAACACATCCCAGACAGAGAATCTGAGCGACGTATCCATAGGACTCTATTTCACAGACGTTCTTTCGAACGTGGAAATGGTCAAGACACCCACCAATGTTTATGTGACCAGCATCTTTGACGGTACAAGAAACGGCTTCCGCTACTATACGATCAACAACCTGCTCGCGAGCAACGGTCTCGCTGCCGGTCAGTCCGTATCCTTCACAGTAAGCGGCACAGTAAACACAGATAACGGCAGACAGATCAACTGCTATGCGGAAGTAACCGGCTACAGATTCACAAATTCCGTATATGATTACAGCTCTACTCCCGGAAGCCTCGGCGGCCCCACTAACCCGAGAGAAAAGGATGAAGCGGCTTCTGATGCGGTAACGGTTATATCCGCTGCGGAGAGCACTACAAACGCTACTATCTCCCTTGTTGACAGCCAGATGTTCAGCAGAGCAGGCAAGTATATGGACATCCTTTATCAGGGTGAGGAACTGGTTATTCAGATCTACTTTGAAGGCATTTCCGGTCAGTCCGACTTCTCTGTTGAGTCCAACGAGTTCAACCTTGTACGCAAGACAAGCACGTTCTCGAAGCTCGGTTCGGGCTATATGCTCACATACTACCTGACAGCAAATACTTCGGCTATGGGCGGTACAGTATATTATAACATCTATATCAAGAAGGATCCTACCATCAAGCTGAGAATCTCTGTTGACGTTGCGTCGGTTTACAGAGACAACGGCGCTACCGGTAACTGGTAATACCTCACACGACGCGCAAAACTGCCGCCGCACCGAAAGGTGCGGCGGCTTTGTCATATTGCATAAATACGCGAGAAAATATTTGTGCAAATTACCGCCCTTGTGCAATATACGATTTACTGATATAATGTTATTATAACGGTGCGGAGAAACATACAAAAAGTAACGCTCACGCTTCCGAATAATTTGAAGGAGGGCAAAAGCTCAATGAATTACGGCTTTTTCGACGAAAAAAATAAGGAATATGTCATAACAAGACCCGATACACCCTCGGCATGGGCGAATTACCTCGGTTCCCCCGAATACGGTGCTATAATCTCCAACAATGCAGGAGGCTACAGCTTCGTCAAGTCCGGCGCAAACGGCAGAATTATCCGCTATCGCTTCAATTCCGTAGCGACAGATCAGCCCGGCAGATATATCTATATCCGCGACGCGGAGACCGGAGACTACTGGTCGGCTTCGTGGTCGCCGGTGTGCAAGCCCCTCGACAGCTACAAGAGCGAGTGCCGCCACGGTACCGCGTACACCGTGATCACTTCGGAGTATTCGGATATCAAGGCTGAAACGCTCTACTATGTCCCCAAGGATGCCACGTATGAAGTATGGCGTTCGAAGATCACCAACACGGGCGACAAGCCCCGCAAGCTGGCTGTTACAGGCTACTGCGAATTCGTCAACGACAATAACTATGAGCAGGATCAGGTAAACCTTCAGTATACCCTGTTCATCACACATACCTATTTCAAGGGCAACTATATCCTCCAGAAGCAGAACGAGTTTTTCAGAAACCCGGATAACAACCGCTTCCTCGGTCTCGCTATGCAGAAGATCGACAAGTACTGCGGCGACAGAGACAAGTTCGTGGGCAGCTACCACAGCTACGCTAACCCCGTAGGCGCTGCTGCGGATCTGAACAACGACCTCAACTTCAACACCAACTCCTCCGGTGCGCTCCAGTCCGATATCACACTGGCTCCCGGCGAGACCAAGGAATTCGTTTATCTGCTGGGTCAGAAGCCTGAGGAAGAAGCAGAAAAGATCATTGCGAAGTATGAAAAGCCCGGTGTGTGCGATGAGGAGCTGGAAGTACTGAAGAACTACTGGCACAGCAAACTGGACAACCTCCAGGTTCATACACCCGACGAGAAGTTCAACAACATCGTGAACGTATGGAACGCCTATAACTGCTTCATCACATTCACATGGTCGAGAGCGGCTTCGTTCCAGTACTGCGGTCTGCGCAACGGCTTCGGCTACCGCGATACCGTACAGGATATCCAGGGTATAATCCACCTCGCTCCCGAAATGGCGAAGAAGCAGATAATCTTCATGCTCTCCGCTCAGGTAACAAACGGCGCGGGACTTCCGCTCGTGAAGTACACCCACAAGGCTGGTCAGGAGAACACACCCGACGATCCGGACTATGTAAAGGAGACCGGCCACCCGAGCTATCGTGCGGATGACGCACTCTGGCTGTTCCCGACAGTTTACAAGTACGTTTCCGAGAGCGGCGACAGCGCTTTCCTCGATGAAGAGATATTCTACGCTAACAACGGCGAAAAGGGTACCGTTTACGATCACCTCAAGAGAGCTATCAAGTTCTCCATGGACAACCTCGGCGGTCACGGAATGCCCGCAGGCCTGCACGCCGACTGGAACGACTGCCTGCGTCTCGGCAAGCTCGGCGAATCCACATTCGTTGCGTTCCAGCTCGTTTACGCTATCAAGATACTGAAGAAGTACGCGGAGGAGAAGAACGATACCGAGTATATCAAGTATCTGGACGATATAATGGCAAAGCTCGACAAGATACTTGCCGGCTGCTGGAACGAGGACAGATGGATCCGCGGCTACAAGGAAGACGGTACGATCATCGGTCAGCGCACCGATCCCGAAGCAAGCATGTGGCTCAACCCGCAGTCATGGTCCGTTATCTCCGGCTACGCTTCCAAGGAGCAGGCAGAGAAGGCAATGGACAGCGTGGAGAGAGAGCTCAACACACCTTACGGTGCTATGGTTATGTACCCGCCGTATGACAAGCACGGCTTTGACGGTGCTCTTATGCGCTGCTTCAACGCCTGCACGAAGGGGAATGCCGGTATATTCTCGCAGCCGCAGGGCTGGCTGATACTCGCGGAGTCCAAGCTCGGACACGGCAACCGCGCATACAAGTACTGGAAGGAAGCATCTCCGGCAACTTACAACGACAATGCCGAGCTGCGTGTTCTTGAACCGTATGTATTCGGACAGTTCGTTGAAGGCAAGGACAGCCCGTTCGCAGGCCGCGCACACGTTCATTG
>JAEEJW010000195.1 GCA_016282095.1 Ruminiclostridium sp. | reverse complement strand
TTCAGACGCTTTTCAAGGTCTATCTTCGAGCCGAGTTCAATATCACGCAGAGCTTCTTTCGCAGCGGCTATAACTTTTGGCGGAAGTCCGGCCAGTTTTGCCACCTCGATGCCGTAACTGTTATCGGTACCGCCGTCAACTATCTTGTGCAGGAACTTTATATCGTCACCCTTTTTCATTACCGCTACACTGTAATTCCGGACTCCCTTGTTATCCTTCTCAAGTGCTGTAAGCTCGTGATAATGCGTGGCAAACAGGGTCTTGCAGCCAATCTTGTTGTTTATGTATTCGGCAGTCGCCTTTGCTATGGACATTCCGTCAAATGTGGATGTGCCGCGCCCAATCTCGTCGAGGATAACAAGACTGTTCTTTGTGGCGTTTTTAAGTATCTCAGCCACTTCATTCATCTCTACCATGAATGTGGACTGACCGGCAGCCAGATCGTCACTGGCACCGACACGGGTGAATATCTTGTCTACAATGCCTATTCTGGCAGAGCGTGCCGGAACAAAGCTGCCTATCTGCGCCATGAGCGTTATCACAGCGACCTGACGCATAAAGGTGGATTTACCGGCCATATTCGGTCCCGTGATTATGAGCAGCCTGTTCTCGTTTATATCAAGAAGCGCGTCGTTCGGTGTGAATACCGTATCGCTGCGCATTTTCTCTATTACCGGATGTCTGCCGTCCTTAATATCAATGACGGGTTCAAGGGAGATATCCGGACGCACGAAATTCTGCTCACGCGCAGCCGCAGCATAACTCTGGAGAACGTCCACATAAGCCACGGCGTCTGCGGTGCGCTGGATTATCTCCAGCTTCGACGAGATGAAATCGCGTACTTCCGCAAAGATCTCTGCTTCCAGGGCAAGTATCTTGTCGTTGGCACCGAGTATCTCGTTTTCGGTTTTTTTCAGTTCCTCGGTTATATATCTTTCACCGTTGGTAAGAGTCTGCTTTCTTATGTAAGTTTCGGGTACAAGTGGAATATTGCCTTTCGATACCTCTATGTAGTACCCGAAAACACGATTATATCCTACGCGCAGGTTTTTTATGCCTGTGTTTTCACGTTCGCGCGTTTCGATGCTTTTCAGTATGTCTTTACCGCCGCTTGCAACGGCACGGAGTCTGTCCAGCTCGTCATTGAAGCCGTCACGGATATACCCGCCGTCCTTCATCAGCGCCGGCGGATCTTCTGCTATGGCGTTTTCGACCAGCGTAGCTATCTCTGTCAGCGGATTTATCTTTTCGTCAAGCTTTGAGAGCAGCTTTGAGGACTTCGCCTCTGCAAGCTTCTCTTTCAGCATCGGTATCTTGCGGCAGGTATTTCCGAGTGCAGTAACATCTCTGGGTCCGGCAGCATGATAAACTACTCTTGTAATCAGTCTTTCGAGATCGTATATACCGCGGAGACAATCCCTTGTCTCTTCAAGCAGCACATAATCCGAGACAAATCTGTCTACGGCATCAAGACGTTCAAGAATGTCTCCCGCATCAAGAAGCGGCTGTTCTATGAAACTGCGCAGTTTTCGCCTGCCCATAGCTGTTTTTGTATGATCCAGCACCCATATAAGCGAACCTCGTCTGTCGCCGCTTCGCATTGTCTCTGTAAGTTCAAGGTTGCGGCGCGTGGTTATCGGAAGATCCATATAGTCATCCGTGATATGCACTGTCAGACGGACAGAGCGCTTTATCTGCGCTTTCTGGGTATCGTTTATATATCTGAATACCGCAAGTATGGCTTTCTCCGCCAGCGGGAGCTTTTCTATGAGTTCCGAGTACGATGTATCGCTGAAATACTGTTCATACAGTGCGTTCTTATCATTGGTTGAAAATTCGCTGTCATCCAGCAGATCCCCCACAGCCTTTTCAAGACGGGAATGAATGAATGCGTTTACTTCCTTATAGTCAATGAACTCGGTATTGAACAGGAACTCAGCGGGAACATAACGGGATATTTCTGCGTTTATATCACGCTGAATATTCTTACCGCGCTTTTCCATAGCATGGAACTCGCCGGTGGATATGTCTGCAAACACCATCCCGCAGACACCGGGCTCACAGTAGAAGCAGGAAATATAATTGTTCCTGCCTTCATCAAGCATACTGTCCTCATAAAGTGTGCCTGGTGTTATGACGCGTATCACGCCGCGCTCCACAAGCCCCTTTGCAAGGGCGGGGTCTTCCATCTGTTCACAGATTGCCACTTTGTGCCCGTTATCTATCAGCCGTTTTATATACTGCTCCACCGAATGATACGGAACACCGCACATCGGAACTCCGGCGCGGGAAGTCAAGGTAAGCTCCAGCTCCTTGGATATTTCTTCCGCGTCCTCATAGAACATTTCATAGAAATCCCCGAGACGATAGAACAGTACGCAGTCCTTGTATTCTTCGCGGACTTTAAGATACTGCTCCAGCATCGGAGTCGGTTTCTTTTCGTTATCGGCATTTGCCGCCATTTCCCGTCACCACACTTTTTACTATTCTGAGTTTTCAGTTACGCGATCAGCCGCACCCGCCGCAGGTAGCGCAGCTTCCGCTGCATCCGTGGGATGCGTGCGGGTCGCAGACATCCGGGTCTTCACCTTCGCAGCTCATTCTGATTATCATTTCCACTTCGTTGAGCAGAACATCAAGAGCGTTCTTTACAACGGCGAAATTCGCCATATTCACATTCTTCATCACTTCGCCGTACGCATTCTGCATATCCGTGTTCATCAGACGAATCTCTTCGGCATCCTGTTCTTCCTGGGGCTTCTGCATCTCAACGGAAAGCGCCTGTCTTTTTGCGCTGAAAGCGGAGATAAGTTCCTGAAGGCCCTCATCGGCATCGTTTGCTTCCTTTGCCGCTACATAATCCTTATAACGCTGATCGGCCTGTATAGCCTTTCCAAGTTCTCTTGCTGCCATTATTGCATCCATAGTTTATTTCTCCTTTTTACTGTCTTTTATATTCGGCCGTAACCGGACCGTCTCCCCAGATCATAGTATTCTTGTCTTCGGAGAAGCGAACGATGTGTACGACCGGTTTTTTTGTTTCGGAAGATGTGACTGTCAGCTCACAGCCGGATATCGTAAAGGTACCCTTTTCTATATCGCCGAGCTTACTGCGGTTATATTTCATATTATCAACGAAATTGTAGATTTCATCGCCGTTGGAAAGTTCGCGTTTCCATGAGCCGCACAAATCTTCGAGTACGATGTCGGGGATCGGTTCTTTTTTACCGAACAGGTCGCAGCTTCCCACTGCGGCAATTATAACAAAGATGCTAAGAATAAGTGCCAGAATCCTGATAAATCTTTTCATTGTTTTCTCCTTTTCATTTATTGTAACAATTCTCCTATAAGGGCCCACGGGAGCGCTTTTGTTATCCTGATATCAACAAACTGCCCGAGCAGTGCGTCATCGCCGGCGAAATCCACAATGATGTTCTGACGGGATTTTCCGGTCAGCAGTTTTTCGTCTGTTCTTCCGCGGCCTTCTGCAAGTACCCGGAGCGTCTTGCCAACGTAACGTGCATAGGCATTTTCGCCTATTCTTCCCTGCGCCTCAAGCAGCTCGCGGAACCATCTTCCCTTTTCCTCATCGGTGACCGGATCTTCCATTTCCGCAGCTTTTGTTCCCTCGCGGCGGCTGTAAATGAATGTGAATGCGCTGTCATACTTCACGCGCTCCATAAGTTCCAGAGTCTTACGAAAATCCTCATAGGTCTCGCCCGGGAATCCGACGATAATGTCTGTCGTGAGCTGAAGATCCGGTATGCGGCTCCTCGCATAATCCACAAGATCGAGATAACGTCCTGTATCGTAATGGCGGTTCATCAGTTTCAGTATCCTGTCACTGCCGCTCTGTACCGGCAGATGCAGGTGGTGCGAAATGTGACGGCTGTCTGCTATCACGTCTATAAGATCATAAGAGCAGTCCTTCGGGTGTGATGTCATGAACGATATGATATACTCGCCTTCAATTCCGTCAAGCTCTTTCAGAAGCTGCGGAAACGCCATACCCTTGTCCTTGCCGTAGGAATTGACATTCTGGCCGAGAAGCAGTATCTCTTTGTAGCCATCTTCAATAAGCCGCCTGACTTCCGCAATGACCTCGGCTGGCTCGCGTGAGCGCTCTCTGCCGCGTACTTTCGGTACTATGCAGTATGTGCAGAAGTTGTTGCAGCCGTACATTATCGGTACACTTGCTTTTATCTTATCCGTCCGGCGCACAGGAAGCCCCTCGGCCACAACACCGTCGGACTCAGGGATGCATATAAGTCTACTGCCCTTTTCAT
The DNA here is from genome assembly GCA_016282095.1 of Ruminiclostridium sp. GTDB lineage: Bacteria > Bacillota > Clostridia > Oscillospirales > Ruminococcaceae > Ruminiclostridium_E. The sequence goes on along the minus strand of JAEEJW010000195.1, from coordinate 19,092 downwards.
ATATTCCGTACAGCATTTCCGGGAATTTATGCAACACATGGGTCCCGAAGATCAGATCTACATACGGGAATCGTTCTTTCATTCGTTTCGCTATATGCTCCTGCTGCACCATACAGCCGCATACAGCTATGATCATATCCGGATTTCTGCGTTTACTGTGTTTCAGAGCGCCGACATTTCCGAATACACGGTTCTCGGCATTCTCACGTACAGCACAGGTATTGTAGAGCACCAGATCTGCATTCTCGGGTGAATCGGTAAAGTCAAATCCCATATCCGCCAGCATTCCGTCGAGCTTCTCACTGTCTGAAACATTCTGCTGACAGCCGTAGCTGTGTGTAAAAGCCAGCGGCTTATGGTCGAACATATGTGTGACAGCTTTAACCCGCTGTATGAAAAAGCGCTGCTCTTTAAGTTCCTCTTCACTTACGTTTATAACAGCCAATCCGTCACATCCTTTCGGGTAATATACCATAGATAAATCATAAATTATAGTATAACACAAAATATAGTATTTTTCAAGAGTTTTTTGAATTATAGCCCAACATATCGTGCTGTAAAAAAGAATTATGAAATTTTTGTGAAATCTGTCAAAATCATTATATTTTTTCAAAAAATACTTGTAAATTATTTAGGAATATGATATAATAAAAATACAAAAAGGGTTTTACCCGTTTGAAAGGAATGATCAAAGCAATGAAGGTTCAGATCACAGCGAAAAAAATGCAGTTAAGCCCGAGCTTCAATGACTATGCAGAGGAAAGACTCTCCGCAAAGCTCGACAAATTCTTCGGTGATGAAGCGAGCGCAAAGCTCATTCTCACAGCACAGAAAAATAAGATCGTTCTCGAGCTTACCGTTGTATATGACGGTATTACATTCCGCGCAGAGCAGTCCGCAGACGATAAGAATGATGCTCTCGACGCCTGCATCGACAAGATCATACGCCAGATCAGAAAGAATAAGACTCGCCTCGCAAAGCAGCTCCGTGACAACACCTGGACGGATAAGATTGAGGCTGTCCCCGACGAGCAGGTTGATTATGAAGTCATCAAGCACAAGAAGTTCGAACTTCATCCGATGACTGTTGAAGAGGCTATCTTGCAGATGAATATGCTCGGTCACACATTCTTCATGTTCAAGAACGGCGACACCGGTGATGTCAATGTGGTTTACAAGCGTTCCGACGAGAATTACGCGGTGCTTGAGCCCAGCAAATAAGAGAAAATAACAGAAGCGCCTCCGGATCTCCGGGGGCGTTTTTCAGTAATTCGTACATATCATGTAAGAGGCTGAACAAATGATTTATTGTAAAATAAAAGACGGACCGTTAGATCCGTCTTAAAAAGATGCTTTGCCGGACATCTGTCCGACCTCAATTATGCTCTTACATCCATGAGAGCCCCGCGTCCGTCCGCAGGCGGTGCGGCTTCCGAAATGCTTTCTATGAGGCGTGCACTTGCATTTTCGTCTGCTTTCATAAAATTTTTCATCAATGCCAGACTTGCATCAGTCTGTAAATTAGACCGCGCCATGCTCATAGACATAGTGGATAAGAAATTCGATATCCCATCCATATCAAAGCACCCCCTTCATCCTTGCAATTATATTATAGCGTAACTTAACTGTAATTTCAATAGCTATAATATACAATAATCAACAAAGATTTTTAGTTATTTTGCTGTGGCTCTTTTTTTGATCGGTTGTTCAGCCTTATGCGCAGCTGATTTTTTTTCACCATGTACCACCTGAGGCGGTTCTTCGCCTCTTGCGCATTTGTCGTTTATAACTACCTTGACGATGCTATCGTCACTGGGAGTGTCAAACATCGTATCGCTGAGCAGCGATTCAAGTATTGTACGGAGTCCGCGGGCTCCTGTCTTACGTGCAATAGATTTCTTGGCTATCTCCCGGAGTGCGTCTTTCTCAATTTCCAGCTCTACACCGTCGAGATTGAACAGGTAACTATACTGCTTCACTATCGCATTCTTCGGCTCAACGAGTATCTTTATAAGAGCGTCTTCGTCAAGTTCGTCAAGAACCGCGATAACGGGAAGTCTTCCCACAAGCTCGGGGATTATACCGTACTTAACAAGATCATCGGGCTCAACCGCATGGAGAAGTTTGTTCAGCGACTTATCCTTCTTATCTGTTATCTCGGCCCCGAAGCCCAGTGCGGATGAATTGATTCGCGCAGCTATGGTCTTGTCGATACCGTCGAATGCTCCGCCGCAGATGAACAGGATATTCTTCGTGTTTATCTGAATGAACTCCTGATTCGGATGCTTTCTGCCGCCCTGCGGAGGTACATTGGAGACTGTTCCCTCAACGATCTTCAGCAGTGCCTGCTGTACGCCTTCACCGCTTACGTCACGCGTTATGGAGGTATTCTCGGAGCGGCGGGATATCTTGTCTATCTCATCGATATATATTATACCGTGCTCGGCAGCCTCAATATCATAATCGGCGGCCTGAATGAGGCGGAGCAGTACATTCTCCACGTCTTCGCCTACATAACCGGCCTGCGTAAGTGTAGTAGCATCGGCTATGGCGAACGGAACATGGAGTATGCGGGCGAGGGTCTGCGCAAGCATTGTTTTACCGACACCGGTAGGCCCCAGCAGCAGGACATTGCTCTTCTGGAGCTCGACTTCGCCGTTTTCCTCATCATTCGCGAGAGTTCTCTTATAATGGTTGTAAACAGACACTGCAAGAGTTTTCTTGGCCGCCTCCTGCCCTATGATATACTGGTCAAGAACAGCCTTGATATCCGCAGGCTTCACTATACCGGCCTGTTCACCGTAGCCGTGTTTTGAGCGGCTCTGCTGTGAGGTGCGCTTTTTCGGCACCTGCACCTCGGATATGTCGCCCTCCTCAAGCAGCATACGGTAGGAAGCTACTACGCACTCGTTGCAGATCGCAGCGTTATTCGAGAACAACATTCTTATGACTTTATCATCGGATTTTCCGCAGAAACTGCATCTGAGCATAACGCGAATTCCTTTCCTCGGTTTATATCAAACCTTATCTCTTATCCAGCACCTTATCTATCAGGCCGTATTCCAAAGCTTCCTGAGCTGTCATGAAGTTGTCACGGTCAGTATCTCTTTCGATAACCTCAACCGGCTGACCCGTCATTTCGGAATACATCTGGTTCATCTTCTTCTTGATATTTACGATGTGCTTTGCGTGTATCTCAAAATCGGACGCCTGAACTCTGCCTGTGCCGCCGAGGGGCTGGTGTATCATTATCTCACTGTTAGGCAGCGCAAGTCTCTTGCCCTTTGCGCCCGCTGCAAGCAGGAATGAACCCATGGAAGCCGCCATACCCATGCAGATGGTCGAAACATCGCACTTGATATAATTCATCGTATCGTAGATAGCCATTCCGTCTGTTATCGAGCCGCCGGGACTGTTGATATACAGGCAGATGTCCTTTTCGGGATCCTGTCCCTCAAGAAACAGAAGCTGTGCAACAACAAGACCTGCCGTAACGGAGTTGACCTCCTCGGTGAGCATTACTATCCTGTCGTTGAGCAGACGGGAGTAGATATCGTAGGCACGCTCACCTCTGCCTGTCTGTTCAATGACTGTAGGTACAAGACTCATATAGTTCATTCCGCTTCATTTCCTTTCTTAATGTCGTTTTTGGGGAGCGGACGCTTATTCCTCCGCGCCCGCAGCCTTTTCGGTAACTTCCGCGTTCTCACGTACGAACTTGAACGCCTTATCTACTCCGAGATCCTGCCTGATACCTTCTTCGGGTATCAGCTTCTTAACGTCCTCAACAGTTCTCTTGTACTGATCTGCGTAAGTATCATACTGCTTCTCGATCTCCTCGGCAGTTACTTCGAGATTCTCGATCTCCGCGATCTTCTCAAGCGCAAGTCTGAGCTTTACCTGAGCAAGAGCAGGCTCTTTGAAGGTCTCTCTGAACTGCTCCATTGTAAGATTCGTATAATGGAGATAATCCTTGATCGTTACACCTGCATATCTGTTTCTGTATTCCCATTCACGGAGCATATCATTTACACGGTTCTCTACCATTGCCTGCGGAATCTCGGCATCTACGAGCTTTACGAGTTCCTCGGAAACTGCGTTATCAAGATCGGCCTCAGCGTGATGATCTGCGTGTTCCTGAAGTTTTTTCTTAACGTCTGCCTTGTATTCATCAAGAGTATCGAACTCACTTACGTCCTTGGCAAACTCGTCGTCGAGGTCAGCGAGCTCCTTGCCCTTGATCTCATGTATCTTGCACTTGAATACAGCAGCCTGGCCTGCAAGCTCCTTGGCATTATAGTCCTCAGGGAACGTTACGTTGACATCGAAGTCCTCACCTATGCTCTTGCCGACGATCTGATCCTCGAAGCCGGGAATAAATCTGCCGCTGCCGAGTTCAAGATTGAACTTCTCGCCCTTGCCGCCCTCAAAAGGTTCGCCATCCTTGAAACCTTCGAAATCGAATATTACTGTATCGCCTTTCTCGGCGGGTCTGTCGGTAACGTCGATAATTCTCGCGTTGTTGTTTCTGATACGTTCGATCTCTGTGTCAACATCAGCATCGCTTATAGTCTTGACAGGTTTTTCAACCTTTAATCCCTTATAGCCGGATATCTCTATCTCAGGCTTTACAGTAACAGTTACCCTGAAAGTAACACCGTTCTCCTTGCTTACATCTTCTACCTTTGTATCGGGGATATCAACAGCCTCAAGCTTCTGATCCTTTACTGCGTCTTCAACGGTCTTCTGATACATACCGTTGATAGCATCCTCATAGAAAAATGTCTCACCGTATCTGGACTCGATCATCTTTCTGGTAGCCTTGCCCTTTCTGAAACCGGGGATCTGGATATTCTTCTTTCTTCTGGCATAAGCTGCCTGAAGAGAGTTTTCGAATTCCTCGGCTGTTGCCTTGATCTCAAGCTCGACTGTGTTTGTGCCTGTCTTGTTGTTTGAAATGACTTCCATTTTGTGTTACCTCCGTAAACTGCAAAGTATTTTGCTTGCAAAATTATATTTTTAATTTATAATTTTCAATTGATCTTTTCCGGCATGAATCCCAGCCAGTCGGCTGATATCATCCTGTAATAAGTTCCTTCGTATTCTCCGGTGAATGCTCTGTCATGTCCTGTTCTGCCGTGTATGTGTCCGTAGTAACAGCGTTTTATGCCGAACTCCTTTATGACACGAAGGATATATTCGTTTTTCTCTCCGTTGTAGAGCGGCGGATAGTGTATGAACGCGATCATTTCCCCGCCGAGTTTCAAGCCTTCGGACGCAGACATTCTCAGTCTGCCCTCCTCGCGCGCAAGAACTTTTGCGTCGGCTTCCTCGGTGCCGTCATTTATCCAGCCCCTCGTTCCGACTACACATATATTTTCGGCAAGATAAGCGTTATTATTGAGTATCTTTATACGGTCAAATCCCTTGTCCGCAAGGAACTTATCCATTTTGCCAAGTGTAGCCCACCAGTAATCGTGATTCCCTTTCAGTAATATCTTGTTTCCATTGAGCTTGTCGTTTATGAAGCGGAAATCCGTTTCCGTATCTTCGATCCTCATTGCCCAGGAAATATCACCGGGGATCACCACCGTGTCGTCGTCGGAGACCGTGCTGTTCCAGTTTTCTGTCAGCCGTTCGACATAATTCTGCCAGCCCCGGAATATATCCATGGGCTTCTTCTCACCCAGCGACAGATGCAGATCAGCAATCACGTAAACGCTCATCTGCTCCTCAGGAAATCGAGTACTACCTCAGGCATACCGCTTTTTTCTACGGATCCTGTGAAACGTACCGTCTTAGTTCTGGTAGCCGCAAGAGGCGCAGGTATCTCAGTACCGGTTTTTTCCTCAAGCTTCTCTATAATCGTGAATTCGTCCAGTCCCGAAGTCTCTCCTCCGACAGCCTCATATACGGCCTTGCCGAATTTATAGGGATTTGCGGTTGAAGCGATTATCGTCTTTGTCATATCACCGGTAGCGGCCTTGTAGTCGTTGTATACCTTGTAAGCAACGCCTGTGTGTGTATCCATAAGATAAGAATACTCATCAAAAGCCTGCCTGATGGCATCCTTTGTGGCATTGTCATCACAGCAGCCCGCATAGAAGAGTTCGCCGATCTTCGCTTTTACTTCAGGAGTTACTTCATATCTGCCCTCGGAAGCCAGCTTGCCGAACCAGTCGGCTATCTGCTTATCGTCACCGCCGGTAAGATGATAAAGGAGTCTTTCAAGGTTGCTGGAAATAAGTATATCCATTGACGGAGAGATCGTTGTATAGAAATGTCTGTTTCTGTCATAAATACCTGTATTTATGAAATCGGTCAGCACGTTGTTTGCATTGGACGCGCAGATCAGCTTATTGACAGGCAGACCCATTTCTTTTGCATAGTATGCGGCAAGTATATTTCCGAAGTTTCCTGTAGGAACTACTATGTTAACCTTTTCGCCGTACTCAATGTCGCCGCTCTGTACAAGCGACGCATATGCTGAAATGTAGTAAACTATCTGAGGAGACAGTCTGCCCCAGTTTATCGAGTTCGCGCTCGAGAATGTGAGTCCTAGCTTTTCAAGCTCTCTTTTTACATTCTCATCCGTGAATATAGCCTTGACACCGTTCTGGCAGTCGTCAAAATTTCCTTTTACTGCGCAAACGTTGACATTGGAGCCTTCCTGTGTGGTCATCTGACGCTTCTGCATATCGCTTACGCCGTCTTCGGGATAAAATACCGTTATCGAAGTTCCGGGAACGTCCTTGAAGCCTTCAAGCGCAGCCTTGCCTGTGTCGCCGGATGTAGCAACGAGTATTGCAATCTCCTTGCCGTCGATGACTTTCTTTGCAGAAACAGTAAGAAGATACGGAAGTATCTGCAGAGCCATATCCTTGAACGCGCAGGTAGGGCCGTGCCAGAGTTCGAGAATATAGGTACCGGGCATAAGGTGCGATATTTCAGAGATATTTTCACTGTCAAAATTCTTGTCGGAATATGCACCGTTGACACAGTACTTTATCTCATCATCGGTAAAATCCGTAAGATATTTTCTGAATATATCAAATGCTCTTTCCGGATAGGACTTTTCACTGAGAGAAATTATCTCTTCCTTTGTCAGTGCCGGTATGCTGTCCGGAACGAAGAGTCCGCCTTCCGAGGAAAGCCCCTGCGCTATCGCCTTTGCAGACGTAACGCTTATTCCATTGTTTCTTGTACTTTTATAATTCATGATCAGCCTCCATGGCTCAATAATGTTCATAGACGTTCAGAACAGAGAACGAATCAAACGCGTTATCAAGATACTCCATACTTATCACCCGCGGTACTTCTTCACTCGTTACTGTGACCAGCGCCACATCGAATCTTACGGTATCTGCGTCTGAAGGATGTTCCTGTATGTATCTGTCTGCTGTACGGATTATGCAGCTGCGCTTTCTGCGATCAACAGCATCAATCCCTTCAGTCAGACTGTTTGCTTTGCGTGTCTTGACTTCCACAAAGGCAAGTGTTCCTGCCTTTCGTGCAACAATATCTATCTCTCCGCCCTTTATGCGGTAATTTCTGGCTTCAACAGTCCAACCCGCGGCTTTAAGGTTTCCGCATACGAAGTCTTCCCCTGCTTTGCCTCTGACGCTCTGTGTACTCATATGAATTTTCTTATGAACAGAGTCCTGTGTTCGGGACAAGGACCGTATTTTTTCAGCGCTTCGATATGCTGCGCCGTACCGTAACCCTTGTGTTTAGCAAACCCATACTCGGGATACTTTTCATCAAGTTCCTGCATATAACGATCACGCGATACTTTTGCAAGTATCGATGCGGCGGCTATGTTTGCAGAACGGAAATCACCTTTTACAACTGCCTCCGCGGCTATTCCGAGATCGGGTATTCTGTTGCCGTCAATCAGCGCGTAAGCGGGTCTGACGGATAAGCCGTCAAATGCCCTCTTCATCGCAAGCATCGTGGCGTTCAGTATGTTGAGCTCATTGATCTCAGCGGCAGTTGCTGACGCAACGCAGAATGAAACGGCTTTTTCGGTTATAATGTCAAACAGAGCTTCCCGCTTTTTTTCCGACAGCTTTTTGCTGTCATTGAGACCGTCGATGAATACGTCTTCCGGAAGTACCACAGCCGCCGTATAAACATCACCGACCAGAGGTCCCCTTCCTGCTTCATCGATTCCGCAGATTATGCCGTATTTTGTCCGGTACTCTGTATCAAATGCGAACCGCTCCGCCAGTTCAAGGTCTTTCGAGACTGATCCTGCCAATTTTACCGCTCCTGTATTCGTCCAGCAAAGCAGCAGCAGCACGCTCGGTGTCAGGAACGCCTCCTGACTGCATCATTCCGCGCTTCTTTGCTATCAGTTCAAGTATATTTCCTTCGAAGCTGTCAAGCTTGTACCGCTCTTTCAGACGTTCGGGATAGTTTACCGCAAGATACGCCCCAAGTTCATACGCCAGACCTTCAACATCTGTCACATCGTCCTTTATTGCACCGGTGAACGCAAGCTTCAGAGCAGCCTGCTTATCATCGAACTTCGGCCAGAGTATTCCAGGCATATCCAGCAATTCAACTTCTTTGTCTATTGTTACCCACTGTTTTCCGCGGGTCACTCCGGGTCTGTCCTCTACCTTCGTTTTGCGGGATCCGGCCATTCTGTTAATAAACGATGACTTCCCCACGTTCGGAATCCCCAGCACCATTACCCGCAGAGCCTTTCCGATCGTACCTTTGGCGCGTCTGCGTTCGAGAAGTTCACTCAACTCGGATTTGAGAACAGGCAGAAATCTGTTGATACCTTTGCCGCTGCGGCAGTCGCACACTATAGTTTTTATTCCGCTATTCTCATAGAAACTGCGCCAGTTCGCTGTTATATTCTCGTCCGCCTGATCACACTTATTCAATATGATGATCCTCGGCTTTGAGCCGACGATCTCGTTTATCATCGGGTTCCTGCTTGATTCAGGTATACGGCAGTCAACGACTTCCGCTACGGCGTCCACCAGCTTCAGATCGGATTCTATAAGCCGGCGGGTCTTGGTCATATGACCCGGGAACCACTGTATATCGCTTTCGTATGCCATTATCAGCCGTAAAGCCCGCCGAACTTATCAAACGGGAATATGCGCATATAGGCTCTGCCTACCACTTTACGGCGGTCAATGAATCCAATGAGCCTGCTGCGGCTGTCAGTTGAACCGTTCCTGTTATCGCCCATTACGAACAGATTGCCCGCAGGTACGATGAAATCGCCGCCCTGGCCTTCATCTGTCCTGGTCTTTGCAGCTATCATATGACCGTCCTCATAGAGCGAATCCCCCTGTTGGGTTATCTCCAGAGTCACGCCGTTGCGGGTAACTGTACCGGCCTTGTAGTCTATATGAATAGTATCTCCCGGCAGACCAATTATGCGCTTGACTATCGCCTTTCCTATGCCTCCGTTGTCATTGGGCAGTGTGTCTGACCAACATACAACGATATCATTATAGTTTGGTGTATACGCAAAGTCAGAGACCAGAAGGAGCTGTTTGTCCTCCAGCGTAGGAACCATTGAAGATCCGTCAACCGTACTCGTGCGGGTAACAAGAACAAAAACGGCTGTTACGATCAGCAATCCGTAGAAAATGCTGTCAAACCAGTCGTATATCTCGGCGGCAATACCGTGGCGCTTATAAGCCGGCCTTTCCGCTTTCTGCAGTTCTTCATCCTGTCCGAGGATCTCATTTTCTTCCATATCCACCACTCGTAAAAATCATTAAATACAGCGAATTAAGGTAATAACGGTTTCCCGTTATTACCTTTTCGTCTGTCAGTTGGAAAGGTATGGCTATTAATACTTCGCCTTTACCTTTGCAGCCTTACCTACTCTGTCACGCAGATAGTAAAGCTTTGCTCTGCGAACAACACCGGTTCTTACTACTTCCACCTTGTCAACAGAGGGGCTGTGGATCGGGAATACTCTCTCGATACCTACGCCGTGAGCCACTCTTCTTACAGTGAATGTCTCGTTGATACCGCCGTGCTTCTTGGCGATAACGGTTCCTTCGAAGACCTGAATACGCGACTTGTCGCCTTCAGTGATACGAACGTGTACCTTTACGGTATCGCCGACGTTGATCACCGGAGCTTCGGCCTTCATGCTGTCCTGAGCAATGATCTTCAGTGCATCCATTTCTTTTTCCTCCTGTTACGGCATTCTTGCGTATCCTTGGTGGAGCGGGAACTTTCGGAGCTGCACATGCCCTTAAGCGGTCCAGAGCCGCACGTCCTCACCGCCGGAAAGCCTTCCTGACTTTCCAGACGCAGCGGAATACCCGTTTAATGCGGGCGTTATCACTTTTTATTAAGGTACGCCCTATGCATTAACCCTCGCCGCAGAAATAAAATCTCTTATGCGGCGGTTACAAATGCCTTTATATTATAACACTTTCTTTTTCAAATTGCAATAGTTTTTTGCAATTTTCACAAAATTTAATGGAAATTTTCTCCATTGCGGCATTTTATTGCCGTCCTTGTTATGCGAAGTGAATAAATTTCGGTGTCGGACTGCTTCTCAAATGCGTCAAACAGCAAACCAGCATTGATATTGAACTCCGTTCCCGACGGGAATGTAAAACGAAGATAGCCATCCGACCGGTCAAGTATGTTCAGGTGCTCTTTCAGATCAAGCTCGGCTATTCCGCGTTTTGTCTTCTTTTCGGTCATTATGTGCTCCGAATTGAGGAAGTCCGTGAAAGCTGCATTGTCACACTCGAAATGCGCTTCGTACTCAGATAGAACTATCTCGGTAGGTTTCATCACGGGTTCCGCGGCATCCGTCACCCTGATATCCCTGGGCAGAGCGTCATTGAAGCGCGAAATCAGTTCTTCCCTGCTTATGTCCTCGGTCAGCTTAAGGTCAAGGCTCTCACAGAGGCCGGCTGTTCCTAGGGCAAGCGGCAGCGCGAATGTGATATACACATGGGGATTGAACCCTTCGGTCTCCCATACCGGCAGCTTGCTGCGCTTTATCGAGCGCTGAAAAAGTCTGTACAGATCAAGATGTGATATGTATATCGCCCTGCCTGTCTTTGAGAAGAATATTCTTATGTTTTTAGTTGTCGTGTTCGCCATCGTTCTCTTCCTCTTTGTCTTCTTTTTTCTCCGACTTGCCGAATGCTTCTGTTATGATCGCATAAACAAAGCTTATGATCCACGGATCTGTAAGGCCGAGCAAGGCAAACCACTTCCACGGAGCAGGTACTAACAGCAGGAACGCAAGCGCCAGTATCAGCCCGCCGAGCGGCGGTACAAGCGAAACCCACTTTCGGCCGGGTATCATGTTGTTTATAAAGCAGCACCAGTTGGCGATATAAAAGAACAGTCCCAAGCCGAATACAAACACATATCCTACAATGGTGTCCACGATATCCGAATGAAATATACTATCAAAAAAATCACTCATTGTCTGTAACCGCCGCAGTTTCTACTCTATAATCAAAGCACGGCCTTCCGACGCACTTATTCACACCGCATCCTGCGCAGCTTTTGCGGCAATTCGGAGTCGGATGCGCTTCATGAGCCTGCATATTTTCACGAATCAGAAACTCTTTCGTCACAAGTACATCCATGTGATCCCAGGGCATGATCTCGTCATAACTGCGGGGACGGTTCACATAGAATGCCGGGTCTATGCCGCACTCTCTGAACGCTTCCATCCACTTGTCATACTTGTAGTATTCTGTCCAGCCGTCGAGTTTACAGCCCTTTTTCCACGCAGCATATATTACCGCGGAAAGGCGTCTGTCTCCGCGCGCGAGAGCGGCTTCAAGATGAGTCACGTCGAAGTGCGAACGGCTTACTGTCACGCGCTTCTTGTTGACGACTTCCATCAGGTGTTTCTGACGTTCTCTTATAACGTCCTCAGTGGGCTGGGGTTCGAACTGAAACGGCGTAAAGGGCTTGGGTATGAATGTCGAGAGCGATACCGATATCTTTATTCCGCCTTTCGGGCGGTTCTCGACAGAATAGTAAAGGTCGATTATCTTCTGACAGAGATCAGCTATGCCCTCTATATCCTCCATAGTTTCTGTCGGCAGACCAAGCATGAAATAGAGTTTCACCGCAGTGTAGCCTCCCTCGAAGGCTATCCGGCAGCTGTTCATCACGTTCTCTTCGGTGATGTTCTTGTTTATCACGTCGCGGAGACGCTGGGTACCGGCTTCGGGAGCAAACGTAAGACCGCTCTTGCGGACACTCTTTATACGGTCAACAAGTTCCTTGCTGAAGCTGTCAATGCGCAGCGACGGCAGCGACAGGTTAACGCGCGCCGCATCGGAGTAGTTTGCGAGAGTACCGAGCATACGCTCTATTTCGCTGTGGTCGCTGGTACTGAGCGAAGTAAGCGATACCTCGTCGTAACCTGTGCTCTCGCAGAGCGATATGGTCTCTTTCTCTATCGTTTCAACAGTCTTTTCGCGGAACGGACGATAAAGATAGCCTGCCTGGCAGAAGCGGCAGCCGCGTATGCAGCCGCGCAGGACTTCCACCACTGCACGGTCATGGACTATCTCGGAGAACGGAACTACAAACGTGTCGGGGTAAAATACCTTGTCAAAGTCCCTGATTATACGCTTTCTTACCTTACACGGCGCGCCTTCTGTCGGTGTTATGCTCTTTATCGTGTTATCTTCATTATAATCTATCTCGTACAGAGACGGAACATAGATGCCCTCGATCTGCGCTGCGCGGACCAGGAACTCGTGCTTTGTCACACCCTCGTTCTTGCACTTTTCCAGAAGGCGCATAAGCTCAAGATTGACTTCCTCCCCCTCACCGAGTATGCACAGATCGACAAAATCCGCTATCGGCTCAGCGTTGCAGACGCAGGGGCCTCCTGCGCAGACTATAGGAGTAAGTCCGGGTCTGTCCTTCGCATAGACCGGAAGCCCCGCGAGATCGAGCATTGCAAGGATATTGGAAAACGACAGCTCATACTGGAGCGTGAAGCCTATGAAATCAGCATCCTTTATAGGCTGGAGACTTTCAAGGCCATAAAGCAGGATATCATGCTTGCGCATCTGCTCTTCCATATCCGGAAGAGGCATATAGACACGTTCACACCAGTACCCGGGAACATTGTTTATAAGCGAATAGAGTATCTTCATGCCGAGGTGGGACATTCCTATATCATAGGTATCCGGGAAGCAGAAGGCAAAGCGCATTGTCACCTTTGCCGGGTCTTTCTCCACCGAGTTCAGCTCGCCGCCGATATAGCGCGAGGGTTTCTGTACCTTCAGCAATATCCTGTCCAGCTTGTCCTTGTATGTCATAGAACCTCCAAATCAGCCTATATTGAATACCGTACTTATGCAGGTCGGAAATCCGCATATAAGAATTACGGACAGCACCGTGAACAATACCCGCAGCAGTACGAAAAAAAGATAATATACCAGCGCAGAGCGTATTGTTTTTCAATGCTTGTCCTTTCGGTTTCACGGATCCTGTACACATATTAACTTATATTATACTATATTTTCTCAAAAATTTCAACCACTAAAAGATAAAAGAAAAAAATAATCGCAGAAAAATTGAGCCTGCCGGAAAAAACGAGCAGTATTACAGAAGGAAGTATTATAATAAGCATTACACGCTCGCAGATATCCGTTAATCGCGCAGCCTTTTCAGGTGTGAATGCGTGTATCAGCGTAAGCTCCAGCAGACGATGCCCGTCGAGTTCACGCACAGGAAGCAGGTTGAACGCGGCGATCAGCAGATTTATCACTCCAAAAAGCCTTACCTGTTCGTTTTCCCAAGGAATAAGCCCGAACACAAGAAAAAGTGCGGTATTCACCGCACAGCCGGCTATCACGGCCGGAAAGCCCGTGCTTCCGCCGCGGATATGTATTCCGCCTCCGTAAAACACCAAAGAGTCCGGCGGATCATGCAGCACCAGCATTACGGTCAGATGTCCCAGTTCGTGAAGGAGACACGCCAGAGCACAGAGCAGCATCGTTCCGTCACTGTCGGTGCACACCATAAAACCCAGCACCGCGAAAAAGGAGAACCGGAACTCGCATCTTACCGGAAAAGTTCTTTCAGACCTTCGCATACCGTCCCGATCTCCTCACTGCCAAAGCTGACTCCTGCCCACAGTGCCAGTCCCAGCAGCACAGATATTGTCAGCTGTCCTGCCATAACGATACCGAATCCCCGGACACGCCGCGGCGCATGAAACGTACGCACGGTATCTTCATATACCGTTTCCGGCGGTTCATATACATAAGGCTGCTTCTCCGCCGAATCCTTAACCATTCCAACCGGTGCCTCCGCCGCTGCTGTACCTGACATTACCTGTACTGTCATTTCATTTCCCTCCCCTATATTATCCCGAGAAAATAGTGCAATGCCGTTCCCGGAACCCCGAGTATCACCGAAAGTGCCGCGCTGTATGAAGTTATTCCCGAAGCTGTACCGTTCATGATAATTTCTGACGCAACAAGACTCACGACCCCGGCCGCGGTATTGAAGAACGCGTACAGTTTCGGATGAGCTGTGTGTGCATATATATCCGCCATTATCACCGCCGCAGCACAGATACCTACTATTGCATACATTCCGTTACCTCCTTTTTTATACCCATCTCTTTTGCTCTTGCTATCAATGCCGAATAACGCAGCATCAGAGCTTTATGTTCATATATTAGCGCTTCTGTGTCCGTCTCATTCTCTGCCATATCGAAAAGCTGGCCGTTCTTGTATAGCATGGTCTTTACACGTTCCAGTTCCGACAATATACGTTCACTCTCGCTGTCCATGTCTTTCCTCCGCTTGTCTTTTTTCTGTTCAATGATATGCGGACAGATATGGGATTATGAATTGTGTTTTTCTCTTGACTAATTTGTATAAAGATGATATAATACTTTTATATGAATTACCGAAAGGAATGGTGGCAGCATTATGGCAGTTTACCGTATTTATGTCGAAAAAAAGCCCCGCTACGCAGTAGAGGGCGATCAGCTTCTTTCCGATCTTAAGACCTCGCTTCGTATCGAGGAACTTGAGGGTGTGAGAATAATCAACCGTTACGACGCTGAGGACATCTCTGAGGAGGACTTCAAGCGCTCTATACCAGTTGTATTCTCCGAGCCTCCCGTTGATGATATCCTTGACTCTCTTCCAGTTCCAGCAGCTGATGAAAGAATGTTCGCAGTGGAATTCCTGCCGGGACAGTTTGATCAGCGCGCAGACAGTGCCGCTCAGTGCATACAGATGCTCTGCAAGGGCGACCGCCCCCTCGTAAAATATGCAAAGCTCTATCTGCTCAAAGGTAAAATCACAGATGAGCAGTTCGCCCGCATCAAGCACTACCTCATCAATGCCGTTGAATCCCGCGAGTGCGGATACGAAGAATACAAGACATTGAAGACCGAATATGATATCCCCACCGAAGTCGCGACTCTCAACGGATTCCTTGAACTCGACAAGGACGGCCTTGCGGACTTCGTGAAGAATTACGGTCTCGCCATGGACAATGACGATATCAAATTCTGTCAGGATTATTTCAGGAGCGAAAAGCGCGACCCCACTATCACCGAGATACGCATGATAGACACCTACTGGTCGGATCACTGCCGCCACACCACTTTCGGCACAATTATCGACAACGCTGATATCAAGCCTTCATACATAGCCGATACATACGCCGAGTATAAGCTCGACCGCGAGGAACTCGGGCGCTCCGGCAAACCGGTATGTCTTATGGATATCGCAACACTTGCAGCAAAGAAACTCAAGAAGGACGGTATACTG
The DNA here is from genome assembly GCA_016282095.1 of Ruminiclostridium sp. Taxonomy (GTDB): domain Bacteria; phylum Bacillota; class Clostridia; order Oscillospirales; family Ruminococcaceae; genus Ruminiclostridium_E. The sequence goes on along the minus strand of JAEEJW010000195.1, from coordinate 3,310 downwards.
AAACACCTCGACGAGAGCGAGGAGATCAATGCCTGCTCCGTAAAGATAAAGGTAGATGTTGACGGCAAAGAAGAAGACTGGCTTCTGATGTTCAAAAACGAGACGCACAACCATCCCACCGAGATCGAACCTTTCGGCGGTGCGGCTACCTGTCTCGGCGGCGCGATCCGCGACCCGCTTTCCGGACGAGCCTACGTTTATCAGGCTATGCGCGTGACCGGTGCCTCCGATCCGCTGCTGCCCGTTGACAAGACCATAGCCGGCAAACTCCCGCCCCGCAAGATAACCACCACTGCTGCCGCAGGATATTCCTCCTACGGCAACCAGATAGGCCTTGCGACCGGCCACGTTGCGGAGATATATCACCCCGGCTATATGGCGAAGCGCATGGAGATCGGCGCAGTTATTGCTGCGGCTCCCGAGGATCATGTACGCAGAGAACGTCCCGCTCCCGGTGACGTGATTATTCTGCTGGGCGGTCGTACAGGCCGTGACGGCTGCGGCGGAGCTACCGGTTCCTCCAAGTCCCATAGTGTGCAGTCTCTTGAAAGCTGCGGCGCCGAAGTACAGAAAGGTAATGCTCCCATAGAGCGCAAACTCCAGAGACTTTTCAGGACGCGTGAAGCTACCGTACTTATCAAGCGCTGCAATGACTTCGGCGCAGGTGGTGTTTCAGTCGCTATCGGTGAACTCGCGGACGGTCTTACGATCGACCTCAATGCGGTACCGAAAAAGTATGCGGGTCTTGACGGCACAGAGCTCGCAATATCCGAGTCGCAGGAAAGAATGGCTGTCGTAGTGGACAAGAACGACGTTGACAAGTTCATTAAGCTGGCCGGGGACGAGAACCTTGAAGCTACACCTGTTGCCGTAGTTGAGGCTGAACCGCGTCTTGTAATGAACTGGAACGGCAGAACAATATGCAATATCTCCAGAGAATTCCTTAATTCCAACGGCGCCGAAAAGCATACTGATATTAAGATAAATGACGTAAAGGTATCATACGAGACAGGATTCAGAAATACTGCCGAGGACTGGGAAAAACTTGTCACCGACCTGAATGTATGCTCACAGAGAGCACTCGTTCAGCGCTTTGACTCGACTGTCGGCGCTGCCACCGTTCTTATGCCCTTCTCCGGCAAGACTCAGCAGACACCTGTACAGGCAATGGCTGCAAAGATACCGGTTCTTGGCGCGGAGACCAAAGCAGCTTCTATAATGGCATGGGGCTATGATCCGGCTGTGGCAGTACAGTCGCCTTATCACGGTGCGGCTCTCGCTGTGGTTGAAAGTATCGCAAAACTCGTTGCGGCAGGCGGCAGGAGCGATGAATGCTGGCTGACCTTCCAGGAGTATTTTGAAAGAACACAAGGCGACCCTGAGCGCTGGGGACAGCCTTTCAGCGCACTTCTGGGCGCATACAAGGCACAGAAGGCACTCGGCGCGGGAGCTATAGGCGGTAAGGACTCCATGAGCGGCACATTCGAGCACATAGATGTTCCACCGACTCTTGTTTCCTTTGCTGTCGGAATGGGCAGAGCCGACAAGATCATAAGCGCAGAATTCAAACTGCCGTTCGACAAGCTGTACTACATTGCTCCCCGGTATGATGAAAACGGTATGCCCGATTTCGAAAGTGTAAAGAAAGTATTCAAAATGGTCGAGAAAGTTATAGCTGACGGCGATGCAGCAGCTGTATGGACACTCGGTCACGGCGGTCTCGCAGAGGGTATTTTCAAAATGTCGCTCGGCAACCGCATAGGTGCTAAGCTCAATGCACTTGACGACAACAAGCTTTTCGGACTGCATTACGGTGCGTTCATCATAGAATCCGGCAAGGAACTCGACGGCTTCGAGCTGATCGGCGAGACAACGGAAGAATATACTATCACAAGCGGCAGCGTAAAGCTCGATATCGCGGCACTCGAAAAGAAGTGGGATGCTGTACTCGAACCGATTTTCAGAGACACCGTAAAACATTACGACGCTCCCGAGCCGATTTCTTTCACATCCGGTGAAAGGATCGTATGTGCACCCGCAAACAAGACTGCGAAACCGCGAGTACTGATTCCCGCATTCCCCGGTACAAACGGCGAATACGATATGGCCGAAGCGTTCAGACGCGAGGGCGGCGATCCTTCGATATTTGTTATCAAGAATCTCGACGCGGCGGCTGTCGAAGAATCCGTAGAGGCATTCGCAAAGCTGATATCGCAGAGCCAGATCATCGCTGTCCCCGGCGGATTCAGCGGCGGTGACGAGCCCGAGGGCTCCGGCAAGTTCATCAACGCTTTCTTCCGCAACCCGAAGGTTAAGGAAGCTGTCAACGAAATGCTCTACAAGCGTGACGGACTTATGCTCGGTATCTGCAACGGCTTCCAGTCTCTTATCAAACTCGGACTGGTGCCGCTTGGCGAGATAGTTCCGCTGACAGCGGACAGCCCGACTCTGACATTCAACAAGATAGGCAGGCATCAGTCTCAGCTCGTGCGCACAAGGATATGCACTGACAAGTCCCCGTGGCTCATGAACTGCAAGGTCGGCGATATCCACACCATTCCGATATCCCACGGCGAAGGAAGATTCGTTGCAAGTGACGAAGTTATAAAGAAGCTCATAGCCAACGGTCAGGTAGCAACACAGTATGTTGACCTCGACGGCAATCCGACTATGGAGCTGCGCTACAACCCGAACAGTTCGATGTACGCTATTGAGGGCATCATATCCCCCGACGGACGCGTGCTCGGTAAGATGGGTCACAGCGAGCGTATCTCAGCCGACTGCTGCACCAATGTTGACGGCATAAAGGACCAGCCTCTCTTCAGGAGCGGTATCGAATATTTCAAATAAGCACATTATGACAAAGCTCTCCGTTGCACAATAAAAACGTGACGGAGAGCTTGTTTGATAAATGAAAGGAATATCATGCCATGATAATCGACATATCACAGGAAGTATTTTCCTGCCATACCTTCCCCGGCGATCCGGCGCCTGTCCAGACACACCCGATGAGCATCTCAAGCGGAGATATCTGCAATCTGACAGAGTTTTCCATGTGCGCGCACAACGGCACTCATGTTGACGCACCGTACCATTTTATTAATGACGGAAAAACAGTCGATGAAGCAGGACTTGTCCCGTTCGTGGGTGAATGCTATGTAGCGAGGCGTGAGGGTGAGCTGACCGCTGACGATGTTATCGACATAATGGAAGCTGCGCGCGACGCTGATGCCGCAAAACGTATACTGATCGCGGGAAAGGCGACAATGACAGCCTCCGCGGCAAGGGCTTTCGTACAGGCAGGTATAAT
>JAEEJW010000194.1 GCA_016282095.1 Ruminiclostridium sp. | reverse complement strand
GCTTCAAACAGTATGCGTTCTTCGGTCTCCCTGTCGAAGATGAAGACCTTGTGCGGCCGCAGGCTGAAGCATACCTGCTTTGCGTCCTCGTTCACGCTGTCCTCCGAGCGTATAATGGAGCGTATCGTATCTCCGATGCCGGCGTAGTGCGACGAAATTACGCTCTTGTCGCGCCCCATGACCTCGATGCCGCGGAGCTTGCATTTAAGTCCGCCGTTCTCGTCGGGAATGAAGCCCTCGGGTCTCACGCCAATATAAACATTTCCGTCCGGCGCGCCCTTGATTTTCAGCACCTCGTCGTCGCCAATGAAGAGCAGTCCGTTCTTCACGCTGCCGACGAACACGTTTATGGCGGGAGTACCCAGGAACTTCGCCACGAAAAGGTTCTTCGGATCGTCGTACACTTCCTGGGGCTTGTCTATCTGCTGAATAACGCCGTCCTTCATCACCACGATCATATCCGAAATGCTCATGGCTTCTTCCTGATCGTGGGTAACAAACACCGTCGTTATACCTGTTTCGCGCTGTATGCGGCGTATCTCCTCGCGGGTCTGCAAACGCAGTCTTGCGTCCAGGTTGGAAAGCGGCTCATCCAGGAGCAGGACTCTCGGTCTCTTCACAAGAGCACGGGCAATTGCGACGCGCTGCTGCTGACCGCCGGACAGCTCGCTGGGCTTGCGCTCCATAAGGTGGTCTATCTGCACCAGCTTTGCGGCTTCGTAAGCCTTTTCCTCCATTTCGTGGCGGGTCATTTTCTGTGTACCCTTGAGGTTTTCCAGCGGGAACGTTATATTCTTCATGACCGTAAGGTGCGGATAGAGCGCGTAGCTCTGGAACACCAGTCCGACGCCGCGCTTTTCTGCGGGTACGTCTGTGATATCCTCGTCATCGAAGAATATCTTGCCTTCCGTGGGAGTTTCAAGGCCGGAAATAAGGTTCAGCGCGGTGCTCTTGCCGCAGCCCGAAGGCCCCAGCAGACCTATCAGCTTGCCGTCCGGTATCTCGAAATTGAAGTTGTCCACGGCCACAACATCGGCGCCGCCTTTTTTGTTGCGGTTCGGGAATCTCTTTGTCAGGTTTTCAAGTACGATCTTCATTTTGTGTTGTGCTCCTTATTCCTTTTGTGCCTGTGTGATGCTGTTCCGCACGAAGTAATGTCTTGCCAGGGACCGCGAGAGTCCGTCAAGCCCGGGGTAGAGTATGCGCTCGCTGATATTGAACTGATCCAGCAGGTCGCGCACCTGCCAGCGTATCTCTTTTCTGATTATGAATTTTACTGTATTGGTGTGGTTTTCGAGGTAATCCTCTATGCTTTCCATGCCGGAAGGGATTATGGAGAAGAAGGAATACTGGTTTATGATGCGCTGATCCACCGACGGAGGCTCGATATTCACGAAAGCCGTGCTTCCCATATCCTCGTCGTACTGTTCGAGATTGTCCACCAGCGATGTGAGCGTGTCCACCGAGAATATGAACGCCCGCTCGCGTTTCAGGGCTTCGCGGTAACGCCAGGGCAGGTTCTTGTTCGCGTCCTTCATATCGAATCTCCACACCACGCAGTCACGCTTGTCAAGCTTGTCGAAGTTGTTCTCGGTGCTTGCGAAATGCAGCGCGATCAGCGGCGAGTAAGTCCAGTCCAGCAGCCTTGTGGGCAGTCCGTGGTGCTGTCCTATCATCATCTGCTTCCATATCGACGAGCTCAGCGACGGGTCCTCGATGCAGGCGTACTTGTTGAAATTCCGCAGCACAGACGGCTCCAGCTCCTTGTGCAGGTGTTTGCAGTTGAGCCGCAGGCTTGTGGTCAGTTTGTAGGACACATCGGGCATACCGCGGTAGAAATACGGGCTTCTAACTCGTCCGATCTCCTGGCTGAATTTCTGTTCCGAGATCAGCTTCATAATGCCGTCTATATTGTCGATAACTACGGTCTCTATCATTCTGTCACGTCCGTTCTTACATAAATTGCCAATATATATTATAGTCATTCGGCAGCAAAAAGTCAAGTTTTGCATATAAAAAAAGTGGGGTGCGTTGTCCGCGCCCCGATACATACGATATAACGACTGTCATTTATTTCTTGTATTCCGCGCTTTCATCGGAGGGCTTTCCGTTTGCCCTCCGGACCTCCTCCGGCTGCTCATTCCGGGAACCGCTGATGATTCCGGGGCTGCTGCCGAAGGGTGCGGAGCGACCGGAAAGCCCCGCGGAAAACGACAGCAGATCATCAGCCGTTTGCCGGAGCCCCGTCAATATCATAAGGCAGGAGCTTCAGAAGCTCTTCCTGCGGCAGAATGTCTTTAAGCAGGCTGACAGTCTGCGCTATCTCGGTCTCGTTCTCCGGCAGGCTGTAGGTGAACACTATCTGGATATCGCCGACATCGGGCTTGTTATAGCCCATGACCGAGAGGGCATTGGCTATCAGCGCCAGCCTTATGCGAAGCCCCTCGGTGAAGTAGCGCTCCTTTATCTTCGTCATCTGCTCGAAAGCGAGGAGCTTGTACTTCATCGCCACGCCGGAGGCGTTGCCGGCAAAGCTCTCGTCGTTCATGCAGGGAACTCCGCTGAACTTGTGGATATCGTTCTCTATCGACCTGCGGAGTATATCCACCGACTGCTCGTCGAACTGCCGCGTAAGCCATTTCGCGTCGCCCGTATCGTCGATAGTCATTACTCCGTAGCGGCGTATCGCGTTGTAGGTGCTGTTCTCTTCCTCGTCGCTGTTTCCCAGCACCTGTCCCTTTATAACGAGTATCGAGTCCACGAACTGTTCCTTGTCGTTCACGCGGTCGGACTGGAGCGTGTCGTAGGCGTCAATCAGCGTGGTCACCTGCTCGAAGTCGCCCTGTTTGTCCCAGTTGTTGTAGTACTCGATTATCGGCACACCGCCGAAGTAATGCTCATAAGGCTCGTTCACCTGCGTTATCGTGAATGACACGGTAGTCAGGAATTCCGTGACGGTGCAGCTGTCGCAGAGATAGACGCGGTAACCGTTCTTTGAGCCGTTCCCGCTGCAATTGGGCATATAGTAGACACCGAACAGCGGCTTCTGCTCAACGGTATCGTCGTACACCACGAATGCGTTGTGGGGGTCAAGGCTTGCGAGCCGGATATTGCTGTCAGGGTCGAGGTAAAGCATCTCGTAGGAAACGCCGTAGACCGACCCGAACCTTGCGAGGTCGATATCCTCGGTCTCGCTGTCGCAGCGCTTGAGAACGTCCTTTATCAGCGAGATGTCCCTGCCGCTGCGGCTGTAATACTTCACCGGCGAGCCGAGGAAGTAGCCCGTTGTGCAGTCGGTGATATACTTCGCGTGGTTGCAGACGAGGCGGTTGTTGGCGGCGTTCCTGCTCTTTTCGCGGTCGAGTATCCTGTGATTCCCGATATAGTAGTCATACAGCCTGTCGAGCCTGTCATTTCCGGTAATGTGCTTAAGAATGAAGCTGACAGCCAGCTTCGGGGTTATCTGTGTATCTGCGGGTATTGTAAACATATCGTTGCCTTTCTTTTCTATAATCCAAGTTTCCTGCGGTCGATGAATCCCACGTTCTTCCGTGAGAAACGTTCTTCAAGAGCGTACCTGACCGCGTCTATGGTGTGGTTGTCCTTATCCGGATATCCGCTGCGGAAGCCCCCGCATCCGTCGCTCACAAGTCTGTACCCGGCAAATTCCCGGGCTGCGTTGGGGCAGCGCACCGGATCTATGATCACCGCGTCCAGATCGCAGAGTCTCCGTATGCCGTACTCTACGGAGCCCTGACCTTTCTTCGCCGCCCGGATATTAAGTCCGCGGGAGCGCAGCTCGTCATTTGAGCGGGGCTCGGCGCTGTCGGCGGTGACGGGGAAGTTCCCCGGATTGAACGCGCTTATTGCCTGCGCTATCTCGTCGAACTTCGCGCCGTGTCTGTAAAATTCCTCATAGATGTACAGCCGCCGTCCGGAGTTTTCGAGAGCCGTCCCGATATAAACGAAGGGGTCTGCTCCGTAGCCCCAGTCGATGCCCCGGTAAGTGCGCCCGAAAGAGGATATCTTTTCGTCGCCCACAGTTTCGAGCCGCACATTCGTGAATACCTCGGCTCCGGTGCCGGTTATCTCACCGAGGTATTCGTTTGCGTAGCGCTGCGGGTCGTACTGCCGGAGATAATCTGCTTCCGCGAGGAATGCCCGCCCCAGCCACTCCGGCGGCACGCTGCGGTAGTCGCTGCGGTGCAGGAGCCTGTCGGGACGGGGCTTTGAGAATTCAAAATTGATGCCCGCCGAAGCCGACCGCGGCGGGTTGTAGGTGTAGAGACAGACGAAATGACCGTCCCCGCGCAGCAGAGACTGGTTTATCACGTCTATCTCCTCCGGTGTGAACTCGTCGGCTTCCTCGAACCAGATGTACTTTATAAAGCCCTGTGATACCTTGACGGATTTGAACTTCCTCGGATCGTCCGCGCCCTTGAATATGATCTTCTGACCCGTAGGTCTGTAAACAAGCTCCGGAATGCTCACCCGACTGTCCCAGAGGTCGGAGGCTCCCAGCCTGTCTATTGCCCACAGGAGCTGCTCGAAAACGCTCTCGCGCAGGTTCTTCCCGATCTTGCGGATAGCGGCGGCATTGGCGTTCCTGTCAGCCATGATGCCGCGCACTGTCTCAAGGCTCGCGAAGGACGATTTGCAGCTCCCGCGTCCGCCGCAGAGCGCGTAGTGGGTATGCGCGTTCTCCCCGATATCGCGGTGGACGCCGTAAAAAGAGGGCGCTATCAGATCAAGGAAGTTTATTCTTGTCTGTTCCGTCATAGATCACCACCCTTGGCAGCACGTCGGAGTCCGTTTCCTTTCCTTCCAGTCCGAGGTAGCGTCCGAGCCTGTACGACGCGTCGAGACGTTCTTTTTCCGAAAGCCCCTCATTCCTCATCACACCCGTGAGAAATTCAAGGATTTCCTGCCTGTCTGCGACTTTCTTTGGTTTTGCCGCGGGCATATCATCACCTCCCCGTGATAAAATGATAAAATAAAGAACGGCATGAGGTTTCTCATACCGTTCCACAATATCATTATATATCATCACGCCGGGACATACAATGACATGATGAGAAAAAGTGAATAATGAATAGTGAATAATGAATAGTGAATAGTTGTGGTGTCCGCTTCGCGGACGTATTTAAAAACGGCTGAATACGTTAATTATCTGCCGCATCCGCTCAATTCATCGGAAGGATAATAAAACTTTTCACTTTGTCACAATTCAGATATGTCGCCGCAGGCGACACAACAACTATTCACTTTTCACTCTTCACTAATTCCCTGAACCTTTCTCCGCGTTCTTCGAAGTTTTTGTAGAAGCCGTAGCTTGCTGCGGCAGGGGAGAGGACACAGCGGGTTTTTGTTACTTTCTTCGCGTATGCCACGGCGTCCGCAAGGTCGGAGGCCTTGTAGAGCGTGCGTTTCGTGCCGTCGAGCCGGGGCATTATCCTGTGGCCGCTGTCCGGCAGCAGTATCACGTTTTCGATCTCCGAGCTGTTCAGGAAGTCGATAAGCTCCGTGTAGTCGATGCCCCTGTCCATGCCGCCGATGATAATGGTGTCTACTTTGTCGAAGGCTCTCACAGCCGCTATGGCCGTGCTTGGGCAGGTGCTTATGCTGTCGTTTATATACTCTGCTCCGTTCACCGTGCCGATGCTCTCAAGGCGGTGGTGAAGCGGGTCGAAAGAGATGATGTCCGCGGCGGCGCTGGCGGTGTCGCAGCCGCAGAGTCCCGCGGCGTACATCGCTATGCCGATGTTGTAGAGGTTGTGCCTTCCGATGAGCCGTGTGGGCGTGTCGTAGGTCACTCCGAGTATCTCCGCCATGTCTCCGTTCACGCAGATGTCGGCTTTTTCGGTAAGCGAGGCGGTAACGACTTTCGCGGCGATACCGGCGGGCGCGATGTCCTTGTTGATTATAAGCGTGTCTCCCGGCCGCTGGAAGCGGTAGATGTTCTCCTTCGCCTTCCTGTAAGCGTCAAAGCCCGTGTAGTGGTCAAGATGCTCCTCGAAGAGATTGAGATACACCGCGATATCCGGTGAAGCCTGAACATATTCGAGCTGGTGGCAGCTCATCTCGCATACGAGTATATCGTCCTCCCGCAGCCCGTTCAGGCACTCAAACGGCGGTATTCCGATGTTCCCTATGAGCTGGGCGTGCTTTCCCTCACATCCGAGTATGTGATAGATAAGCGACGAAGTGGTGGACTTGCCCTTGGTTCCGGTTATGCCTATGACCGTATTGGCACGGAACCGCAGCAGCAGGTCGGTCTGTCCGGTGATGCGCTCCTTTGTGCCGGCGGGGATATCATCGAACAGCGCGATGCCGGGTGCTTTCATTATTATGTCGAAATCCCCGGTGCGGTCGAGATAGTTCTCGCCCGAGATGACCTCAATGCCCTCGGTTTCCGGGCAGGAAACGTCGTTCATGTCGGCTATGGTTATATTGCAGTTTCCGAACTCCTTCAGCAGCCGCAGGGTCGATCTGCCCTCGCGTCCGAATCCGAGTATCAGCACGTTCTTCCCGTTGAAGAAGCCGCGCAGTCTTTCGTAAAACAGGTTCATTTCAGCAGTCCGATGAGCTCCGCGGGAACGAAATTGTCGGTATCGAAATGACCGTCAAGTCCCTCCGGTTCACCGGGTTCCTCCTTGATGTAATTACGCAGCAGAAGCGGGACCTTTCCGCCCTCTCTGCGCTTGTAGGCGTTGTACAGCGCGAGGCGTATCTCCGCCCGGGTGCCTACGCACTCAAAGGGCTTGTCGAAGTCCGCGTACACAAGCCCGCGGAATATATCCGCAAACTCCGGGTCGTCCAGCATATCCGCGCCGAATATATTTATAAGCTCCCCGTCGTCGAGGAACGCGGCAAGCATGATGTAGACGTACAGGCACTTCGCGCATTTCCCGCACCACGAGTCCGTCTTTGAGCCGAGATTGCAGCTCCTGAACACCGGGAGATACTTCGGGTAGGTGACGAAGCGCTTTGCTATCTGCCACTCGCTCCACGGCCTCAGCAGACTGAAATACTCCGGCGGCACAGTGAGCCATTTTTCGCAGTATTCACGGAAATCCCGCTCGAAGGCCGTGCTCTTGCTGTACTGATGATTTACGCCCGTGCCGCTCACGTTGCCTTCGTTGGCGCTGCTCTCATTGGACAGCGCGATGTATTTCTTTCCGGTGATAAGAGCGGCGAGGTATGCGGAGAAAGCCACAATCGCGGAGAACGGCGTATGCCCGTTGAGCCACCCCGCGGCGTTGCGGGCGAGAAGCTCCGGGTGTATCGAGCGTTTCAGCCCCACGATGCGGTCGTCGTCGTAGCCCGCCGTATGTGCGCAGTCCAGCGTCGTCTTACGCGGATTGATGATGTAGCAGAGATTGTCGTCTTTCATGCCTTTCAGCAGCTCCAGCGTCACGATGCTGTCCTTGCCGCCGCCCACCGGGATAAGAGCGCCTCTGCGCTCACCCCTGTAAGGGTCGGTGAAGTGCGGTACATCGGTGCTTGCAGGCTCGATAGTCATGAAGCTGTCGGGGTCGGTCTTTATGCCGTTGCGGTAGAAGAACTCCCCGAGACCGCCCCAGTAGAGCTTCTTCCACCAGCGTATCTGCTCGTCACCGAGGGCTCCGCACTTTACGATTACCCGGGGCGGGCAGGCGCATTTCCAGTAGCTCACCAGCTCGGTCATGCCGAGAGAGAAGATGACGTATTCTATCAGCCCTCTGTCCATATCGTCGGGTATTTTCAGCCCGTTCCACTTCCAGCCGGGTGTGAACTCAAACTCTCCTATAGAGAAACGGAACGAGAAACCCTCGTCCGTTATCGTGTAGCTGTGGTAGATGAATGTATCGTATTTTTCCCGCAGTTCTGTGAACTTATCCAAAAGAACAACTCCTTATATCGGTCGTGTATCAGTAAAACCCTCCGTCCACCCCGAGCACCTGCCCGGTGGTGAAGCCGTTCTGCTCGAAGAACCGCGCTGCGTGTGCAACGTCGGCGGGCTTTCCGAGCCTCATCAGCGGCGTGGAGTCGATGAGCTCCCGCATCTCCCCGTCGCTGAGATGCCCGTTCATGGGGCTGTCTATAACGCCCGGAGCGATGCAGTTGACGCGTATGCCCGAGGGTCCCAGCTCCTTGGCGAGAGCCTTCGTGAAGCCGATAAGCCCCGCTTTCGCAGCCGAGTAGGCTACTTCGCAGGAAGCTCCGTGAACTCCCCACACCGATGAAATGTTTATCACGCAGCCTGAATGTCTGCGTATCATGCCGCGTGTGACCTCACGGGTCAGCAGGGCGGGGGAGGTGTAGTTCACAGCCGTCATGGCTGCCCAGTCCTCGTCCGTGGTGTCCCCGAACAGCTTTATCTGCGAGATGCCCGCGTTGTTTATCAGCAGTCCGCAGTTCCCGGAGTAGGGCTCCAGCGCTTTGTATGCGTCCGGCTCCGCGAGATCGCACTTCACCGGCACGGCTCCGTATCTGTCCCGCAGTTCTTCCGCGGTCTGCGCGTTCGTGCGGTAGGTGAAGATTACGCAGTAGTCTTTAGCAAATTCTTCCACCAGCGCGGTGCCTATCGCACCGGTGCCGCCGGTTATTATCGCGGTATTCATAGTATTATATTCCTCGCTGCGCCGGTATTATTCCTGACTGTTTCCGCCGTCATTATTCAGGAATTCAGACAGAGAGGGAGTTTCCGGCGCGTCGGAGCCGGTTTTCGCTTCTTTCACGACAATGCCGTTATCGTCCGCGGAAAGATCAATGGTTCTGCCGGAAGGCGCGTCCGTGCTTATAAGAAGATCGGCCAGCGGATCCTCGACTTCCTCGCGTATCACGCGGAGTATGTCACGTCCGCCGTACTTGCCGCCGTGAGCCTTTCCGGCGATATATCTGTATGCCGAATCGTCGATGCGCAGGGTGGTTCCGTTCTCCGCCAGAGCCTTTACCGTATCGTTGAGCTGGAGCTTCGCGATATCGGCATAGTTTTCCTTTGTAAGCGGCGAGAACACAACGACTTCATCGACTCTGCCGAGGAACTCGGGGCGCAGGAATTCTTTCAGGGCCTTCGTAGCCTTTTCCTTCGAGAGATCTCCTGTGGTCTTGCCGAAGCCCATTCCCGATTCGCCGGTGGACGAGCCGGCATTGGAAGTCATGCAGATAAGCGTGTTCTCGAAGTTTACCTTCTTGCCGTGGGAGTCGCTTATCCTGCCTTCGTCGAGTATCTGGAGCAGGATGTTCATAACGTCGGGGTGAGCCTTCTCGATCTCGTCGAAGAGAATGACGGAGTAGGGTCTGCGGCGCACTTTTTCGGTGAGCTGACCCGCGTCGTCAAAGCCCACATATCCGGGAGGCGAACCGATGATCTTCGACACGCTGTGCTTCTCCATATATTCGGACATATCGAGTCTGATGAGCGGTTCAACTCCGCTGAAAAGCTCCTCCGAAAGCACCTTGACCAGCTGCGTCTTGCCGACGCCGGTGGGGCCGACAAATATGAACGAAGCGGGTCTGCGCTTGGTGGTGAGGTTCACGCGGGAGCGCTTCACGGCCTTAGCGACTTTCTCGCAGGCCTCGTCCTGTCCGATGATCTTTGATTTCAGCGTAGCCTCAAGCCCCGATATCTTCCTGAACTCGGTCTCCATGATCTTCTTGGCGGGGATACCCGTCCACATCTCGATGACCGTGGAAAGGTCTGCCGCGGTGAGCTTCACCTGTTCCGCAAGGGGTTTAAGGCGTTCAAGCTCCGCGTCGTTCTTGGCCTTCTCGGTCTTGACTTCCGCCAGCTTTTCGTAGTCGGGTTCCTTCGCTCCGGCGAGGTCGGACTCGCGCACTTCCAGCTCCTTTGCCTTTTTGAGGCACTTCTCGTAAGCTGTCAGCTCAGCGCTCTTTATGCTTGCGCAGGCCGAAGCCTCATCCAGCAGGTCTATCGCCTTGTCCGGCAGGTATCTGTCGGTGATATAGCGCTCGGAGAGCGTAACGCAGGGTCTTATGAGACTCTCGTCAATGGTGATCCTGTGGTGCTGTTCATAGTAGCCCTTGATGCCGCTGAGCAGCTCCACGGTCTCGTCAATGGTAGGCTCGTTGACCGTTACGGGCTGGAAGCGTCTTTCAAGCGCGGCGTCCTTCTCGATATGCTTCCTGTATTCGTTGAAAGTGGTGGCGCCTATGACCTGGAGCTCGCCGCGGGAGAGGGCGGGCTTGAACATATTGGCGGCGTTCATGGTGCCTTCGCTGTCGCCGGTGCCCACAAGGTTATGCACCTCGTCGATGAACAGCATGATGTTGCCGTTTATCTTGATCTCTTCTATAAGGGATTTCACGCGGCTCTCGAACTGTCCTCTGAACTGTGTGCCTGCCACAAGTGCGGTAAGGTCCAGCAGATAAAGCTCCTTGTCCTGAAGCCTGAAAGGAACCTTCCCCTCAACTATGCGCTGTGCGATGCCCTCGGCAATAGCGGTCTTGCCGACGCCGGGCTCACCGATGAGGCAGGGGTTGTTCTTCGAGCGGCGGGAGAGGATCTGTATAACGCGCTCGATCTCCTTGTCGCGGCCGATTATGCGGTCTGTCTTGCCGCTGCGGGCATTCTCGGTAAGGTTGGTGCAGAAGGTGTTGAGGAACTTCTTGTTCTTTTCGGCCTTCTTCTTTCTTTCCTTTTCCTTGCGGGAGGATCCGGGCTTTGCGGTGTCACCCTCGGCGGGCTTTGCGTCACCGCTGTTGGCGGGCGCGTTGAAGAACCGCTGGAAGAACGCCGGCATGGTGCCGCCCTGTCTGAACGCGTCGGGACGGTCTTCCTCGTCGTCATCTATGGGATCCTCGTCTTCGTCGTCTATGATCTCTGCGTCTTCCTCATCGCCGGTATCTTCTTCATCATCGGGATCGTCGTCCTCCGGCGCTCCGAGCCTGCCTCCGAACATAGCCATAGGGTCCGCGTCCAGGTCTATGTCGGACAGTCCCATCTGTTTCAGGTAGTTGTCCACCTGCGGTATGCCCAGCTCCTTCGCGCATTTGAGGCAGTATCCGTTCTCGAATTTCTGGCTGCCGCTCATTCCGGACATAAAGACAACTGCGGGTCTCTTGCGGCATCTTGAACACATCATATCCATATTATTTTACTCCATTCTTTCCGTGATCGGCGATCGTCGGTTATTTAAGCGGGTTTAAAGCGTACAGGTATCTGAAAATGAAAGTCTTGTCTATCGTGGGCTGATTGAGGAATACCAGCGAATTACCGCATACATACATTGCGAGTTTTATGGCAAGGCACACGATGAAGATGACTATCACGGCTTCCAGCGCTCCGAGTATTGCTCCGAGCACGCCGTTCACCTTTCCTACCACCGGTACGCGGTTTATCAGCTTCGTGAGGTTTGCGATGAGATTGAGCACGATCAGCACCACGAAGAACAGCAGCAGGAACACCACCATTTTCAGCGGCGGCAGTACGATCGGCGCCACGATGTCCGTCATTATCTTCTGTCCGTATTCGCCCGTAGCCGCCGGCAGCAGCGTCAGTATCACCGGATATACGGCATCGGTGCTGCCTGCCGAAAGATCACGCCCGAAGCTCTTCAGCCCCGATGCGTAAGTGCCGGACAGCTTATCCCCGATATCCGACAGCGTTCGGTTTATCTTCTCCGAGGCAATGTTCGCCGCGATGACCTTTGCCAGCACCACATTCCCGAGTCCGTGCTTATCGACATCTTCTTTCGTTATCGTCACTACGCCGGATTTTATGTCCGAAAGGTCAAGGTCCCCGCTCAGTCCGAACACTGTCAGATCAACGTCCTCGACTCCTGTCTCCGTCAGATCCACCGAGGACAGATCCAGCTTCATACTGCCTGTCTCGTCATATTCAGGGTCTATCTCGTACAGGTATTTCCCCTTGATGAGAGCCCGCGACATATCCAGCTTCGAGACATCGGTCTTCCCGCCGTTCCCGAAAGCCGAGTTCACTTCGCTCACGATCTGGTTCTCCACTTTGTCCCTTATCAGGCTGTTGTAGATGCTCTCGGAGATCGGTGACGAGAACGTCACGGCGACAATGGCCGCGATTATGGCCGCCGCCGCGCTTATCAGCACCCCGACCGCGCCTTTCATAGCTCCGCGGTATATGTGTATCGCGAATATGGCCAGCGTCATCAGGTCAAGGAACCAGAAAAACTCACTTCCCATAGCTTCTCCTTATTTTTTGTCTTTTTCTTTTGTCTCTTTATTTTCTTCTTTCTTATTTTCCGTACCGCTGTCTGCCGTATCCTTCTTCGCGGAAGGCAGATCGAGCCTGTCGATGCTCTGATATCCCAGCATATAGACGCTGTCGCCTATTTTTATGAACCGCGAGTAGCCCTCGTTATCCACGGGTATGTCGGTGACATCGGTGAGGGAACGGTCTCCGGCGTGCATCTTCGTGCCGTCGAGGATATAAACGCCGCCGCTGTCGGTGAGGATATCCACCGTGTTGTTCCGCACATCCGCTATGCCGACTTCCTCGGCGTTATCGTCAAGAACGACCACCGTATGCCGGCTGGACGAGATGTCGTTGTAATGCACCGCGGTGTAGTCCTGAGAGATCGCAAGGTCACGCAGCACTCCGGAGAAGGGGTAGCTGCCGCGTATCGTGCCGTCCCCGCAGTTCAGCGAAAGCACGGTGTTGTCGCACACTGCGATGACCTTGTCCTTGTCCGCGTACAGTCCGCAGGGCAGGCTGTTGTTCCTGAACGTGTAGCGCCATACATTTCCCTCGTTCTCCTTTATGGAGAAGTTGTAGATGTTGGTTATCAGGTCACCGTTCATGGAGCTTATGGTGGACACCGCGATATGTTCGCCGTCGCCGGTGAACGCCACCTGAACAACGTTCTCGTCCGCGAACTTGCGGGTGTATTTCCAGTTGCCGCCGTCGTCGTAGATGTAAAGTATATTCGAGTATCTGTCAGACTGCGTCACCACCGCTGTGAGGTTGTCTCCGCCCACTGCGGCGTACATTATCTTGTCTTCCACGGCCTTCTTGTACATAAGGCTGGTGCGGCTGTACAGCGAGAAGTTGACGCCCGCCTTGTCATAGAGCAGTATGCGTTTATCGCTGGTGGCAAGCTCCGGGTTGCTGTAACCGTGTTTCAGCGCGTAGACCTGCGCACCGTCGCTGTCGTAGGAGTACAGATATGTGTCCGTCAGCAGCGCGAAGCCTTCGCCTGCGCGCTCGAAGGAGTATCTTGCGCTTCCGGGCAGCTCCAGCGGAAAACCCGCGTCGTAGGAGGTCTTTGTCTCAACTTTGGAGGCTATTCCGCGCAGAGGCTCGAATATCTTGTCCGCGTTTATCCACACTATCGCGAAGGCTATTACCAGCACGAGCAGGATCACCAGCCGCAGAAGATATTTGCTGCGCTTTTTCTTTTTCCTGTATTTTGTGAGGTCTGTGGCGTTGCTTTTCTTGCCGGCGGTCATGGCTTCCTTTATGGACTTTGCCTCGGCGGCTTCCTTAACGCGCTGTTCCTCACTTTCAAGTATTTTCATTTTCCTTTGTATCCCTTCCGGTATAAAAGACTTTATTCAGGTAGAGTCCGTGGGGCGGAATGGTTATCCCCGCCATATCTCTTTCTCCTGTTTCAAGTGAGCGCAGAATATCGTTCTCCGTGCGCTTTCTCTCGTTTATATATATGAGCGTTCCCACAAGAATCCTCACCATGTTGTGCAGGAATCCGTCACCGCTCACCGTGAAGCTCACCGTATCGCCGCTTCTCGTGACGCTCATATCCCATACCGTGCGCACGGTGGTGGCGAGATGCTCCTTTGCTTCGGCCTTGCAGAAAGCCCCGAAATCGTGGGTCCCGACGAACAGCTTCGCGGCATTGTCGAGCCGCTTCTCGTCCAGCCTGTAAGGATAGAACAGCGCAAGTCTGCTGCCGAAGGGGTCCTTGTGCTGCGCGTTGTTGACCAGGTAGACATATTCCTTGCCCTTTGCGGAGAACCGTGCGTGGAAATCCTCCGGCGCTTCCTCACAGGACAACACCGCGATATCGTCGGGCAGCATGGCGTTCAGCGCCCGCATGAGCCCGGGGCAGGGGATAGGCGACTCCGTGTTGAAGCTGAAACAGAACTCCCTCGCGTGGACTCCGGCATCCGTGCGCGAGCAGCCGTGCACCGTGACCCTGCTGTCCGTTATCTTACCGATGAGCTCCTCGAATATCTGCTGCACCGTAATGTTGTTGTTCTGTCTCTGCCAGCCGTGATAGGCCGTGCCGTTGTAGGCTGTGCGTATTTTAAGGTTCCTCATATCTTATCCGAATACGATGTTGTTGATTATCACTATACCCAGCACACAGAGCGTAAGTCCCGTGCCGTAGAAGTCGAGCTTCGTGGCTTTCAGCACCCTGAGCTTCGTGCGCCCCTCACCGCCGCGGTAGCAGCGGCATTCCATAGCCGTCGCAAGCTCGTTGGCACGCTTGAACGCGCTTATGAACAGCGGTATCAGTATCGGCACCATAGCCTTCGCGCGCTTTATCAGTCCGCCTGTATCCATAGCGGCGCCGCGGGCTTTCTGTGCCATCATTATCTTGTTGGTCTCCTCGATGAGCGTAGGTATGAAACGAAGCGCAATAGTCATCATCATAGCCAGCTCATGCACCGGGAACTTTATCTTCTTCAGCGGCTTCATAAGGCTCTCTATCGCGTCCGTCAGCACTATGGGCGAAGTGGTGTAGGTCAGCAGCGACATAGCGATTATCAGGAACACGATGCGCAGCAGCATGAACGCCGATGTTACAAGCCCCTTTGCGTAAATGTTTATCACCCAGAAGCTCAAAAGCGGATCCGCTCCCGGCTCCTTCACGAACAGCAGGTTCAGCACCGCCGTGAATATGATTATCGGCAGCACGGGCTTCAGGCTTTTGAGTATCAGCCTGAAACTTATCCCCGAAGCCGCGTATATCATCAGTATGAAAGCACAGGTTATCCCGAGCCCCCAGAAATTCTGCGCAACGAACAGTATCACCACTATCAGTATCTCCAGCACGATCTTGAACCGGCTGTCCATGCGGTGTATCACCGACTGCCCGGGAAAAAACTGTCCGATTGTTATGTCATTAAGCATTTGTTTTCAGTATCTCCAGTATTCTTTCTTCTGCTCTGTCTATCGTGTATATGTCCGCGCCGATGTCCATGCCGCCGGCTTTCAGCAGGTGCGACAGCCTCGATATCTGCGGTATGCCGAGCCCTATCTGCTGCAATTCCCTTGTCCGGCTGAATACCGTGTCGGTGTCCTCGTAGCAGAAAAGCCTTCCTCTGTTCATCACCAGTATCTTTTCCGCGTACTTCACTATATCTTCCATTGAGTGGGAAACGAGAAGTATCGTAGTCCCCGAGTTCTTATGATATTCGCTTATCTCGTCCAGCACCGTGTCTCTGCCTTTCGGGTCGAGACCGGCGGCGGGCTCGTCGAGTATCAGTATCTCCGGCTTCATGGCTATGACGCCCGCGAGAGCGGCTCTGCGCTTCTGTCCGCCGGACAGGTCGAAAGGCGAGCGTTCCAGCAGCTCCTCGTCCAGTCCCATAGCCGCCGCGGCTTCACGCACTCTCGCGTCTATCTCCGCTTCCGACAGCCCCATATTCTTCGGCCCGAAGGCGATGTCCTTGTACACGGTGTCCTCAAAGAGCTGATATTCGGAGTATTGGAACACAAGACCCGCCATAAACCTTACCGAGCGGATATCGGTATCCTTGTCCCACACATCTCTGCCGTTTATGAAAATCTTTCCGGAAGTGGGCTTCAGCAGGCCGTTGAGATGCTGTATAAGCGTGGATTTTCCGCTGCCCGTGTGTCCTATGACTCCCACGAACTGCCCCTTTTCTATGCTTACGCTCACATTGTCCACCGCAGTGGATTCAAAGGGCGTCCCCACGCTGTACTTATAGGTCAATTCTTTGACTTCCGCGGCATAGTCGTGTTTCTCCGCGCTTTCCGGAGGGGCGGGCTTCTTCGTGAACTTTGTGCTTCCGCGGGGAAGTGCAAGCAGGACTTCCGCACATTCCTCCTCGGTTATCACATCGGCAGGCACGTCAATGCCGTCCTTCCGCAGCCTGTACATCAGCTCGGTGACCTGCGGCACGTCGAGGGAAACGGCTTTCAGCTCATCCACCCTCGCGAATATCTTCTTCGGCACGTCATCCATGATTATTACGCCGTCGTCCATTACGATGACCCTGTCAGCCTGACAGGCCTCGTCCATATAGTGGGTTATCAGGATTATGGTGACGCCCTGCTCATTCAGCAGCTTTATGGTCTTCATTACCTCCGCGCGTCCCTTGGGGTCGAGCATCGCGGTAGGCTCGTCGAGTACGATGCATTCGGGCTTCATAGCCAGCACTCCCGCGATAGCCACACGCTGTTTCTGACCGCCGGAGAGCTGATGCGGCGAATGTTCGCGGTAGTCGTACATATCCACGACTTTCAGAGCCTCGTCTACACGTCTGCGGATCTCTTCCGTAGGCACGCCGAGGTTTTCCAGCGCGAAAGCCACATCTTCCTCTACCACGGTTGCCACAAGCTGGTTGTCGGGGTTCTGGAAAACCATTCCGACAGTCTGCCGTATGTCGAAGAGCCTTTCCTCATCTGAAGCGTCCATACCGTTCACCAGCACAGTCCCCGAAGTCGCGTTGAGTATGCCGTTCAGGTGCTTTGCGAGGGTGGACTTGCCGCACCCGTTATGTCCGAGCACCGCGAGGAACTGTCCCTTCGGAACTGTCAGGTCTATGCCCTTGAGCACGGGGTTCGTGCTTTCGACTTCGCCTGCCTCGTCGTATTCTTTATATTCAAATTCCAGGTTTTTTATCTCGATAATGTTCATTTCTCTTGTTCTTCTGTTATTTATTTTAAAAGTCTGGCGCTCACGTTCAGAACAGTGCTAAAGCACGAATTCGGAACGACGCTCCCGCGTACGTTCAGAACAGTGCTAACGCACTGTTCCCGCACGGAACAGCCATTCCGGTTCGTTCAACCGGCAGTCCTATCTCTTCCGCGCTGACGTCTGCGGTGAATCTCTGTCCCACCGTCATTTTCAGCAGATACGCCATTACGGAGGGCGAAAGTCCCGTGGTGTAGCTGTTGAGCAGCAGGAACAGCGGCTTGTCCGAAAGCACTTCGGTGCAGCGCTGCATAAGCTCGTATATGCAGTCCTCCAGCTTCCACAATTCGCCGTTGGTGCCGCGCCCGTAGCTGGGCGGGTCGAGTATGATACCGTCGTAGCGGTTCCCGCGGCGTATCTCCCGTCCGAGAAATTTCATCGCATCGTCGGTTATCCAGCGTATGGGCCTGTCCGCAAGCCCCGAGAGCCGCGCATTCTCCTTGCCCCATTCCACCATGTTCTTCACCGCGTCCAGGTGGCATACCTTAGCGCCCGCCTTCGCGCAGGCAAGGGTAGCGCCGCCCGTGTAGGCGAACAGGTTCAGCACGTTTATCTCACGTCCCGCGCCGCGTATCAGCCTGTCGCAGAGCTCCCAGTTCACCGCCTGCTCGGGGAACAGTCCCGTATGCTTGAAGCCCGTGGGCTTGACGAGGAACGTAAGGTCTCCGTAGCGTATGTTCCAGCCTTCGGGGAGCTTCCTGTTGTAACTCCAGCTCCCGCCGCCGCTGGACGAGCGGTTGTATACCGCGTCGGCGCTGTCCCATTCCGGGGCAGGCGAGGGGTTCTTCCATATCACCTGCGGGTCGGGACGGATAAGGGTGACATTGCCCCATTTCTCCAGCCTGTCGCCGCCCGAGGTGTCTATAAGTCTGTATTCTTTCCAGTTTTCAGCAATTCTCATATCTGAACTCTCTATCCCGAATCGGATTATTTGCCCATTGTGGCATTCACACAAATGGCTATGAAACTGAATATCATCAGTAACAGCAGAAAAATGCCAAACCCGCTGCCGTCTGAGTCACCGGAGGAATTCTTATCATCCGTGCCGTTGTCTGTATTGTCGGAACTGTTGCGCATTCTGCGGATATCGTTGCTGACACTGCTCTTTTTCATAGAATCGTAAAGACTGTTTTTCCGGGCAGTCTCTCGCTCGATGCGATATGTAAGATGCTTCTCTTCCCAGCTTGTCCTGCCGTTATTATCGAAGTCAAAACCGTAATTGTCGCTCATGCCGGCATCTCCCTTCTGTCGTCAGTATCTGTACGAAAAAGCGCTTATGGTATCGCGTATGGTGTCAAGGAAAGCCTTTTCTCCGAAGGTGTTTATCTTGAAGAACATCGCCTGACTTCCGCCCGAGGTTATGGCACTGATGTACACATGACCGCTGGTCTCGTAGAGCGTGAGGGAGAGGGAGACCCTGTTCTTCCCCCAGTAGCTGTATCTCTCGAACACTCTTACGGAGCACCGGGAATCCCGGTCATAGAAGTCCGAGGAATCTTCCAGCGTCGCGCTCATGCTCCCGCCCATTACGGCGTTTGTAACCGCGTTCAGTATCATATCGAAATTTCCGTAAAGCTCCTGCTGTATCTTGGCCATCAGGTAAACTCCTTTTTTACGGTATCGGCTATCCTGTTCGTGTATTTATCCACCAGCTCCGCGTCCCTGCCTTCTATCATCACGCGCACAAGGGGCTCGGTGCCGCTCTCGCGCACCAGCACGCGGCCGTTTTCGCCGAGAGCGTCCTCCGCTTCCTTTATCGAAGCGAGTATGGCTTCGTTCTTGTTCCACAGCCCTTTCTTGTCCGCGCTTATCTTCACATTGACGAGGAGCTGCGGGTAGTCGGTGAATTCCTCGTTGTAGGAGGACAGCGGCCTTTCTGAATGTGTGAGCAGGGAAATGAGCTTCACCGCCGTGAGCTGTCCGTCGCCGGTGGTGGCATGATCGAGGAATATGATATGTCCGGACTGTTCGCCGCCTATGTTGTAGCCGCTTTTCAGCATCTCTTCAAGCACATATCTGTCACCGACCGCGGTACAGACCGTGTTTATGCCGTGCTCTTTCATATATGTGTGGAACCCGAGGTTGCTCATTACCGTAACGACCGCTGTGTCGTTCTTCAGAGTCCCGGCTTCTTTCATTCCCGCAGAGATTATCGCGATCAGCCTGTCGCCGTCCACGATGTGACCCTTCTCGTCCACCGCAAGGCACCTGTCCGCGTCGCCGTCGAAGGCTATGCCCAGATCGTAGCCGCCCGCCACCACCTGTTCCGCCAGCTTGTCGATGTGAGTGGAGCCGCAGTTGTCGTTGATGTTGGTGCCGTCGTACATGGCGTTCACCACCACGAATTTAAGGCAGTACAGCCTGTCGAACAGATAAGCGGCAGTCTTTGAAGCGCTGCCGTTCGCGCAGTCTATGATAACTTTCAGGGTTTCGTCCCGTTCCGTGCCGATATCCGCGCAGTCCACGACGTGAGCGCTGTATCTCTTCGCGGCGTCCGTAAGCACGGAGAGTCTGCCGACTTCGGTGCCGCTCTTCTGTATCATCTTCTCGGGAGTGTCGAGTATGAGCGCTTCGATCTCGTTCTCCACATCATCGGGCAGCTTGAATCCCGTCCCCGCGAACAGCTTTATGCCGTTGTACTCCACGGTGTTGTGGGAAGCGGATATCATCACGCCCGCGTCGGCGTTCTGCTCCTTCACAAGGTAGGCGACTGCCGGAGTCGGCACTATGCCGAGCTGTACGGCATCGGCGCCCACGGACATAATGCCCGATATCAGCGCGGCTTCAAGTATATCCGAGGAAATGCGCGTATCCTTGCCTATGACTATCTTTGCTTTCTCACCGGAAGGCTTGTGCTTCGTCAGCACGATAGCCGCCGCTCTGCCGATGTTCATTGCGAGCTCGCAGGTGAGCTCCGTTATCGCGACGCCTCTTGCGCCGTCAGTACCGAATAATCTGCCCATGTCATTCTTCTCCTAACTTCATCTGTTCGTACCCCGGGGCGCTCCCGCCGTTCATATCTATGCCGAGGTGTCTGTATGCAAGCGCCGTGGCCGTGCGTCCGCGGGGCGTTCTCGCCAGGAAGCCCAGCTGCATGAGGAACGGCTCGCACACATCTTCCAGCGTGACCGATTCCTCGCCCAGCGCCGAAGCGAGGGTCTCCAGACCCACGGGGCCGCCGTTGTAGCCCTTTATTATCATGGTAAGCATACGTCTGTCGAGACTGTCGAGACCCAGCTTGTCGATCTCCAGCCTGTCGAGGGCGATGTCCGCCATATCCTTTGTTATCCGTCCGGTGCCCATTACTTCCGCGAAGTCCCGCACACGTTTCAGCAGCCTGTTTGCGATACGCGGAGTCCCGCGGGAGCGTCTTGCAAGCTCGCGTGCGCCGTCCTTGTCGGCAGGTATCGAGAGTATCACCGACGACCGCATTATAATGTCGCAGAGCTGGTCTTCGGTGTAGAGTTCAAGTCTCTGTATCACCCCGAATCGGTCTCTCAGCGGCCCCGTGAGCTGTCCCGCGCGGGTTGTCGCCCCGACAAGCGTGAACTTCGGCAGGTCTATGCGTATGGACTGAGCGGCAGGCCCCTTGCCGATGATGATGTCCAGCACGTTGTCCTCCATGGCGGGGTAGAGTATTTCCTCCACCTGCCTTGACATACGGTGTATCTCGTCGATGAAAAGCACGTCGCCGTCTTTCAGGTTCGTGAGTATCGAAGCCAGGTCTCCGGGCTTCTCGATAGCGGGTCCCGAGGTTATGCTTATCCCCACGCCCATTTCATTCGCGATTATCCGCGCCAGCGTTGTCTTTCCCAGTCCGGGAGGCCCGTACAGCAGCACATGGTCGAGAGTTTCTCCGCGTGCTTTTGCCGCCTCGATGAACACGGACATATTCTCCTTGACTTTATCCTGCCCGATGTATTCGCTGAGGCGCTTCGGCCGCAGGCTGAACTCGATGTCCGTATCCTCCGGCGTGAACTCCGGCTCGGTTACGCGGGGCTGTTTCGATACGTCGGAATTGTTGTTGGTCTCTATCACTTTTATGGTTCCCCTTTATTTTATGCTTCCGATCTTTTTCAGTGCTTCCTTTACAAGCTCCGAAACGCTCAGGCTTCCGTCCAGCCCGGAAAGCGCCTTCTGCGCCTGTGTCCCGGAGAATCCCAGTGCCGTCAGCGCCGTCATGGCTTCGGCAGCGTTGCCGCCTGCGGGAGCCGCGGGCTTGGAAAGCTCTGCGTAGGTTTCGGAGGATATCTCTCCGATGCGGTCGGTCATCTTCTCTTTCAGTTCGAGTATAATTCGGTCGGCGATCTTCTTTCCCACACCGGGGGCTTTTGTCAGCAGCTTGCTGTCGCCCTGCGCCACGCAGAGCGCGAATCCCTGCGGCGAAAGCACGGACAGTATCGCCAGCGCGGCCTTGGGGCCCACGCCGTTCACCGAGAGCAGCAGCCTGAAGCAGTTCAGCTCCGCGGCCTCGCCGAATCCGAACAGTTCTATCGCGTCCTCGCGGACATTCATGTAAGTGAGCAGGAATACCTCTTCTCCCACTTTGAGCGGCGAGAGGGTATACGATGTTGTCCGGCAGGCGAACCCCACTCCCGAACATTCCACCACCGCAAGGTCGTTGGTCTTGTGTGTAAGTTTTCCGCGTAAGCTGTATATCATAGCGTCTCCTTTATTGTATGCGTTCCTTTGCCTTTTCGACAGCGGAATTGAATTTTTCGATATCCGATATCTGCACCGAGTCCTCCATAGCGGCTTCACGGCGGCGTTTCAGCTCGTCGATGAGCTTTTCGGACTGCGGGTTTACCGTTCCGTCCGTTATCCTGAACAGGTAGTCCAGCTTTTCCGCGATGTAATCCAGATCGTCCTTGCTGTCCGTAGCCACGACCGCCTGTACTGCGTATCCCCGCGCTTCGTCGTATCTGCCGAGACAGGCCGCGCAGACGGCCATATCCACCAGCAGGTAGCAGGGCGCGGGAGACATGGCCGATTTGGCGAGAATGAAGTGCTCCAGTGCGTTTTCGTATTCTTTTCTGTACATCAGCGTGCAGCCGGTATAGAAATCCGCTCTTGCGCGTATCCTGCTCTCCCGGGTTCCGGCGGCTGCAAGAGTGAACCATTCCAGAGCCTCGTTCTCGTCCGCGAAGGGGTACCACATATAATACTGCGCAATATGCTCAAAGATCTGCATATCGTCCGGGAATTCCTCAAAGCCCTTTCTGATATAGGGGATTATGCGTATCGGATTCTGCATACGCTTCAGGTTCTTTATCATATCGCGGTAGCAGGCGTGCCGCAGTCTGAGGTCCGTTGCCGTTCCGAGACATTCCACATACAGCTCGAACCCGTGCTCGAAGTTGCCGTTGCAGGCCTCGCTCACCGCTTCGAGGAAGATGTACTTGCCTTTCATCCAGCCGTTCAGCTTGTATTCGTTGATAGCAAAGGAAGCGCTGAAATTGTTCTCTTTCCTGTCAAACCTGAACATATTGCTGTAGGCGTAGGCTTTAATGACAGCGGGTATCACGAGTATGCAGAGGAATACCAGCACCGCCGTGACCTCAAAGGAAAATCTCGTGTATATGCCGCTGACGTGGCTGAACACGATTATCGCGATCGCTGTGAACACGAATGCGATGATCGACACGATCATATATATGAATTCCGGGTGTTTCTTTGGTTTCTTCATTATTGTGTTCCGGTTTTTCCGTTCATTGTCTGTATTTATTAAGCTGCGAATTGTAGGAGTGGGCGTGACACACCGCGATAGCCAGCGCGTCGGCGGTATCGTCGGGCTTTGGTATCTCCGGGAGCTTCAGGATATTCTTCGTAAGCTCCTGCACCTGCTTCTTGACGGCCTTTCCGTAGCCTGTTATCGAGTTCTTGACCTGAAGCGGCGTGTACTCGAAGATCTCTATATTCCGCTGCCTTGCCGCCAGCAGTACGATGCCGCGGGCTTCCGCCACTGCGATTGCCGTTTTCTGGTTCGTGGTGAAATACAGCTTCTCTATCGCCATGAACTCCGGCTTATACTGATCGAATATCTGGCAGGTGTCGTTGTATATCTCCATGAGCCGGGTATTGAACTCGGTATCCGCGTCCGTGGTTATGGCGCCGTAGCTTACGACACCGAACTTCGGTCTGTCGTAGTCCAGCACTCCGAACCCCACGATAGCGTAGCCCGGGTCGATGCCGATTATCCGCATAATATCACGCTTTCCGGGACTTTTTCAGCCCTTTTGAAAGTATATACCATAATATTATAGCATACTTTACCAATAAATGCAAGACTTTTTTGTTAAAATCTACTTAAAGCCTTATTTTGATGTTTCATCGGCAGCATTTGTATGCAATTGCCTGCTTTTGTATGCATTTGTTTGCAAATGAGGGTGATAATGATAATGATACTGATAATGATACTGATAATGATACTGATAATGATAATGATACTGATAATGATAATGATAATGATAATGATAATGATATTGTTGTCGTTATTATTATGATATTGTTCCTGAAATTGTTGTTGTAGTTGTTCTTGTGCGTGACATTTCAGGAACAAAAGACAACAACAACGACAACAACGCACGGAAACGAATTTCTGCCGCTTTTTAAATTGTCCCGGATTCGGACTTGTAATTTCTGAAAAAATGTGCTATAATATTCGGGTATGTTTTCAGGAAAGGGAAATGCCCGGAGGCATTCTTTCCTTTTCACAGACCGGAACAGCCGCATTTCAAGGCACCGGAACGGTGAAGTAAATCAAATAAGGTCAGGGAGATAAAATGGCAAAGAAGAATTACGACGATAACAGCCTGAAATCACTGAAAGGCCCCGATCAGGTACGTCTGCGTCCGGCAGTAATATTCGGCTCGGACGGAATCGAAGGCTGCCGGCATTCGGTATTCGAGATACTCTCAAACTCCATAGACGAAGCCCGTGAAGGCTTCGGAAAGCGGATAGTCATAACGCGCTACGCCGATATGTCGCTGGAAGTGGCGGATCAGGGACGCGGAATACCGATAGACTATAACAAGAACGAGGAGAAGTACAACTGGGAGCTGGCGTTCTGTACGCTCTATGCAGGCGGAAAGTACGAGAACAACTCCGGGGATACTTATTCCTTCGCGCTGGGTCTCAACGGCCTTGGACTCTGCGCAACGCAGTTCGCGGCCGAATATATGGACGTTGAGGCGGATAACGGGACGTGGCATTACTCCCTGCGCTTTGAAAAGGGCTTCAATGTCACGGCGGACAAGGAAGGCAAGGGCTTCATACGCACCCGCAGCACCGGTCAGAGCGGAACGGTCATACGCTGGAAGCCCGACCTGGACGTATTCACCGATATAGAAATAGGCGACGATTATATAGACGATATACTCCGCCGTCAGTCCATAGTAAACGACGGTCTGGTGTTCGTATGCCGCACCGAGAATGAGGACGGTACCTTTGATGAGAAGGAATACTGCTACGAGCACGGCATCACGGACTATCTGAAAGAGATAGTCGGCGACAGCGCCATAGGCACTCCGCAGGACTGGTCAGCCCAGCGGCAGGGCAGAGACCGTGAGGACAAGGACGAGTACAAGGTGAAGCTCCATGCGGCGCTGGCGTTCTCCAACAAGGTGAAGCTCATAGAGCACTACCACAACTCCTCGTGGCTGGAGCACGGCGGAAGCCCCGAAAAAGCCATGCGTCAGGCTCTCACGTCGCAGATAGACGGCTGGCTGAAATCCAACAACAAGTACAACAAGGGCGAAAGTCCGATACAGTTCAGCGATATCGAGGAATGTCTCGTTTTCATCTCCGCCAACTTCTCTACCCAGACCAGCTACGAGAACCAGACAAAGAAAGCCATAACCAACAAATTCATCTATGAAGCCATGCGCGACTGGCTCAAGCACTGCATGGAAGTCTACTTCCTCGAAAACCCGGACGAGGCGGTGAAGATATGCGAGCAGGTGATGATAAACAAGCGCGCCCGCGAGAATGCCGCCAAGATACGCGAAGGCACGAAGAAGAAGCTCACCGGCACTCTCGACCTGTCGAACCGCGTTGAGAAGTTCGTGGACTGCCGCAGCAAGGACGTGAGCAAGCGCGAGATATACATCGTGGAGGGCGACTCGGCGCTGGGTTCCGTAAAGCTGGCGCGCGACTCGGAGTATCAGGCGGTCATGCCGATACGCGGAAAGATACTGAACTGCCTGAAAGCAGGCTACGACAAGATATTCAAGTCGGAGATAATCACCGACCTGCTGCGCGTCCTCGGCTGCGGAGTCGAGGTGACTTCCAAGGCGAACAAGGACCTGTCCAGCTTCAGCCTTGACAACCTGCGCTGGAACAAGGTTGTCATCTGCACCGATGCCGATGTGGACGGCTTCCAGATACGCACGCTTGTGCTTACGATGCTGTACCGCCTCACGCCTACGCTGATACGCGAGGGCTATGTGTATATCGCGGAATCCCCGCTCTATGAGATAAACACGAAACAGCGCACATACTTCGCCTATACCGAGGCGGAAAAAACCCGCATAATCGCGGAGATAGGCGATAAGAAATACACTCTCCAGCGCTCGAAAGGTCTCGGCGAGAACGAACCGGAGATGATGTCCCTGACCACCATGAACCCCGACACCCGCAGGCTTATAAAGGTGCTGCCCTCGGACGTTGAGGCAACGCAGAATATGTTCGACCTGCTGCTGGGCGACAATCTGCAGGGCAGAAAGGACTACATCGCCGAATTCGGCAGCAAGTACCTCGATGACCTCGACCTGAGCTGAGCGGAATTGCAGTATAAAAAGAAGAAACGGATAATTGAAATGAAGAAAAAGAGAGCAGAAGGAACCACAAAGAAAACCAGATTCGACGCCTATATCGAAGGCGCCGGACAGATAGAACAGAAAAACATCGTCGATACCCTCGAAGAGAACTATATGCCCTACGCCATGAGCGTCATAGTCTCCCGTGCGCTGCCCGAGATAGACGGCTTCAAGCCCTCTCACCGCAAGCTGCTTTACACCATGTACACCATGGGACTGCTGAAAGGCGGCGAAGGCGAGGGCAGAACGAAATCCGCGAATATCGTGGGTCAGACCATGAAGCTCAACCCCCACGGCGATCAGGCTATCTACGCCACAATGGTGCGCCTTGCGCGGGGCAACGGAGCGCTGCTGCACCCATACATCGACAGCAAGGGAAACTTCGGAAAGGCGTACTCCCGCGATATGTCCTACGCCGCCTCCCGATACACGGAAGCGAAGCTGGATCCGATATGCGCGGAGCTGTTCGGAGACATCGACAAGGACACCGTTGACTTCGTTCCCAACTACGACAACACGCT
>JAEEJW010000193.1 GCA_016282095.1 Ruminiclostridium sp. | reverse complement strand
CTTCGGGAGACCGGGCATAGTCATGATGTCGCCTGTGTAGACAACTATGAAGCCCGCTCCGGAGGAAAGTCTGATATCGCGTACGGTGATATTGTAATTCGTGGGCAGTCCGAGCTTCGCCTGGTCGTCGGAGAGCGAATACTGCGTCTTTGCCACGCAGATCGGGATATCCGCCTTGCCGATCTCCTCGATCTTCGCAAGAGCCTTCTCTGCCTGCGCTGTGTAGATAACTCCGTCCGCGCGGTAGATCTCGCGGGCGATCTTCTCTACCTTCTCCTTTACGGGGAGCTTCTCGTCATACAGCGGTCTGAAATCCGCGCCGCCCTTCTCGATGACTTCGCATACCTTCTTTGCGAGGTCGATGCCGCCTTCGCCGCCCTTGGCGAATACTTCGGACATGGAGTAGTCAACGCCGCACTCCGCGCAGATCTCCTCGATCACCTTTATCTCGGCGTCCGTGTCGGTGCCGAAGCGGTTGAAAGCTACAACTACGGGTATTCCGTACTTGCGCATATTCTCTATATGTGTCTTCAGGTTCACGGAGCCCTTGCGAAGAGCCTCAACGTTCTCGGTGCCGAGGTCTGCCTTGGCTACGCCGCCGTTGTACTTCAGCGCTCTTATTGTGGCTACCAGCACCACGCAGTCGGGCTTCAGGCCTGCGAAACGGCACTTTATGTCGAAGAACTTCTCAGCACCCAGGTCGGAACCGAAGCCTGCCTCGGTGATGCAGTAGTCGCCGAGTTTGAGAGCGAGCTTCGTAGCGCGCACGCTGTTGCAGCCGTGAGCTATGTTGGCGAAAGGACCGCCGTGAATGATCGCGGGGTTGTTCTCGAGGGTCTGCACGAGGTTCGGGTTAATGGCGTCCTTGAGCAGCGAAGCCATTGCTCCGACGGCGTTGAGGTCGCGGGCATAGACGGGCTTTCCGTCATAGGTGTAAGCCACGAGGATATTGCCGAGGCGTACCTTCAGGTCTTTCAGGTCGTCCGCGAGGCAGAGGATCGCCATTATCTCGGTGGCAACCGTGATGCGGAACTTCTCCTGTCTCGGAACGCCGTCAACGCGGCTGCCCATGCCGATGACGCAGTTGCGGAGAGCGCGGTCGTTCATATCCAGGCAGCGGTCTATCTGTATCATTCTCTGGTCGATGCCCAGCTCGTTGCCCTGCTGGAGATGATTGTCTATGATAGCGCAGAGCAGGTTGTTCGCGGCTGTTATCGCGTGCATATCGCCGGTGAAGTGCAGGTTGATGTCCTCCATGGGGACTACCTGCGCATATCCGCCGCCAGCAGCGCCGCCCTTGACGCCGAATACCGGACCCAGCGAGGGTTCACGCAGCGCAAGTACGGAGTTCTTGCCGATCTTGTGCATACCTTCGGACAGACCGATGCTTGTGGTGGTCTTGCCTTCGCCCGCGGGAGTGGGGTTGATAGCCGTGACGAGTATCAGTTTACCGTCGGGCTTGTCCTTCATTCTGTTGATGCAGGACTGGGATATCTTCGCCTTGTAGTGTCCGTAGGGTTCGAGCTCGTCTTCCGTTATGCCGAGCTTCTGCGCGATCTCTGTGATCTTCTTCATTTTCGCCTGCTGGGCGATCTCGATGTCTGTGAGCATATCCGTTGTCTCCTTTTTTACTGTTATTTGTTTCATGTTTACGGTGTGATGAAAACAATTCACCAATTATCATTATATCATAAATAAATGAAAATAGCAATAGGAAATCAAAATTATATACAGAAGGCAGGCAACACCGTCAACTCCGGAACAAGCGGAAAAAACGACCGGGGAAACGATGCGGCTGTCATCGCTTCCCCGGGAAACCGGCGTTATTCATGCAGGATATAATCCTTATCCTCGTCTATTATCATCACCATGCACTCTGCCGCTTCGGGGTCAAACTGTGTACCCCTGCATTTGTCTATCTCTGCGCGGACGGTATCCTGCGGCAGATAGCTGCGGTAGCTGCGGTTCGATGTCATGGCGTCGTAAGTATCGGCTACTGCGATGATGCGGGCTTCCAGCGGGATCTCATTACCCGTCTTGTGCTCCGGATAGCCCTTGCCGTCGTAGCGTTCCTGATGCCAGAGCGCACCCGTCGCAAGGTCGGGACGCCTCTTTATCTCCGAAAGAATGGAGTATCCTATGCCCGGGTGGGTCTTTATGATGCCGTATTCTTCGTCGGTCAGCTTCGCGGGCTTGTTGATTATCTCATTCGGCACGCCTATCTTGCCGATATCGTGCAGGAGCCCCATATAGTAGATATTCTCGCAGGTCTCCTTGTCAAGCCCCATTTTCTCGGCTATCATGCGGGAATACTTCGCCACGCGGACGGAATGACCGTTCGTGTACTTGTCCTTCGCATCTATCGTATGCGCGAGAGCTTCCATGACCTCGACGGAGAGCTGCTTGATATCGTCGTGTGCAGCCTTGATCTCTTCATTCTGCCTGTCTATCTCGTTTATGTGCGTGACGTTCTTCACGATGACCGCGAATGAGATTATCAGCAGTATCACCAACGCATGGGAAGCTATGTAGTATGAATAGCTGTCGATCACAAAGGAGGCGTACATATCCCTGTATGCCGCGGCGTTCTCCTCTGTCCTTACCGCTTCTTCCTGCACTAACGTGCCGAAGACAACAAGAGCGTTTACCACGGGTACTTCATAAGCCTGACGCAGCATCATGAGCGCCAGCTTCACCGTGACCGCTATCGCGGGAATTATAACGAATACCGCCAGACCGCGTTCCTGCTTTGTACGGGAGATCGCAGACAGCGGACAGATGACGAGTTTGTAGAATACAATCGCTTCCACGACGATAAGCAGAGTTACTATCCACATGACCCAGTCGTTGCCGATCACGGAAGTGAAGAAGCTCTCGATAAAATCGTTGAAGGTGCTGAATGTGAGGCAGCACAGGAACAGAAACACGGCGAAAGATATGTTCTTCGGCCTTACAAACTTTATATACAGCAGGAGCTGCACCGAACATATCGCAACAAGGATCGCTGTATATATACCGAAACCGGTATAAAGCCGA
The DNA here is from genome assembly GCA_016282095.1 of Ruminiclostridium sp. Taxonomy (GTDB): domain Bacteria; phylum Bacillota; class Clostridia; order Oscillospirales; family Ruminococcaceae; genus Ruminiclostridium_E. The sequence continues at coordinate 2,097 of JAEEJW010000193.1, read as the reverse complement.
TCCATGTCGAGAGAATAAGTAAATTCCGCCGTTATGGCTCTTGCCGCAAAGCATGAGAGCGACGGCGACAGTATGAACGGCACCACGATCCGGGGAATAGTATATCTGTCGAAGAAGCATTTCTTCGTGACGATAATGAAACCTATGGGGAGTCCGATAAAAAACATCAGCATAGGCAAGGCAACGTTGATTGATGACAGCATACCCGAACCTGTATTATCCATTTACTCTCCCCCTCCTTAATACGTTCCGCGGGCCGCGGAGGCATTATTCAAACGTTATCTGGTTTATATCCAGCTGTGACATGGCTCCCGCCGCGGGAACGGTCTTGCTCATATACTTTTCCGCGTCCTCGATCATTCCTTCTTCGTAGGGCTTTGCCGTTTCAAGTTCTGTTCTTGTGAGCCGCATAACCTGAACACCCTGCGTATCGCGGGCAGCCTTGGGCAGTACAAGCGCGGTGTTGAATATCAGTATCTTCCCTGCCGCGGACTGTAAGATGAACTCGCAGTCCTCATCGATCTTGTACATGGCCACCAGCTCCGAGCCGTCGAAATAGGCGTTGGCGAGCTTGCGGCGCTTGGTTTTCGTCTCGAAGGACGACAGCGGCACTTTCGCACACTTGCCGTTCCTGAAGAACAGCACGATATGGCCGGAATAATCCTCCGTCGGTATCATCTTTATGATCTTCTCGTCCTGCTCCATTTCCAGCTTCGCGGGGACGTAGTCGCCCATTACGCTGGCCTTGGTATCGGCAAAGTCGTTGACGCAGGACTTGTAGACCTGATGCCTGTCTGTGAAGAACAGCAGGTCCGTTCTGCCGCTGAGCTCCTGCCCGAATATGACGCTGTCGCCCTCCTTGAGCTTCTGCTCGCTGCTCATGCGCAGGGACTGGGCTGTGATGCGCTTGAAGTAGCCCTCGGCTGTGAGGAAGCAGTTCACCGTGTAATCGGGGATGCTCTCTTCCTCGCTCTCATCTTCGTCGAAAGGCTCCGCGAACAGCGTTCTGCGCGGCTGGCCGTACTTTTCGGCTATCTCCGTCAGCTCGCCTATGATGATCTTCTTTATCTTGCGGGGGCTTTCGAGAGTTTCCTCCATGTCATCGATGTCGTTCTTCAGGTTCTCGATCTCGTCGGTGCGCTTTAAGATATACTCGCGGTTGATGTGGCGCAGCTTGATCTCCGCCACATACTCGGCCTGCACCTCGTCGATGCCGAAGCCTATCATCAGGTTAGGCACTACCTCGGCTTCCTCGTCTGTCTCGCGGATTATCTTTATCGCTTTGTCGATGTCGAGAAGTATCTTTTTCAGACCCAGCAGCAGGTGGAGCTTTTCCTTCTTCTTCCCCAGCTCGAAGAATATCATGCGCTTCACGCACTCGATGCGGAAGGATATCCATTCCTCAAGTATCTCGTAGACGCCCATAACGCGCGGGTTGCCGGCGATCAGTATGTTGAAGTTGCAGGAGAATACGTCCTGGAGCGGTGTCAGGCGGAACATCTTGCGCATGAACTCATCGGGGTCCTTGCCTTTTTTCAGGTCGAAGGTGAGTTTCAGACCGGAAAGGTCGGTCTCGTCGCGGATATCCGATATCTCGCTGATCTTTCCGAGCTTCACCAGCTCCAGCACCTTGTCGATTATCGCCTCAACCGTGGTGGTGGGCGGTATCTCCGTGACCTCGATGCAGCGGGCTTCCTTGTCGAAGGTGTACTTTCCGCGCACCGTGACACTGCCGCGGCCGGTCCTGTATATCTTCTGCATCTCCTCGTCGTTGGCAACGATGTAGCCTCCGCCCGGGAAGTCAGGCCCCATGAGCGTCGAGGATACGTCGTGCCCGGGGTCCTTCATCATGGCTATGGTAGTCTCGCATATCTCGCGGAGGTTGAAGGAGCAGATGTTGCTCGCCATGGATACCGCGATACCGATGTTGTTGTTCACCAGCACCGCCGGGAAGCGCACCGGGAAAAGCACCGGCTCGGTCAGCGTGTTGTCGTAGTTGGGAACGAAGTCAACGGTGTCCTTGTCGATGTCTCCGAACAGCTCCGCGCATATCGGATCCAGCTTCGCTTCCGTGTATCGGGAGGCGGCGTAGGACAT
>JAEEJW010000192.1 GCA_016282095.1 Ruminiclostridium sp. | reverse complement strand
GCCCGCGTCAACGAGCTTCTGCTTACCGGTGAAGAAAGGGTGGCAATTGGAGCAGATTTCTACTTTAATGTCCTTCTTAGTGGAACGTGTTTCAAATGTAGCTCCGCACGCGCACTTGATCGTTGTTGCTTCATACTTGGGGTGTATACCCTGTTTCATTGCCGTCACCGCCTTTATACACTTAAAATCGCATCAATGGGGAGCAACCCACTGACTTTAGCCGAGAATTAATTATATCACGCTTTTTTGCGTTTGTCAATAGCTTTCGCTGATATTTTTAATCCTTTTTCAGGAGTTCGCTGAATACTTTTGCGTTGAAGGTGTCGTGGTGATCTTTTCTCGGCGGATCCTGCGTGAAGTCAACTTCCATCTCGTAGAGCTTGCCGGATTTGCCGGTAGAAAGGCTCGTCACCATTATGGAGTAGGTGTGGATATCGGTACCGCGGACCTTCCAGTCTATGCGCTTGGTAAGGCTCAGCTCCTTGATCTCGGTCTTTTCGGGAACGAGTGTGCCGTCTATATAGTATTTCAGCTCGAACTCACCCTCAAGGTCCGTGTTGAGCGTTACATTTATCGTGGTCTCTCTCGTTGCCGAGGCGTTCTCGCCTGCGATCGTGACTTCGATGCGCTCACCGGGTTCAACTACCGTGTCGGGATCTACGCCCTGCTTTATGACTGTGCCGGGCTCCAGCACCGAAGTATCGTCGTAGAGGATTATCAGCGCGATGCTGTTCTCTGTGGCGAGCTTCGTCGCGTCCTCAATGGACTTGCCTACCATGTCCGGTACGCGGAGCTCCTGCTCTGCCGAGCCGAGGCTGACATAGCAGGTGATGACCGAGCCTTTTTCAACCATTGTCCTCGCGGAAGGCGTGGTTCTGATCACGCAGTTGCGGGCTACGGTTTCGTTATCCTCGATCTGTGTCTCGCAGATAAGGCCCTGCTTCTCGATAAGTGTACGCACGTCGTCGATATTCCGGCCGGTGTAATCATCAACTTCCACCTGCTTGCCGCCAAGGCTTATCTCGACTGTGATCTCGTCGGATTTCTTTATCTTTGTTCCGGCTTCCGGAGACTGGCCGATCACTGCTTCCTCATCGGCCTTATCGTCGTACTTTTCCTTGAATACGATATTGAGCTTGGGGTATTTCATCTCGACCTGTACACGGGACAGCCCGGAGAAATCCGGCACTTCCATGATATTCGGGTCCTGCGTTGTTACGGTGGTAGTGGTCTCGGGAGTCTTGTTCCCCGCGTCACAGCCCGCCGCACAGAGCACCATTAGTGCTGCCGCTGCTAAAGCAATTATTTTCTTCATAACTGTTACTTATCCTTTCGGTATAAATATACAGATTAATAATAGCACAATTTTTATAAAAAGTCAATTGGTAATATTAATACTATTTTAATATTTACAGTAACACAGTATTTCCTGTTACCTCCCGACAGACCCGGTCTCCGAAAATACGCCCCTACGTCCCACAGTATATAAATCCGGGAACTTTCCGCCAATTCTGTAAAAATTTCGCAAAACCCTTGACAAACGCGGAAAAGTATGTTAGAATATGTTTACCTCGTTAAAAGGGGCTTCTTTTTTTGTGTGCTTTTAAAGCTACGGCTCGAAAAAACACACTGCACAACCCCTCCGTGTCCATAAGGGATACGGGCAGCGTTCTCTGCGGGCGGCGCATAAGAGCGGCAGTGCTTCTATGCGGCAGCGGATACGCGATGAGGGAGGCTTGACCGTTCTCTGTGAACGGAAATAAAACAGGAGGTGCCAAAATGGCCGGTATAAGAAACAAGATTACACTCGCCTGCACAGAGTGTAAACAGCGCAACTACAACACCAAGAAAAACAAGAAGAACGACCCCGACAGAATCGAAATGAACAAGTACTGCAGATTCTGCCACAAGCACACGCTCCACAAAGAAACCAAGTAAGGAGGGCGCTTAATGGCAAAGGAGAAATCGCTCGAGGCAGTAAAATCCGCGGCGACACAGCCAAAGAAAAAACGCTCGATCGTAAAGTACTTCAAAGACGCCCGCTCCGAATTCAAGAAAGTAGTGTGGCCGTCAAGAAAACAGGTGGTCAACAACACAATAGTTGTTATCATCTCTCTCGTGGTTTCCGGGCTTGCAATATGGGCTCTCGACTCGGCTTTCGCGTCACTGCTCATGCTGATACTCGGACGTTTCAACTGATTCATAACGGTATAGGAGTTAATATCAATGTCGGAATCTAAATGGTATATCCTGCACACCTACTCCGGTTACGAGAAGCAGGTTGCAAAGGACATAACAAAGCTCGCTGAAAACAGAAATCTCCAGCACCTTATCGAAGATGTAATGGTGCCCATGGGTCCCGCCACCGATGACTACGGCAAGCCGATACTTAATAAAGACGGCGTGCAGAAGGAAGAAAAGCTGTTCCCGTGCTATGTCTATGTAAAAATGGTCATGACGGACGAGACTTGGTATATCTGCCGCAATACCCGCGGTGTTACGGGCTTCGTCGGCCCGGGATCCAAACCGATCCCGCTCACCGATGCTGAGATCGAAAACCTCGGAATTACAAAGACTGTCGCGGCGGTAAAGGTCGGCGACATCGTGACGATAAACTCCGGAACTCTGAAGGGCTTCGAGGGTACCGTCAAGGAAGTGGACGAGGAAGCACAGTCCGTGCTCGTCAATGTGTCCATGTTCGGCAGAGAAACTCCCACAAAGCTCGAGCTTTCCATGGTCGAAAAGATCAAGGTATGACCGTTATTTCAGCAGATCGAAAGTTCTTTTTAAATTTTTTGGAGGTAAAACACAATGGCTCAGAAAGTAGTCGGATTTATCAAATTACAGATACCCGCGGGTAAAGCAACTCCCGCACCGCCGGTAGGCCCTGCACTCGGTCAGCACGGCGTAAATATCATGGCGTTCACAAAGGAATTCAATGAGCGCACAAAGAATGACGCAGGTCTTATTATCCCTGTTGTTATCACTGTCTATGCGGACAGGAGCTTCACATTCGTTACAAAGACTCCTCCCGCAGCCGTTCTCCTCAAGAAGGCTGCCGGCATCGAGACAGCTTCGGGCACACCGAACAAGACAAAGGTAGCTAAGGTAACAAAGGCTCAGGTACAGCAGATCGCAGAGCAGAAGATGCCCGACCTCAACGCAGGCTCGCTTGAAGCAGCTATGTCGATGATCGCAGGCACTGCTCGTTCCATGGGCATCGAAGTAACAGACTGACAACAACATTAAGTGGGAGGTCACAGACCGTCTGACCACAAGGAGGATAATAATATGAAACACGGAAAGAAATATAATGAAAGCGTCAAGCTCATAGACTCCGCAAAGCTCTATGAAGTTGGCGAAGCTTGCGATCTCGTTTGCAAGACCGCAACAGCAAAGTTCGATGAGACAGTCGAGCTCCACGTAAGACTCGGCGTTGACTCCCGCCACGCAGACCAGCAGGTAAGAGGCGCGGTAGTTCTCCCCAACGGTACAGGTAAGACCGTAAGAACACTCGTATTCACAAAGGGCGAGAAGATCAAGGAAGCTCAGGACGCAGGTTCCGATTACATCGCTGATGACGATACAGTAAAGAAGATCCAGGACGGTTGGATGGACGTCGACGTAGTAATCGCTTCGCCCGATATGATGGGTGTTGTAGGTCGTCTCGGTAAGGGCCTCGGTCCGAGAGGCTGAATGCCTAACCCCAAAGCCGGTACAGTTACTCCTGAGATCGGCAAGGCTATAGCAGACGCTAAGGCCGGTAAGATCGAGTACAGACTTGACAAGACCAACATTATCCACTGCCCGATCGGCAAGGCTTCTTTCGGCCAGGATAAGCTCTCCGAGAACCTCGAAGCTCTCATGGGCGCTATCGTAAAGGCTAAGCCTGCTGCTGCAAAGGGTCAGTATATCAAGAGCTGCACCATCACTTCCACGATGGGCCCCGGCATCAAGATCAATACTGTTAAATACGGTGCTTGATCGGTCAAGCACTTCAAGCCCCCGCTTCAGATGAAGCGGGGGTTATTTTTCAGTCGGCATATAAATAATGTGTCCTCAACAACTGCCTTTTGGCAGTTGTTGTCCCGAAATCCGCAAAGCGGACTTCGGAAATCCTTAAAAATACGCTTTCAGCGTCTTTTTAAGGCGGACACATTCCTTGATGTCAAGCTCATTTCGTCCTTCGGACGAACAAAAGTGCAAGGATAATTTGTTTATTTCGGAATTTTCCTTGCACTTTTGCAACCGTGAAAAGGCTTCAAGCTGCGCTATGAAGCCTTTTCGCGGTTGATGAGCAGACATTAAATAGTTTATCATACTGCCGGCATAACAAAAAACCGCAAACCCCTTGACAAATGAATTGATAAGTGATATAATTACATTATCCCGATAAACATATAATTTTAATAGGGATTAAAGGTGATGAGTGTATGAATGAAAAATTAAGGAAAATTGTACTCGCAGCGGTATTCGCGGCGCTTATATGCGCGGCAACGCTGCTTATACGCATACCGACGATAACAAAAGGCTATGTGAACCCGGGCGACGGGTTTGTGATACTCGCGGGCTGGATATGCGGCGGCCCCTGGGGATTCGCGGCTGCGGCGATCGGCTCCGCACTTGCCGATATCATCGCAGGCTATACGGTGTTTGCTCCCGCGACGTTCATTATAAAGGGCTGTATGGCGCTCATAGCTGTCGCAGGTGTATCGCTTTTCGCGAACCACACAAACATCGGCAGAATAGCCGGAGCCATAACAGCAGAGCTCTTCATGGCGGCAGGCTACTTTGTGTTTGAGATGTTATTCATAACTGGCTCGTTTGAGGGTGCGATACTCGGAGTTCCCGAAAACCTGATACAGGGCTTTGTCGGAGTGCTCTGTTCTTTCACTGTAATGACAGCTCTGGAAAAGACAAAAGTATTGAGACACAAATTCTGAAACAAAAAGCTCCGCTCACCCGGAGCTTTTTTCTTACCGGCACGGAGCCCGCGCACTCAATATTTCCTCTGTAAGTTTTTGCGGCTATTGTATTGTTCCCATTGCTTTTTTCATCTTAATATGCTATAATATTACCGGGTGATAGTATGTATATTTACCAACCGGGTATGATAGGTGAAGCTATCCGTACCAAGATAGAGAACACCAGAAATTCGATAAAATACGGCGAAGAGAATACACAGTCGTTCACCGAGATACTCACTTCGATGATGCAGACGGACAAGGGGACAAAGGTCGTCGGCACAGCGAACATGGCCGCGGAGAGTACCAACCCTGCTGCCCGTGCAGACGGCAGTACTTATCTCTACGCTATACAGAATGCGGCAGACGACACAACTGCCGCAAAGGTCATAGCCTCGCTGGGACTAACGACTTCGGACAATTCTCTGAAAGCCTCGGCTGACAGCCTTACCTCGTCGCTTAAACTGCTGACTTCACTTAACGGCACTTCCGACAGCTCCGCAGCAAAGCAGATAACGGATTTCGTCGATAAATACAACTCTCTGCTGACCGACCTCAGGGCGGGGACCACATCGTCGGCGTTCATGTATGCGAATATCCTCAGGACAGCCGCACAGACAGGAGCCGACGCACTCGCAAAAGCGGGGATCACAGTCTCCGACAATGGCAGTCTCGCTTTCGACAGCACAAAATTTGAAAGCGTAGGTCTCGAAGGCTTCCTTAACAGCGTATCCTCTGCGGCCTCGGCTATATCAAGCTATGCTTCAAGCATCAAGCCCTCGGGAACTGGCGTGCTCGACTTCCTGACCGAAGACACCGACGAAGATTCCGATTTTGTTTCTACTTCCGATTATTATAATTCTCTGATGAATATGTACCTTTAATCCGGCGCTCGCCCGGACTCCTTTCAAAAACTTTGAACGTTACGCTGTTTAAATCTGCTCCTATTGTCAGTTAATAGGAGCAGATATTTTTATATTTTAGCGTCTTTTTCTTTCTAAAGGGGTATTTATTATCGAGTCTGCAAGGCGAAGCGATTAGTTTAGGGATCCAACCCCTTTTTAAAGGGGTTGGCCGCCGGAGGCACTCAAGCGCAAGCGACTCTCTTCTCACTCGAACGCAAGCGACTCTCTTCTCACTCAAGCGCAAGCGACTCTAATTGAATAAAAACGCAAAAAACGGAGATAATATTTTCTGCGGAATAAAACCGCATACGATCTGAAAGGAAATGATATATCATGAAACTTAAAATACTGATATTATGCTGCGCACTCCTTACAGCGCTGTTTGCACTTGCAGGCTGTGCGGACAGGAAGAATGAGCCGGGAACTTCGACTACAACGACTTACGCGGATATGACCGGAAACGGCACTTATGACGCGGATGAACGCGGTATCGTGGATGACGACAAGGACAGCGACAACAGCATCATCGAAAATATGCCCGAGTCCACCGGGACCCGCAGCACTTCCGATGCAATAGGCACCGAAGAGCCAAAGGACGTGACCGACAGCGGGATCGTGACCGGAACTTCGGATACCACCGGGGCAATAACCTCCGACGAGGCGGCTTTTGCCTCGTCCTACATCAGCACTATGTCCTTCTCCGAAAACAGCATAGGCTGGGGGCTCGGCAAGGAACGCGACAGCGAAAACCGCCCGCTTGACGCTGTGAATGCGGAAAAGAAATACGCCGACCTCGGAGCGAGATTCCTTACTTCCGGGGAAAAGCGTATCTGCCTGACCTTCGACGAAGGCTATGAGAACGGCTATACGGCATCTATCCTCGATACGCTGAAAGAAAAGGGAGTAAAGGCGGTATTCTTCGTGACAGGCGACTACTGCAAGTCTGCGCCGGAACTTGTACAGAGAATGATAGACGAAGGCCACACCGTCGGCAACCACACATGGTCGCACCCGTCGCTGCCGCACTGTACGCAGAAAGAAGTCTGGGCAGATATCACCAAACTCCACGATTATGTAAAAAACGAGTTCGGTTATGAAATGACGCTGTTCAGATTCCCGATGGGCGAATTCTCGGAGCGCACCCTCGACGACGTGCATCAGCTCGGATATACAAGCCTGTTCTGGTCCTTCGCCTACGCTGACTGGGATCCGAAAGCCACCACCGATCCCGCCGAAGCCCTCGCAAAAATCGAGGCTTCGACCCACAGCGGCATATACCTGCTCCACGCGGTATCAAAGACCAACGCCGAGCTGTTGGGAAGCCTCCTCGACTACTGGAGCGAAAACGGTTATACCGTCGGAGCTGAGATATAAAAACAAAACGCGGACAGAATATGACTGTCTGCGTTTCTGATTTATTCATACATTCCGAAAATGCCGTTGAAGTAGCTGTAGGTCTTCGGAGCGCGTATGCTCAGCTCAAAGGGGCTGATGATATACATGGCTCCCGCTTCGGCGTAAAATTCCGAAGCCAGCAGCGATTCGCTTGCCGCCGCTATCCTTATCCTCTCACTCTCCTCGCCGAACGCCACAATGAAATCCCCGTCATTCGAGGACGGCATACCATGCTCGTGATCGTAGGCGTGAAACATCTCATGCAGCACCACATCCGCGCCGTAGGTCAGTGTTGAGACATACACCGTATTGCCCTGCGTGATGCCAAGCGCCTGTCCGAAGCCTGTGTCGTTGGCGGGTATCGGGAGCTCACTTCCGGTGAAATATATCTTGCCGCAGCACTCCGCCAGCTCCTCTGGCGCATAGGCGAGCATCGACTTGTGAGCAAGATAGTTTTCCTCGTTTATCGTGCCGCAGGTGTAGATCTCGATGCCCTTTACGGTCTCCCGATACTCACGGCTGAACATATACCGCAGCTCCTGATTGCTGACAAGATATCCCAGCACCAGACCCACGGCGGCCGATACAAGTACTATGACGACAATTCTGATGCCGTTCTTTGCTTTTTCGCTCATATCATTCCTATCAGCGAGAAGTACATATAGGCAAACATTCCCGCGGCCGCCGCAAGTATCGCTATAACGACAAGGCAGAGGATAAAGGCACCTTTGCCGAAGAATTCCTTCTCCTTCGCGGCAGGGCGCTCCGCTGCCGGAGCCTTATACTGCGCAGCTGTCGGAGCCTGCTGCGCCGGAGCTTTGTATACAGCTTCCACAGACGCCGAAGGACGGTCGTTCTGCGTGCAGTTCATTCCGTACATAGGTGTAGGGGGCGTGACCTCCTCCGCTGCGGGAGCCACAGGCTCGGCAGTCTGCTCCTGCGGGAGTTCTACAGCCTTTCCGCAGGCAGGGCAGAATTTCTCGTCAGGTTCAAGTATCTTTCCGCATCTTACACAAGTCATTTTCTTATTTCCTTTCGTTCTCACTTTACAGCGGGTACCCGTTTTCTGAAATATTCAAACAGGTACTGCTGGGCAATTCCCTTGTATTCGCCCATACACTCGGGCAGTCCGTCGGCGTAGTACTCGGCGGTTATCCGCTTTATCCACACGTCCGCCGGGAATGCCTCGGTCTTATGATATGCGAACAGCAGCACGCAGTCCGCAACCTTGTCACCTACTCCGGTTATGGTCTTAAGGTATTCCCTGCCCTCGTCATAAGACATATCACATATACTCTGAAGATCGACCTCGCCGCTGTTTACTTTGTTCGCTGCGTCAAGTATGTAACGCACCCGGAATCCCGCCCGCAGCGGAGCGAGATCCTCCGGCGTCAGTGCGGCAATAGTCCGGGCGTCCGGAAATGTGAATATTCCGTCGTCTATTCGCTCGCCGAAGCTCTCACACAGCCGTCCGATTATGCCGGTTATGCGCGGTATGTTGTTGTTCTGCGATATTATAAAGCTGATAAGCGTCTCAAAAGGTTCCTGCCGCAGTATTCTTATGCCGCGGTTCTCTTCTGCGGCTTCCCGGAGGGTCTTGTCGGCGGAGAACTGCTTTATCACGGCGGCGTAGTCGGTATCGCAGTCGAAATACCGCAGCCAGAACCGGGCTTCTTCCTCGCTGCGCACGGTGAGCACCGCTCCGTCAGGCCGCTGCTTTATCCGCAGGATATGTGAACCGGATATGCCGGTATATGAGCCGTCTTCCTGTCGTTTCCAGCGGAAGCACTGACCGCTCTCAAGCGTCTGCGCAAGATCGAGACAATCCGTTTTCCAGATGTATTCCATTTTGTCCTTTCACAAAACTCCCCTGCCATTCGGCAGGGGAGCAGTTATGGTTTTGCTTATTCGCCGATAGTGATAGCGTCGGGGAATATGTTTCTGCTTTCTTCCTTGTTGAGGAATGTGGTGCTTACATAACCCTGAATGATAGCGCCGTCGTTGACGGTTATTGTCGAAGCGCTTATATCACCGAAGATAACGGCATCGCTCTTTAGCTCGGTCTTGCCGGTGGTAGAGACGTTGCCCTTTACCTTACCGTTTATATTCGCGTATGTAGAAGTGAGATCACCTATGAGCAGAGTGTCGCGCTCCATGTAGGCGTTGCCTTTCATCCTTATGTTGCCCTGCACCTGCGATGTGCGGAGCTGTGCGTTGTTGCAGGAAATATCGCCGACTACCTTGCCGTTTATGTCCATATCCTTCGTGGTCTCAATGTTGCCCTTTACGTTTCCGTCAACGGTCATGTTTGCGAAGGAGCGTATATTTCCGTCTATTACCGTATTGCGGGATATAACGGTTATTTCATCGTCATCATTCATCGGGCGCTGATAAGGCTGGCTGCTGAACTTGGTCTGCTGATCCTGAGCAGCGCTGCCGGCAGGCTGTGCCGGGCGGCGGTAGCCCTGATTCTGCTGTCCGTAACCTGCCTGCTGAGTATTTGCACTCTGCTGGCTGTAGTTCGCGTTCTGCCGGCGGTAAGTGCTCTGGTCCTGCTCGCGGCGGGGCGGAACTGCGCTGACGCCGGGCTGGAGCGGCTCAACGAAAGGAATGCTGCCGGAACTCCTGTTCATAGATAGCATATCGTCGTCCGTGGGGTCAAAATTCGTGCTTCCGAGTGTCACGGACTGCGGAGGGGGCGCGATGTTCGGGTCATCGTAATCGCCCGCGCCGAAGGCAGTCTGCTGTTTGTCATATTCGCTGGCAGCAGCCGATGCCCTGCGCTGTATCTCCTCGTAGGACGTTCTGTCCGGATCGACCGCGTCGAATTCACCTGTGTCGGTGGATACGGCACTTTTCATAGCATCCACGTTCTTTTCGCGCTTCTGCTGATCGTCCTTTTCGGTACCGGTAAGCTCACGCAGAGCCTGCTGAAAATTATCCTTTATTCCCATTGCCTTGCCCGAAGACCATACGGTCTCCGACTCCTTTCCTATATTGCGCGGAGCCCGCGCTCCCGATCCGTATGTTACTTTTCAGCAGCATACATTTTATCTGCCTCGCAGCCGTTGGTCGCTGCGACAAATCACTATATTACTTTGCGCGGAGCCCGCGCTCCCGATCCGTATGTTACTTTTCAGCAGCATACTTTTTTATCTGTCCCGCAGCCGTTGGTCGCTGCGACAAATCACTATATTACTTTGCGCGGAGCCCGCGCTCCCGATCCGTATGTTACTTCTCAGCAGCATACATTTTATCTGCCCCGCAGCCGTTGGTCGCTGCGATAAATCACTGTCAGAACTGGACCGGCTTTACATATTCGGTCAGCTTGTCCAGCTTGTAGCCGCGCTTGTCATCAAGCAGAGCCTTTATGATATCCTCCAGTACGAGGATCGTGTTCCAGCCGCCGTTATAGTCGTGCATCAGGATAACGGCACGGTTAGCAGCAGCGGTCTGTTTCAGAACTGTGTTATACATCTCCGTCCACGTTGCACCGAGGGCATCGCTGCTGTCCACATTCCAGTCGAAGTACACGAACCCACGCCTTGTCATCTCGGCTATCAGATCGCTTCGTATTTCTTTGTTGAAGTCGTTGATGCTTCCGCCCGGAAATCTGAACAGATTGCACTTTATGCCTGTTGCGTCATATACTCTGTCATAAGCGATCTTGAAGTCTTCAAGATACGCTTCCACACTGGCATATATCTTGGTATAGTCGTGTGTGGCTGTGTGTATGCCTATCGTGTGACCTGCGTTCGCTATCTTGCGGAGTTTCGCGGCACATTCGTCTGTGCCGTCGGGTACTACGAAAAATGTCGCTTTCAGGTCGTATATCCTCAGATATTCGAGGATACTGTCGGTATATTTTGAAGGACCGTCATCGAAAGTAAGGTACACATAATCCATGTCGGCATTATACACAAGATTCTCCGGAACAGCCGCGTAGAGGTCGGGATACAGCGATTCATAAGCCGGGTGAACATTCGTGATCACTACTTCCGGGTCATGTGCCGCGGTGGTCTCGAAACCGGGATCTTCTTCTTCGTCCTCTTCATCATCTATCTGAATTGAGACAGCCTTTATGCCTTCGGTAGTTGTGACCGCAGCAGAAGCCGAAGTCGTTGTAGTCTCGGAAGAGTCTGTTTCAGCGTTAACGGGGACGGCTTCTCCGGATTCTTCGGTCTGTGCGGCAGCATTGTATGCGCTTGTGTCGTATTCACTGGCGAGTTTCAGAAATCCGTCTTTGTCGGTGAGATTTTCCTTATAGAGATCAAAAAGTTCCTCGGCTGAATACTCGCCCTTATGACCGAGCACCCTGTAATCAGCCACCTCGGTCCTGAGCTCCTTGTTCTCGGCCTCGGCCTCATTCAGCTTTACAGCGAGTATCGCACAGAACACACAGGGTATAACTATCAAAAGTATAGTAACTCCGACTATAACGTGCTTGAAAAACCTAACGCTTCCGAAATACAAGTTTTACCCTCCGGTTTCTATCACGGCAGACTGCCATAATCATACATTATATATTATACCTTATTATTATCAAATTGTCAATTGATTTTTATTCCCATACTCTGAAATATGACACAAAATTCCTTCATTGAGGGGAGAGATTTTTTACTGTTGGTATGCATCGGCTTACCGGATCCGCTTCTCGCGGGTCAGAGCAGCAAGAAATTCCGGCGAAAATTTTTGCTTTCCGAGCCTCCGGATTTTATCACATTAACGCATTATTGTTTTAAATTCAGCGCGTTTTTTGATATGAGATCTTTCCGGGATTTGCTTTTGCGCTTTATTGCGTGCCTGCTTTATATCTGTAAATTATTTTCCTACTGTCTCACTGGGATAAGCCGAAAATCCGCTGCAAGAATTTAATGCCCTGTCTTGCTAATGCGTTATTTTGTGAAATCATTCCTGGCTGTTTTTTCATCGGAATATGCTTTTGCGATTTATCAGATAGCAGCTTTAATATGATGAAATTTATGCATACTATAATACTCTGTTTACTCGAAATTCAAGCCGCCTGAATTTCTGCTTTCGGAAATTCCACAGCCCGGATTTTCTGTTCCGGATGAGCCGATTTTTTGTGAAAAATCAGATGACCCGATTTTTCTGCCCACTTTTCAACAGCTCTGCCCGTTGAAACTGTTGACAACTTTCCGGGCATTTTCCGCAGATCTCACGACGTAAAAATGCTTGTTCCCGTGTCGTTTTTGCACAAAAATAGGACTTTTTCGTCATATCGTACAAAATTACGATGACCCGAATTATTTTTTGTCGGAAAATGGTATGCCCGGTTTTCAGATTTTACGCAATTTCATATAACAGTCTGATCCGATCTGCGCCATTACTAAAGGGACTGGAAGGATTTTCGACAAAAAATCCTGTTCATCGACACAAAATTACTGTTTTCCGAAACGCACGCCCCGGTATTTATTTATTGCGTTCACGGCATTTTAAAATCACGTTATTTTTGAGTTTCCGGCAGCTAAGGCGCGTGCCGAACCACGCCAGGCTCCGGAAAATATTGATTTTCACACCATTATTGTTGATTTCGCCGGAAACCTGTTTCCGGAGCTCCTCTGACAGCCTTCCCGACGCACACTCGCCTTCGCAGATAATCAGATGACCCGATTTTTTATCGGGCACTTCCCCGCCCACTTCTGACCCGTTCAGATACCTCGCTGCCCATCGGACCTGCCAAAGACCCGAAACACCGCTGCAAAGCCCTTCGCAGACACACAGAGGAAAACAGGCCTCAGAAAATGCAAAATTCACGTCAGAATTGTGAAAATTCAGATGATACGATTTTTCACATTAAAATCGCACAACAGAACGTGTTAGCGGCCTGCTATTTCTGCAATTGTGAAAATTCACATCACGAGAATTTTCACATAAAAGACGGGTTTTTAAGGTTATTTTACCGAAATTTCAAAAAATTTCCGAAAACAGTTGAAAATAGTACCATAATAATGTATAATAAATATACTAATGTCGTCCGCTCGGCGGTCGGCGCAAAAGAAAAGGCGGAGACAAGAAAGAAAAATGAAATTTACCGACCTGCTGTTTG